>DASXXB010000176.1:0-17506 GCA_036503355.1 Kribbella sp. | reverse complement strand
GCGTGGGGGCGGTTGAGCGGCGGTCCGGTGCCGGCGGATCCGCCGCTGCGTGCCGTCGTACCGGGTGAGCAGTCGTCGTTGTTCGACATCGCTGCCGAGCCGGTCCCGTTCGAGGCGTTGCTGCGGGTGTACGCCGACCAGCTCCGCCGTCACGACCAGGCGGAGTACCCGGATCGCATGCGGCTGCTCACGGCCTCGGAGTCGTCGGCGATGCTGGTCGCCGCCGAGATGGACCTGGCCGGGCTGCCGTGGAGCGCGGACGCGCACCGGCAGGTGCTGAACGAGCTGCTCGGCGACCGCTTCGGCGGGACCGGAGAGCCCCGGCGGCTGACCGAGCTGGCCGACGAGATCTCCGCGGCGTTCGGTCATCGGGTCCGGCCCGAGCTGCCCGCCGACGTGCTGAAGGCGTTCAAACAGGCCGGGTACCAGGTGAAGTCGACCCGGAAGTGGGAGCTCGAGCACCTCGACCATCCGGCGGTCGCGCCGCTGCTGGAGTACAAGAAGCTCTACCGGATCTACACCGCGAACGGCTGGACCTGGCTGAACGACTGGGTTCACGACGGGCGGTTCCGGCCCGGGTTCGTTCCGGGCGGGACGGTGTCGGGCCGCTGGATCACCAACGGTGGTGGCGGCCTGCAGATCCCGAAGGTGATCCGGCGGGCGGTGGTGGCCGATCCGGGGTGGCGGCTGGTCGTCGCTGACGCGTCCCAGCTCGAGCCGCGCATCCTGGCCGCGATCTCCCGCGATCCCGCGCTGATGGAGGTCGCGAGCGATCCCGGCGATCTGTACAAGGCGGTGTCGGACCAGGCGTTCGCCGGCGACCGGGCGCAGGCCAAGATCGCCGTACTGGGGGCGATCTACGGGCAGACATCGGGCGACGGGCTGAAGAATCTCGCGATGCTCCGCAAGCGGTTCCCGCGCGCCGTCGCGTACGTCGACGACGCGGCCCGCCTCGGCGAGGAGGGCCGGCTCGTGCGGACGTACCTCGGCCGCACCTGCCCACCGGCCGGCCATGCGCTCGACGCGGCCCTCCTGGAGGGGCCGCCGGCCGACGTCCCGGCCACGGATCCGCGGCACGCCCGCGCCCGCGGCCGGTTCACCCGCAACTTCGTCGTCCAAGGCTCCGCCGCCGACTGGGCGCTGCTGATGCTCGCCGCCCTGCGCCAGTCCCTCACCTCGCTGAAGGCCGAGCTCGTGTTCTTCCAGCACGACGAGGTCATCGTGCACTGCCCCGCCGACGAGGCCGAGCAGGTCAGCGCAGCGATCCAGCGGGCCGGTGATCTCGCCGGCACCTTGACGTTCGGGCCCACTCCGACCAACTTCGCGTTCACCACCGCGACCGTCGAGGTCTACGCCGACGCGAAGTAGGACGCCGGGAGCCCGTAGAGCTCGTGGTCGGTCGTCTCGAAGGCGGTGATCTCGGCTATGCGGCCTTGTTCTATCCGGAAGATGTCGAGGGCGAACAGGTCGTAGGTGGGCGCACCGCGGGGCTTGAGGTAGGCGGCGAGGGTGGGTAGGCGGTTGACGGTGGTGGGCTGGAATCGCCAGTGGCCGCGGAACTGCGGAGTCAGGTTGGGGGTCAAGGAGCGCAGCGCGTCGTCGATGCCCTCGAACCAGAACGGGTACGGCGGCATCGTGATGCGGATGTCCTTGTGCATGAGGGCGGCCAGTGCGCCGGGGTCCGCGTTGTCCCACGCGGTCATGTATTGCTGCAGGAGCTTGCGTTCGTCGCCGGACGTGTCGTGGGCCGACCACTCGGAGCGGTGCGGTGGCAGGTGCTCACGCAGTACCGGCCGGGCGCGCTGGAGAGCAGAGTTAACGGCTGCCACCGAGAGGTCGACGGCGGCGGCGGTCTCGCGCGCAGACCAGCCGAGCACGTCCCGGAAGATCAGTACCGCGCGCTGCCGCGCAGGCAGGTGCTGGATCGCGATCAGGAACGCCAGCTCGATCGTCTCGCGCCGGATCGCCACCGCGTCCGGCTCCTCGGCCCTGTCCAGCAGTACGTCGGGGAACGGCTGCAGCCACGGAACGTCCTCCCGCGCCGGCACAGCCGTGGCGGGGAACGAGGCCGGCTCCAGCTGGTACGGCAGCACCCGGCGCGGACGCCGTACGTCGATGCACGCGTTCGTCGCGATCCGGTACAGCCAGGCCCGCAGCGACGAGCGCCCCTCGAAGTCGCCGTACGCACGCCACGCCCGCAAGAACGTCTCCTGTACCAGGTCCTCGGCGTCGTCGTACGACCCGAGCATCCGGTAGCAGTGCACGCGCAGTTCGTGCCGGTACCGCTCGGCGTCCTCCTCGAAGCTGCTCATTCGCCGTCCTCGAGTTCGATCGTGGTGGGCATCGGCGCGTGGCCGGCGAGCCGGAACCAGGTCACCAGCCGCCGCTGCCGCAGGTCCCGCGCCGACACCACGACATCATTGTGGAAGCGCCGCGCCAGTTGCACGCGGCGCATCGCCAGGCTGAGCTCCCCCGCCCACGGCTCCACATCGGTGCCGGTGGCATGGATCGCCCGGGTCAGCGCCGACTCGGCCTGTTCGTGGACCTCGACCGCGTCGAGCGACGCCGCCCGCGCCCGGTGCGCCGCGTCGAGCAGCAGCAGCGCCGACGCCGGGTCGAGGATGTCGCTGCCGGCCAGCTCGGCGACCAGCGCGGAACGGCGGGCCAGCTCGGTCTCCAGGGACGCGCGCGCCAGCTCGACCCGCTGGTGCAGCCGGTCCAGCCGGCCGGCGGTCCAGCTCGCGTAGGCGCCGAACAGCAGCAGCACCATGCCTGCCGCGAGCAGCACCCACGAGATCTCCACGGCCCCATTCGACCACCCATCCCAACCTTGAGAACCCACCGACCATCTCAGCCGCCGCGAGATGGTCGGTGGGTTCTCAAGGTCGGCACATTACGGAGCGCTGACGGAGCGCGCGGATCGGGTCGTGGGCGCGGAGCCCGCCGATAGCGTCAGGAGCATGGCTGACATCGGCGTGATCGGCGGGTCCGGGTTCTACTCGTTCCTGTCCGATGCGGAGACCATCGAGATCGACACCCCGTTCGGCGCGCCCAGCGAGCCGCCCCTGGTCGGGGACCTGGACGGCCGCGCGGTCGCGTTCATCCCGCGGCACGGCGCCGACCACCGGTTCGCGCCGCATCGCGTCAACTACCGCGCGAACCTGTGGGCGCTGCGCGAGCTCGGTGTCCGTCAAGTCCTCGGACCGTGTGCTGTCGGGTCCCTCAGGCCCGAGCTGACGCCGGGCACCTTCGTCGTTCCCGACCAGTACGTCGACCGCACCTGGGGCCGCGAGCAGACGGTCCACGACGAAGTGGTCCACATCTCCGCCGCGGACCCGTACTGCCCCGTCGGACGCGCCACAGTGATTGCTGCCGGCAACGTCGTACCGGACGGCACGATGGTGGTGATCAACGGGCCGCGATTCTCCACCCGCGCCGAATCCCAGTGGCATGCCGCGCAGGGGTGGTCGGTGGTCGGGATGACCGGTGCACCCGAGGCCGCGATCGCGCGCGAACTCGCCCTCTGCTACACCTCGATCGCCGTCGTCACGGACCACGATGCGGGCGTTGCGGTCGGCACGGGCGTCACGCAGGCCGAGGTGTACGCAGCGTTCAAGCAGAGCATCGAGCGTCTGCAGGCTCTTCTGCGAGACGTGATCGGCCAGCTCCCCAAGGCGGACGCGGACTGCAGCTGCCACCACCCCCTGGAGGCCTGATGAAGGTCCTGCTCACCGGCGGTGCCGGTTTCATCGGCCGGCACGTCCACCACCAACTCATTGCCGAGGGCCACGAAGTCACGGTGCTGGACTCGTACCGCCCCGACGTACACGCGAGCCGGCCGGAGCCACGTCCCGGGCTGATCATCGGCGACGTCCGGGACGCCCGCACCTTCGAGGGCATCGACACCGTCATCCACCTGGCCGCAAAGGTCGGGCTCGGCGTCAATCTCGACGACATCGACGACTACGTCTCCTCCAACAGCCTCGGTACGGCGGTGCTGCTCAAGTCGCTCGGGAGCATCCGGAACCTCGTCTACGCCAGCTCCATGGTCGTGTACGGCGAGGGCCGCTACGACTGCGACGTCCACGGCCCGGTTGCCCCGGGACCCCGCCGTACGGAAGACCTGGACGCGGGCCGATTCGAACCTCCCTGCCCGTACTGCGACGCGCCGTTGCGCCCGGGCCTCGTCACGGAGGACGCCGTACTCGATCCGCGGAACGCGTACGCGGCCAGCAAGCTCAACGGCGAGCACCTCGCCGCGGCCTGGGCCCGCGAGACCGGCGGCCGGGTCACCGCACTGCGCTTCCACAACGTGTACGGGCCGGGCATGCCACGCAACACGCCGTACGCCGGGGTCGCGGCCATCTTCCGGTCCGCGCTCGAACGCGGCGAGACGCCCCGGGTCTTCGAGGACGGCCGGCAACGCCGCGACTTCGTCCACGTCCGCGACATCGCGACCGCCGTCACCCTGTCCGCGGCCGCATTCCCGCAGCAGCCCGCGTTCACGGCGTACAACGTCGGCAGCGGGACCGTCAGCACGATCGGCGAGGTCGCCACCGAGCTTTCCCGCGCGTACGACGGCCCGCCGCCTGTGGTCACCGGCGAGTACCGCCTCGGCGACGTCCGGCACATCACCGCGTCGTCGGACCGCATCCAGCACGAGCTCGGCTGGAAACCGGCGTACGACCTGGAAGCTGGGCTGGCAGACCTAACCGGCTGAGGACGGGAGGTCGATCTGGAAGGCGCAGCCGCCGTCGATGTTGCTGACGGCAATGTTGCCGTCGTGGGACTCGACGACGCCGCGCGCGATCGCCAGCCCGAGGCCGCCGCCACCGCTCGACGACGACGCGGCCGTCTCCGGCGTCCGCTGCTCGTCGCCGCGCCAGCCGATGTCGAAGACGCGCTCCAGGTCGTCCGCGGGAATCCCGCCGCACCCGTCGGTGACCGCCAGCCGGACCCGCCCGTCGCTCTCCCGGCCCACCGCCAGCGTCACTGTCCCACCGGGCACCGTGTGCCTGATCGCATTGCCGACGAGGTTGGTGACCGCGCGCGTCAGCTCGTCCGGGTCCCCTTGGACGGCGAGGCGGTCCTCGTCGGCCGGTGTCGACACGGCGATCCGCACGCCTTCCACCCGCGCGTGCTCGTTGTTCTCCCCCGCGACGTCCTCGGCCAGCTCACGGAGACTCACCGCCGACCGGCGCCGCGGCGGCGGAGCAGCCGACAACCTCGACAGCTCGAACAGGTCGTCCACCAACCCGGTCATCCGGTCGACCGTCGACCGCATCTGCCGCAGCGCCCCCGCTACGTCGTCGATCACGCCGTCCTCGAGACCTTCGGACACCGCCCGCAATCCCGCCAGCGGCGTTCGCAGGTCGTGCGACATGAACGCCACCAGTTCCCGCCGGCTCGATTCCAGCGCCCGCTCCCGCTCGTGCGACGCGGCCAGCTTCTTCCGCGTCATCTCCAGCTCGTTCGTCAGCTCGGCGAGCTCCGCGGGCACCGCGCCGGCGGCGACCTCCGGCGCTTCGTACGACGTACCGAGATGGCGCAACCGCCGTCCGACGTCCCGCGATCCGGTGCTGATCCAGTGCCCGAGCAGCACCGACATCAGCAGACCGAGCAGCGCCGCGAACGCGAGCGTCCACAGCACCACCCACGAGTCGTGCTCGGAGATGAACATCGCCCGCACGCTCTGCAGTACGGCGGCCAGCGCGGCCGCCATCGGCGCGAGTGCCGCGACGATCATCGTGACCCGCAGCGAGCGGCGGCGGAACTGCCACAGAACCGCCGCACCGACCCCCGCCACCACCAGCGTCCAGAGCGTGGTGAGGGCGAGGATCGTCGCCATGTCCTTGTTCATCGGACGTCACCGTTCATCAGACATCGCCCGAGAACATGTAGCCGGTCCGCGGCACCGTGAGCACCAGTTTCGGATCCGACGGATCCACTTCGAGCTTCTCCCGCAACCGCCGTACGTGCACGATCACGGTCGACGAGTCGCCGAAGTCCCAGCCCCACACGCGCCGCAGCAGCTCGACCTTCGTGTACGCCTTGCCGGCATGCGCCAGCAGGTACGCGAGCAGGTCGAACTCGCGGTGCGTCAGCGACAGCTCGTCCCCGTTCAGGTAGGCGCGCCGCGCCGCCGTGTCGACGATGACCGGTCCCGCACTGAGCTTCGTCGGCGTCAGGTCCAGCCCGGCCAGCCGTTCCTCGCGCCGGACCATCGCCTGCACGCGCAGCGTCAGCTCACGCGGGCTGAACGGCTTCACCACGTAGTCGTCCGCACCGACCTCGAGGCCGACCAGCCGGTCCTCCTCCTCGCCGCGCGCCGACAGCATGATCACCGCCGCGCCGTCGTCGGCCGCGCGCATCCGGCGCAGCACCTCCAGGCCGGACAGGACCGGCAGCATCACGTCCAGTACGACGACGGTCGGTTTCCACTGCTGCCAGACCTCGACCGCCGACGCGCCGTCGGCGACCACGCGGGCTTCGTACCCGGCCTTGGTCAGGTACGCCGAGACGACATTGGACACGGTCGGGTCGTCGTCGACGACGAGCACTCGAGTAGCCACGCTCAGAGCGTAGATCCTCCCGCCGTCCGGCAGTCACACCAGCACCGGAACGCAGTACGCCGTAAGCAACCCGTAGCCGTGTTCGGTCCCCGGCGGCGCGGGTTCGTCCTTAACGTCGAAGCATGCCCGTCGATCTCGTCCTGCCGTGCCTGAACGAGGCCGCCGCCCTGCCCTGGATCCTCGAACGGCTCCCGGACGGCGTCCGCGCCATCGTCGTCGACAACGGATCCACCGACGGGTCGCCCGCCGTCGCCGCCGCGCTGGGCGCCACCGTGGTGACCTGCGATCTCAAGGGGTACGGCGCAGCGTGCCACGCCGGTCTGGAGGCGGCCGAGGCGGACATCGTCGCGGTGATGGACGCGGACGCGACGCTTGATCCGCGGCAGCTGGTCCGGGTGACGGCGCCGGTGGCGAGCGGCCGCGCGGACCTGATCCTCGGCCGCCGGCGTCCGACCACACGGACCGCCTGGCCGTGGCATCTCCGGCTCGCGAACGCGGAGCTCTCGCGGCGGATCCGGCGGCGTACGCGCGTCTCCCTGCACGATCTCGGCCCCATGCGTGCGGCCCGCCGTACGGCGCTGCTCGGCCTCGGACTGACCGACCGGCGCTCCGGGTACCCGCTGGAGACGGTCGTCCGCGCGGCCGATGCCGGGTGGCGGATCGCGGAGGTCGACGTCGACTACTTACCGCGCTCCGGACGTTCCAAGGTCACGGGTACGCCGCTCGGCGCCGCCCGCGCCGTACTGGACATGTCGAAGGTGTTGCAGGGATGACCGGCACGATCATCGTGATCGCGAAGCAGCCGGTGCCGGGGCGGGTGAAGACGCGGCTGCAGACCGAGTTCACGGCGCGGGAGGCGGCCGCACTGGCGCGGGCGTCGCTCGTGGACACCTTGAGCGCCGTCCAGGCGGCATCGGCGACGCGGCGGGTCATCTCGCTGGAGGGCGAGCCGGGGCCGTGGTTACCGCGCGAGTTCGAGGTGTTCGAGCAACGCGGTGGTGGGCTGGACGAGCGGATCGCGGCGGCGTTCGAGGACGCGTACGACGGGACGCCGATGCTGCTGGTCGGGATGGACACGCCGCAGCTGGATCCGGTGCTGCTCGGGTTCGACTGGGCGGGCCATGACGCGGTGCTCGGGCTGACCGAGGACGGTGGGTTCTGGTGTCTCGGGCTGCGGACGCCGGACCGCCGGGCGCTGATCGGCGTACCGATGTCGACCGATCACACCGGGCTCGATCAGTTGCGGCGGTTGCGGGCGCTGGGGTTGCGGGTCGGGTTGCTGCCGACGCTGCGAGACATGGACACGCCGCGCGATGCGGCGTACCTGGCGGCCGAGTTCCCCGCACTGCGGGTGTCACGGTTGTTCTGCAGGCTGCAGCATTCGGCACATCCGGGGCTGCTGTTCGACCAGGCGCTGGGCGGTACGGCGAAAGTTGTTGCCACCGGCCTCGATGGGCGGACCGTGCCGGCGCTGTCCGAACTGGACCGCTGGACGGCGCCGGCCGACGACGTGGATCGGCTCGCGCTGAGCCGGTGCGAGGGTCCGGTGCTGGACATCGGCTGCGGGCCGGGGCGGATCGTGACGGCGCTCGCCGAGCGTGGCATCCCGGCGCTCGGCGTCGACGTGTCGCCGCAGGCGGTCTCACTCACCACGTCGCGCGGGGCGGCGGCACTGCATCGTCCGGTCCAGGAGCCACTACCGGGCGAGGGGCGCTGGGGCAGTGTGGTGCTGATGGACGGGAACATCGGCATCGGCGGCGACCCCGCGGACCTGCTCCGCCGGTGCGCCGAACTGGTCCGCCCCGACGGCATCGTGCTGGTCGAGGTCGACCCCGACGACGACCTCGACGACACCACGCCGATCGTGCTGCACACCTCCACCGGCCGCCGCTCCACCCCGTTGCCCTGGGCAAGAGTCGGCGCCCGCACCCTGATCCGCCACGCCCGCTCCACTCCCCTGCACCCCACCGAAGACTGGCGCACCCCCCACCGAGCCTTCCTGACCCTCCGCCGCACCTCATGATGAGCGCCGCGATCCGCGACCTTGTGCACCGTTCGACCACAAAATCGCCGCGGAAATGGTCGAACGGTGCACAAAGTCACCTGTGGGTCGGTGGTTTCGCGGTCGGCGTCAGTGCGGGGGTGGTGGGGGCTGCGGCGCGGGGGTGGTTCGCGGATGTGGTGTTGGTGGTGGGGGTTGTGGTGGTGGCGGGTCTTGTGTGGCGGTTCGGGCGGGGGCTTGGGGTCGGACTGGTGGTGGTTGTGGCGGGGGTTTGTCAGGTGCCAGGGGTGTTGCAGGCGCCGATCACGAGCACGGATGCGTACCGGTACGTGTGGGACGGCCGCGTGCAGTTGGCGGGCCACTCGCCGTACCGGTATGTGCCGCTGGACGACGCCCTGGCCAAGCTGCGCGACCCGGTCCTGTTCCCAGGGCTGTCGCCGGATCAGCGCTCCGGTGTGGCAGCCATCCCGGACAACCCGGCCGACGAGCCCGTGGACGACCCCCGGACACGGATCAACCGGCCGAGTGTGCCGACGATCTATCCGCCGATCGCGGAGGCGTACTTCGCCGTGGTCGCGCTGTTCACGCCCTGGTCCGCCGGAACGCTCGGCCTGCAGATCGCGGCCGCTTTGCTCGCGATCGCGCTCACCTGGTTACTCGCCGTACAAAACCCGCGCTGGGCCGCGTTGTGGGGTTGGTCACCGATCGTCGCCCTCGAAGCCGGCAGCGCTGCCCATGTCGACGTACTCGCGGCGCTCCTGATCGCAGCCGCCGTCGTCACCGCCACCCGCCGCCCGAAGCTCGCCGCCGTCCTGCTCGGCGCGGCCGGCAGCGTGAAGCTCCTCCCGCTACTCCTGCTTCCCGCCTTCCGCAACCGACGGCCGCTCGTGGCCGTAGGCACCTTCGTCGCGTCGTACGTCCCGCACGTCGTTGCCGTCGGCACCTTGGTGCTCGGGTTCCTGCCCGGCTACCTCAACCAGGAGGGATTCGACGACGGCAGCTCCCGTTCGGCGATTCTCGCGCTCCTGCTGCCTCCTGGGCCCCGTCAGCTCGTCGCCGCGGCTCTCGCGCTCGCATTCGCCGCGCTCGCGTTCCACCGCGCGAAACGCGACCCGATCGCCCTCACCTGCTGCTGGCTGTACGGCGCTGCGCTGCTGATCGCGACGCCGACGTACCCGTGGTACGGCCTCCCGCTGATCGCCCTCGCCGCACTGGCCCGTCGCCCCGAGTGGATCGCCGTACCGATGGCGTCGTACCTCGCCTATGCGAGCTTCGGGCACGACACCCGCCAAGGCCTGATCCACCTCTGCGCCGCTGTCATCGTTGTCATCGCCGTCACCATCCGTCACCGACTGGATGCGAAATCAGGTTTGACCGCGGCGCCCCTCCGCACGAACACTGGCGGGCGTGACGAAACGCATCGCCCTCGCGACCTCGGCCGAACTCGCCGAGTTGCACCCTGACGACCGCCCGCTCCTCGACGCGCTCCGTGCCGTGGGGCTCGAGCCGGTGGCCGAGGTCTGGACCGACCCGTCGGTGGACTGGTCCGCGTACGACGCGGTCCTGCTGCGCACCGTGTGGGACTACTTCCGGCTGTACGACGAATTCACCGAGTGGCTCGCACAGCTCGACAAGGCCGAGGTGCCGGTGCTGAACAGCACGGACCTGGTCCGCTGGAACAGCGACAAGCAGTACCTGCTCGAACTGCGCGAGCGCGGCGTGGCGATCGTCCCGTCCCAGGTCGCGGCGGGCGCCTGCCTGCGCGAAGTGGTCGCCGGGCTGAGCGGCCGGCAGATCGTGATCAAGCCGACCGTGAGCGGTAACGCGCTGCACACGGTTCGCGGGCTGGCGGGGTCTCCGGAGCTCGAACAGGCGCTTACCGAACTGCCCGACGCGGTGTACCTGGTGCAGCCGTTCCTGCCCGAGATCCAGACCGACGGCGAGTGGTCGCTGCTGTTCTTCGACGGCGAGTTCAGCCACGCGGTCGTCAAGCGTCCCGCGGACGGCGACTACCGGGTCCAGGAATCGCACGGAGGCCGGACCACACCGACAGACCCGCCGCCGGCCGTGCTGGAGAGCGCGCGAGCCGCACTGGAAGCCTCCGGCCCGACGCCGGTCTACGCCCGGGTCGACGGCGTGGTCGTCAACGGCCGCTTCCTGCTGATGGAGATCGAGCTCATCGAGCCGTACCTGTTCTTCCCGCAGTCCCCCGAAGCCGCCGGCAAACTCGCCACGGCCGTCGCCACCAGGCTCTAGCGCCCTCCGACGCAGGGCACTAGCTGGCGGCAGACTCGGGGTGACCGCGAAGGCGGCCGTACAGCAGGGTCTCGCCGGCGGCCGTTCCGGTGTACTTCGTCCGCCGCGCCCACTCCCGGCACTCCTCCAGCACCGGGCACGAGCGCAGGCACAGCTCGCGGGCCTTGCGCTGCTCCCAGCGTGAGGCGTCCTCGTCGTACGCCGGGGCGTGGCCGATACACGCGGCGCGACTCATCCAGCGGTCGGCGGGATCCACGATCACGGTCAGCGTCGGCCTCATGACACGACCGTAGATCGGCCGCGATCCCGTACGACCCGCGTCTCGAAATATGAGCTATTTAGTAGACATTCATCAGGCCGGGGCGAGCGCGTGCGGCCGGACGCCGTCGGACGGATCGTCGACCGCGTCACCACGGCGTACCGGATCGTTCTCCGGGAGCAGGATGTCGCGGGCGACCACCAGCATCAGCCACAGCGTCCCGGCCATCCGCAGGATCACCGAGAGCCAGTAGATCCGGTCCGGGATCTGCGGATCCCCGGGCTGCAGGAACTGCGCCAGGTGCAACCACACCAGCATCCAGTAGAAGCACTCACAGGCCTGCCAGATCAGCCAGTCCCGCAACCGCGGCCGCGCCAGCGCGACCAGCGGAAGCAGCCACAGCACGTACTGCGGTGAGTAGACCTTGTTGATCAGCAGGAACGCCGCGACGACCAGGAACGCGAGCTGCGCGAAGCGCGGCGGCCGTGGGGCCATCAGTCCGAGGATCGCGATCGACAGGCACAACCCGGCGAAGATCACGATGTTCAGCTGATTCACGTCGGCGACCTCGTGCTTGGCGAGCTTGAGGACGTACCAGATCGAGCCGTAGTCGCTCTCGCGCTGGTCGTTGAACTGCCAGAACGACAGCCACTCGTTCTTCGCCAGCAGGTAGATCGGGGCGTTCACCAGACCCCACGCGACCGCCGACGCGATCGCCGCCTGGAACCACGGCCACAGCTTCCGCCCGCGGATACAGACGATCAGCAATGGCCCGAGCAGCAGGAACGGGTAGAACTTCGCCGCGGTGCCGAGCCCGAGCAGTATGCCGAACCACACCGGCTTCCCGCGCGACCACGCGAACATCGCCCCGGCCGTCAGCGCGACCGCGAACAGGTCCCAGTTGATCGTCGACGTCAACGCCAGCGCCGGTGCCGCGGCGACGTACAGGGCGTCCAGCGGCTGTCCCCGCGCCGCGCCCGGCCTGGTCGCGACCCCGCGCGCGGTCGCGACCGTCAGGCCGACGATCAGCAGCGCGCAGAGGAACAGCATCACGGTGTTGACCACGAAGAACACGCCGGCGGTGTCGCGCTTCTGCTCGACGGTCAGGTCCTTCTTCGGGTCGCCGGTCATCAGCCAGGTGATCTGCGCCGCGACCTCCATGAAGCCGCCGGTCAGCACCGGGTACTCCAGGACCGGGTAGTTGCCGGTGTCCAGGAACGGCCGGTTGCCTTCCGCGAAACCGCGCTCCTGGTAGAGGAATCCGATGTCGGAGTAGCACAGCGCCTTGAACGGCCGCCAGCTCTGCCGGTCCCAGCCGGCCTCCATGCACGGGGCCTTCTGCAGGACGCCGAGCCCGAAGGTGAGCGTGCAGACGGCGAGCGCGATCCGCAGCGGGGTCCACCACGACGAGCCGGGCCGGGCGAACCGTCCCGACGGACCGTCGAGCCCGACGGTCAGGCCCGCGAGGGCCGGATCGGCCTCCGACGGCGTCAGCGCGGGCTCGCGTTGTGGTCCGGTCACGGTCGGCATCATCTCCTATCGACTCCCCCGGCAACAGCCCGGGTCGCCGAGGTTACCCACCAGGCGTGCTGGGGTCGGGGAGGTCGGGGGTGTGTGCCGGGTCGAGGCGGTCGAGCCAGGTGGTGAGCAGCTTCTCCAGCTGGGCGGACTCGTCCGGACTCAGGACGCCGAGCAGGCGCCGTTCGTTGGCCATGTGGGCGGTGAACGCCTTGTCGATCAGCCGGCGCCCGGCCGGCGTCAGCCGCACCACCCGGCCACGGCCGTCCTCGTCGCTGCGCCGTCGCCGGACCAGACCGGCCGCCTCGAGCCGGTCGACACGCTTCGTGACAGCGCCGGTGGTCACCATCGTGCGCAGCGCGATCTCTCCGGGCGCACGCTCGTACGGCGCTCCCGCCCGGCGCAGCGCCGCGAGTACGTCGAACTCCCCCTCGCTCAGCCCGTACTGCGCGTACAGCATGGTCAGCTCGCCGGTCAGCTGGTTGGCGATCCGGTGCAGGCGGCCGATCACGCCCTGCGGGGCCGTGTCGACGTCCGGCCGCTCGGCCCGCCACTCCGCCTGGATCCTCGCTACGTGGTCCACGCTTTCCACTATATCTTCCCGGGAAGGTATAGTGTTTTCCATGGAAGATACTTTCCGCTGGACCCTCGTCACCGCGATCGCGCCGGTCGCCTGGGGCACGAACTACTTCGTCACCCACGAGTACCTGCCGGCCGGACATCCCTTGTACGGCGCGGTGTTCCGCGCACTGCCCGCCGGCCTGCTCCTGCTCGCACTGGCTCGCCGGCTCCCCCGCGGCGTCTGGTGGTGGCGCTCGCTCCTGCTCGGCATCTGCAACATGGGCGCATTCTTCGCACTCATCTACGTCGCCTCGCAACTGCTTCCGGTCAGCGTCGCGTCGACGATCATGTCCGCGGCGCCCTTCACCATGGCGCTGTTCGCTTGGGGCCTGCTGGCGGAGCGCCCGACCGTCCTGGTCCTGACCGGTGCGACCGCTGGGATCGCAGGCGTCGTACTGCTCCTCGGCACCGGCTCCACGTCCATCGACCTCCGTGGCGTCGCGGCGTCGGCCACCGCACTCACGATGTCGTCCTGCGGCTACGTCCTCACCAAGAAGTGGGGCCGTGCCTCCGACGCCCCGATCGCCACGACGTCCTGGCAGCTGATCGCGGGCGGTCTCGTCCTCGTCCCGTTCGCGATTGCCGTCGAAGGCGCTCCACCACGGCTCGACGCACCGGCCGTCGCCGGTTTCGCATACGTCGGACTCGTCGCGACCGCGCTTGCGTTCACGGCCTGGTTCGCGGGCCTGCGCAGACTCCCGGCCGCGACGGTGGGCCTCATCGGCCTGCTCAACCCTGTCACCGGCGTACTGCTCGGGTTGCTGGTCTCCGGCGACGTACTGACGCTGTCACAGGTCGGCGGGCTCGCCCTGGTCCTGCTCGGCATCGCACTCAGCCAAGTCAGGGTGAACCCGCCGACCCCGGTCGCGCGGGTACGTCAGCTGGACGTGACGGAGTAGGAGTTGCTGGTGAAGTTCAGGCCGCCGGACGACGAGGTGATCTCGAAGCCGAACTGGACTTCGCCGACGGTGGCATCACCCATCCACCCCCGCGCACGGATCCAGTTCAGGACGGCCTTGATGTCGACGGAGCCGGCGTTGGTGTTCGACGTACGGACGAACGAGAAGACCGCGTTGGCGCCGTTGCTGCCGCGGTACACGTCCCACGTGTGGCCGCCGACCGAGGCCGTGGTCTGCTTGCTGCCGATCGGACCGACAGCACCCTGCTTGTTCATCCACAACATGATTTCGTAGGCGTTGTTGCCGGCCCAGATGTCGTACGTCGACGAGTACGACCCGCTCCCCGGCCGGGACACGTTGAAACTGCTCGTCAGCGTCCCGAGGGAGCTGACCGTTCTGCCGATGTTGCGGGCGGAGTGCGGGTAGGACTTCACCCCGCCGGTGTTCGGGTGGTCGGCCCAGACTCCCCAGTTGCTGTAGGAGTTGGCCCAGATGGTCTGTGGGCCGGCGCCGCTGCCCCAGACATCGTTACGGACGGTGTAACCGCCGTTGGACCAGCTGCCGAACTTGTCCGACGACGACCACGCCGCGGCGTGCGCCGGTGCCGCGGTCACCAGGCCCGCGGACAGTACTGTCAGTACTGCGATTGCTGCTTTCCACCATCTGTGCATTTCCGTTCCTCTCGTTGGGGCGAACGCAGGGGAAGAAAAGGGGTGTCGAAGCGCTTCGACTAGGGTAGAACTGGAGGGATCGCGGGAAAGGGAGTGGGATGGTCACGATCGCGGACGTCGCGCGGCATGCCGGGGTTGCGGCCAGCACGGTGTCGTATGTGCTCAGTGGGAAGCGGACGATCTCGACCGACACCCGTGAGCGCGTGCAACGCAGCGTCCAGGCCCTCGGCTACCGCCCGAACGCGAGCGCCCGCGCCCTGGCCAGCCAACGGTCCAACGTGCTCGCGCTGGTGATCCCGCTGCGCACCGGGATGCACGTCCCGGTGATGATGCAGTTCGCCGCCGCGATCGTGACGACGGCCCGCCGGTACGACCACGACGTACTGCTGCTGACCGCCGACGAGGGACCGGACGGGCTGGAGCGGGTCGCGCAGAGCTCGCTCGTGGACGCGCTCGTGGTGATGGACATCGAGCTCGACGACGAACGGGTCCCGGTGCTGCGGGAGCTGCCGATGCCCTCGGTGCTGATCGGCTACCCGGACGACGCGGACGGACTCACCTGTATCGATCTGGACTTCGTCGCGGCGGGCGCGCACTGCGTCGACTATCTCGCCGACCTCGGCCACCGCTCGCTGGCCCTGCTCGGTACGCCGTCCGCGGTCTACGAACGGCAGACGGGCTTCGCGCAACGCACGCTGACCGGCTTCGCGGAGGCCGCCGAGCGACGCGGTGTGGTCGGGATCGAGACGCCCTGCGAGCACACGTTCGACGCGATCCTGCACACCGTGCGGCAGTTGCTGGACGAGCACCCGGACATCACCGGGCTGGTCGTGCAGAACGAGCCGATCATCGGACCGCTCCTTGACGTCCTGCGCCGGCTCGGGCGCCGGGTTCCCGAGGACATGTCGCTGGTGGCGATCTGCGCGGACGACGTCGCCGAGCGCCAGGTGCCGCAGCTGTCGTCGGTCTCGATCCCGGCGGAGCGGATCGGCGGGCAGGCGGTCGAGTCGCTGATCACCAAGCTCGACGGCGGCAGCGTGCCCGCGCTGACCCTCGTACCACCGGCGCTCACGGCTCGCGAGAGCAGCTGCCAGGCCCCTCACCGCGATCTCACCACCGCGTAGCCACCGCCCTGCAGCGGCAGTTCGCCGGCGACCAGCTCACCCTCGGAGGGTACGGCGACTTCCGCGTCACCGTGGTTGATCAGGAACGTCCACGTGGTCTCGCCGGCACGCCGCCGTACCGTCTCGACCGCTGACGTCGAGAGACCGAACAGCCGCGCCGCCGTCTCGTCGTCCAGTTCGGTCGACACATACCAGGCGACCCCGGCACCGAACTCGTGCCGCGTGATCGCGGGCTTGCCGTCCAGTACGCCACCGGCGTACCGGTCCATCACCTCGGCCGACACGGCCCGCACGTCCTCGCTCCACACCCGCCCTCGCCCGCCGGACGACAAGGCCACCTCGCCGTCGATCGGCAGCGGGTGGAACTCCTCGACCCGTACACCGAGCAGGTCCGTGAACGCTCCCGGATATCCTCCGAGCCGCACGCGCAGCTCGGGATCCACGATTCCGCTGAAATACCCGACCACCAGCTGCCCGCCGCCTTCGACGTACGCCGTGAGGGCTGCCGCCGTCTCGTCGCTCACCAGATACAGGCTGGGGACGACAACCTTCTTGTACGACGAGAGATCCGCGGCGGGCGACGCGAAGTCCACGGTCACCCCGCCACGCCAGAAGTGCCGATGTGCGGCTCGTACCGCAGTCAGGTAGTCCAGCGCCGACGACGGCAGGTGGGTGCCCTGCATCGCCCACCAGCACTCGACGTCCCACAGGATCGCGATGTCCGCGACGACGGTGCTCTCGGCAACCTCCGCCAACTGCGGCAGGACGGATCCGAGCTCCGCGATCTCCCGGAATCTTGCACTGTCCGCGCCTGTGTGCGGAACCATCGCCGAGTGGTACATCTCCGCACCACCCCGGGACGCGCGCCACTGGAAGAACAGCGCGCCCCGCGACCCACGGGCAATGTGCGACAGACTGTGCCGCGCCATCCGGCCCGGCTCCTTCGTGTGCCATCGTCGGCCGTCGTTCAGACCGCCCGCGGCCTGCTCCATCAACAGCCACGGTTTGCCGCCGGCCCACGCCCGCGCCAGGTCAGCACCGAACGCCGTCTGCTCCTCCGCGCCGATCCCGGCCTGGTCCGGATAGTGGTCGATGGCAACGACATCGACCTCGGCCGCCCACCGCGCATGGTTCACCGGAACCCAACCGCCGAACACGAAGTTCGTGGTGATCGGCACCGCCGAGTACTCCCGGAGCACCGCCTTCTGCTCGAGGTAGGCGGCCAGCAACTCGTCGGACCAGAACCGGCGATAGTCCAGGTAGTGCGTCGGATTCACCAGGTACTGCGTTGTGCGCGGCGGCTCGATGTCCGCCCAATCGGCGTACCTCTGGCTCCAGAAAGCCGTGGTCCACGCCTCGTTGAGCCTCTCGAGTGAGCCGTACCGCTCCTGGAGCCAAGCGCGAAACCGTGCCGCCGCGAGCGGGCAGTAGCACGTGGTCCCGTACTCGTTGTGCACGTGCCACATCGCCAGCGCCGGGTGATCGTGATACCGCTCGGCCAGCTTGCGGGCGATCCCCCGCGCGGCGTCACGGTACGCCGGTGCGCAGGCGCAGTACGTGTCCCGGCTGCCGTGCGTCAGGCGT
>DASXXB010000175.1:0-38830 GCA_036503355.1 Kribbella sp. | reverse complement strand
TTCCTGCCTGGTGTACGTCGATCCCGCCGCGGTCGAACATGCTCTCGGCAACTTGATCGACAACGCACTCAAATGGAGTCCTCCGGGCAGCCCGGTGCAGGTCGCGGTGGCGAACGGGCAGGTAGCTGTGACCGATCACGGTCCGGGCATCGCGGCCGAGGATCTTCCACACATCTTCGAACGCTTCTACCGATCGCCCGCAGCGCGCGGAATGCCAGGATCCGGCCTCGGCCTCGCGATCGTCGGCCGAGTCGTCCACACCAACAACGGCACGATCATCGTCCACACAGGCCCCCAAGGCACAACCTTCACCGTGACCCTGCCACCCACCGCGCACTGAAGTCAGAGGAACGCGAGGACTCGGCCGACGAAGTCGTCGTGGTACTGAAAGACGCCGCCGTGGCCGGCGTCGGGGTAGATGACTAGTTGGCTGTTGGGGAACCGGCGGTCGAGGTCGTAGGTGTTCGTGGTGGGCACCATCTTGTCGTTGTCGCCGTTGGCCACGAGTACCGGCTGGTGGATGGTCGCGAGGTCCGCCGGCTTCTCCAGTCCCCAGCGATGGATGGCCTTGAGCTGAGCGCGGAACGCGCGCAGGGTGATGGCCTTGTCGCGGTGCTGCGTGCGCTCCTGGAGCCGGGTCAGGAACTCCTGGCCGGCGCGGATCCCGTTCGGGGTCCTGGTGAAGAACAGGAACTGCTTCGGATCCGTCCGCGTCAACAGCCCGCGCGCGGTGTCGACATACGAGATCCTGGTGACCTTGTCGATACCTTCGCCGCCGGATGGGCCGGTGCCGGCGATGATCAGCTTGCGCACCAGCGCCGGCTCCTGCTGAGCGATCACCTGCGCGATCATGCCGCCCATCGAGAACCCGAACAGATCGACCTTCTCGAGCCCGAGGCCGCGGATGAAGGTCACCGCGTCCTTCGCCATCGCCTCGATGGTGGTCGGCGTGCTACCGCTGGAGGCTCCGACGCCGCGGTTGTCGAACGTGATGACCCGGTGTTTCGCGGCGATGCCGTCGACGACGCGTGGGTCCCAGTTGTCGAGTACGGCGGCCAGGTGGGTGAGGAACACCACCGGTACTCCGGTCGTGGGGCCGAGTTCGCGGTAGGCGAACTGGACTCCACCTGCGGAGAGCGTGCGGGTGGGGACGTCCTTCCAGGTGACCGTCAGGCCCTTGTTCTGCAGGGATGGTGAGTCGTTCATGTCCGTTCCTTCGCTCGGCGTCCAGCCGCTGGGCGGCTCCGTTGATGATTAGAGTATGATCATAATATTATGAAGTCCGCAAGGGCTTACGGATGTAATACAATCGGCCGGACCTGAGGAGGTACGGATGGCGCGCTACGCCAAGGAGCACAAGGACGCGACGCGGCAGCGGATCACCGCGACGGCCGGCCGCCGGTTCAAGAGGGACGGAATCGACGGGTCGGGGATCGCGACGCTGATGAAGGATGCCGGGCTGACCAACGGCGCCTTCTACGCCCACTTCGAGTCCAAGGACGATCTGGTCGCCACGATCGTCGCCGATCAGCTGCGTGGCCAGGGGGAGTGGATCAGGGAAACGGCGACGGACGGTGCCGGGATCGAGCGGATCGTTCGTGAGTACCTGTCACCCGCTCATCGCGACAGTCCGGAGGAGGGTTGTCCGTCCGCCGCACTCCTGGACGAGATCGGGCGCTGTTCGGAGGCAATCAGGCAGGCCTACACCGACGGTGTGCTGAGTTTCGTCGACGTCATTGCCGCCGTACTGGCGCCGGACGACCCGGAATCGATGCGGGTCAAGACGCTGGGCGTCTACGCCCAGCTGATCGGGACCATGCAGCTGTCCCGTGCCCTCGCCGACAAACGACTCGCCGATGAGATCCTGGAGCAAGGCGTTCAGAACGCCCTGGCGGCATTTGGCGTGACCGGATCATCCGGTGGGTCGCAGACGGAAGGCGGGGCCAGGTAGCGACTCGATGGCGTCGAGTGGTACGTCGTGGTTCCGGTCGCAGCGAATCCGGACGTCGACGTGGCCTCCGCAGTCGCGGTGTCGCGCCTCGACGGCCGGACCCTCCGGGTCGGCCCGGTACTTGTCTCCCCACTGCATGAGTCCCATCACCGCCGGCACCAGGTCCATGCCCTTGGCGGTGATCACGTACTTGGGCCGGCTGCGTGCGCCCGGCTCCTTGTAGGTCTCGGTGGCCAGAATCCCTTGCTCCACCAGCATCCGCAGCCGTTCCGCGAGGAGATTGCGCGGACACCCGAGGACCCGCTCGAACTCGCTGAACCGGGACGAGCCGTACCAGACCTCGCGCAGGATCAGGATCGTCCACTTCTCGCCCACGATCTCGAGGGTCCGCGCGATCGAGCAGTTCGTGGTGTCCCGATCGAGGTGCAGGTCCTGGCCGGCGGCATCGCTCATGGAGGGCAGTCTAACCATGCCTGAGTTTACTTTTCTATACTCAGCGATCTATGGTGGGGGAAACCCCTCACCGCACAAGGCTGGCTGACATGAAGGCATTCGTCGTCGAGAAGTACGGCAAGGACGGCCTGCGCGCCGCGGCTGTCCCGGAGCCCTCCGTCGGAGACCGCGACGTACTGGTCCGGGTGAGCGCCGCCGCGATCAACCCGCTGGACAAGATGGTGCGCAACGGTGAGTTCAAGCAGCTCCTGAGGTACAAGCGTCCGTTCGTGCTCGGCCATGACGTGGCCGGTGTGGTGACGCAGGTCGGTTCCGCTGTACGCGACTTCGGGGTCGGAGACGAGATCTACGCTCGTCCGCGCGACCTGCGGATCGGGAGCTTCGCGGAGCGGATCGCGATCGACCAGGACGACGTCTCGCTCAAGCCGGCGTCTCTCACGCTCCAGGAAGCGGCCGCGGTGCCGCTGGTGGCCTTGGCCGCCTGGCAGATCCTCGTCGACCGGGCCCAGGTCAAGCCGGGGCAGAAAGTGCTCGTCCACGCCGGGGCAGGTGGTCTCGGCTCGACGGTCGTCCAGCTCGCCAAGCATCTCGGCGCCACGGTCGCGACGACGGCGAACGCGTCCTCCGAGAAGCTGGTCAGAGACCTCGGCGCCGACGTCGTCATCGACTACACCAAGGACGACTTCTCGAAGGTCCTGTCCGGCTACGACCTCGTGCTGGACTCCCTGGGCGGCACGAATCTCGAGAAGTCGCTGACGGTACTGCGACCCGGCGGCCTCGCTGTCGGTGTCGCAGGCCCGCCGGACGCCGCATTCGCCCGACAGGTCGGCGCCCCGGCGTACATGGGCGTCGTGATGAACCTGCTCAGTCGCAAGATCCGCAAGCAGGCGAAGGCCCTCGGCGTGCGCTACCAGTTCTTCTTCATGCAGGCGAACGGCGCGCAACTGCGCGAGCTCAGCGCCCTCTACGACACCGGACAACTCCGCCCCGTCATCGACCGCACCTTCCCGTTCGACGAGACCCTCGAGGCCATGGCGTACGTCGAACAAGGCCGCCCCGCGTCCGGCAAAGTCGTCATCGCCCTGGACCGGGACAACAGCTGACGCGGGGTCAATGCATGTAGAGGCCGCCGTCGACGTTGAGGGTATGTCCGGAGATGTAGCCGGACTCCTCGGACATCAGGAACGCGATGGCGGACGCTACGTCGTGCGGCTGCCCGACGCGGTTGACCAGGAGTTCGTCCACCATGGCGGCCCGCCGCTCGGGAGTCAGCGGGCCGCCCATGATGTCGGTGTCGATCGGGCCGGGTGCCACCGCGTTCACCGTGATGCCGTACGGACCGAGCTCTCGTGCGAGCGCCCGCGTCAAGCCGATCACGCCGGCTTTCGCAACGGAGTACGGCGTTTTGCTGTAGGTCCCGCCGCCTCGCTGGGCCGAGGTCGACGAGACGCTGACGATCCGCCCGTAGCCGTCTCGCACCATGGATTCGGCGACCCGCCGCGTGACGTAGTGCACGCCGTTCAGGTTGATGTCGATCACCCGGTGCCACTCGTCGGCGGTCAGCTCGAGGTAGGGGACCGGCGAGCTGACGCCGGCGATGTTGGCCAGCGCTGCCAACGGCGGCAGTACGGCCTCGAGCTCGTCGATCGCCGTACGAACGTGGGCCTCGTTCGACACGTCGGCCACCACCGCGTGCGTCTTGACGTCGTACTTCTCGGTGATCTCTGCCGCCAGGGCACGGCCGCCGTTCTCGTCGATGTCGAGGATCCCGATGTTCCATCCCCGTTCGGCGAGCAGGGTCGCTGTCGCCCGTCCGATTCCGCGCGGCGACGCTGCACCGGTGACGACCGCGCTGCGGTTCACTTCGCGGCTCCGTAGTCCTGGCCGGGCTTCCAGTCGCTGAAGACGTAGTCGCTCTCCGACACCTTGGCGCCGGCGGTCTTCGCCTTCTGAAGCGCTCCGGCACGGTCAGCGGTCGAGGCGTCGCTCAGCTTCTTCAGGGCAGCCTTAAGGTCCTTGATCGATCCACCGAGGTAGCCCTGGACGATGTTGCCGACGTGCGGGGTGACCGGCTTGCGCAGCGCGTCCACCTTCGCGATCGCGGGGTTCTTCACGATCGCCTGCGGCATCAGGAACACATTGGTCTTGCAGAACTCGACCCCCTTCTTGTACGCGTCGGCCGCGTTCGACGACGCGACCAGAGCGAGGTTCAGCGGCGGCTGATCCATCGCCTCGATCATCCCCTTCTGGTAGTCGTCGGTCATGAAGGAAGCGATCAGCTTGCCGGCCGCGTCGGGGTTCTTGCTGTCCGCGGACACGAAGTACGTCGCGGCGGGCCGGCCGCGGTAACACCAGGGATTCATGCCCGGCGTCGGCACGAGCACCTGCCCGGAGGCGAGCTTGTCGACGATCGTCGGTACCAGCGCCTTCGATCCACCGGCACACCAGATGCCGTCGATGAAGGTCCCGACTGCTCCGGACGCGTACCGGGTGCGGGCGTCGACGACCCCGAAGTTGTTCGAGCCCGGCATGATCAGCTTGTCGTCGTTCAGCTGCTTGAGGAACTCGATCACGGTGACGTAGGTGTCGTGGTGATAGGCGTACTCGCCGGTGTCGAACCGCAGTCCCTGGTAGCCGGGGAAGCCCGCCGCCTGCGCGAGGTCGTCGACCTGGTCACGGATGCGCCCGCCGTCGGCGCCGATCGCCAGCGTGAGCGGCTGGATCCCGGCCGACTTCAGCTTCCCCAGCGCATCCTTGAACGCCTGGTAGTCCGTGGGCACGTTGTTCGGATCGAGCCCGGCCTTGGACCAGTGATCCTTGTTGACCCAGACCAGGGTCGAGCTCTGCCGGAAGCTGAACAGCGGAAAGCCGTAGAGCTTGCCGTCGAGCTGCGTGATGCCCTCGGTGAACGCATCCTTGGGAAGCTTCGACCGTACGTCGGCCGGAAGCGCCACCTCGTGCACCCATTTGCCGCTCACCAGGGCCGGCAACGGCAAACCGATCACGTTGGAGTAGACGTCGGGCATCTTGCTGGCCTGATGCGCCAACTGGAACGCCTGCGTTGCCTTGGACGCGTCGTAGTACGTGTGAGTCACGTTCGTCTTCAGCGACGTGGACTGCGTCTTCGCCCAGTCGTCGTTGAGATGCTTGAACGAACTGAAGTGGTCCCACCAGTCCAGGGTTCCGGTGGCACCGCCACTCGCGCTGCCGGTCTTGCCGCTCGAGCTGCTGCATCCGGTCGCGGCGCCGGCGACAGCGAGTACCGTTGCGCCGAGCAACCTGCGACGTGTCATTCCGGGCATGTTCCGACTCCTTCGTTCACGACTTGACTGCTCCGGAGATTCCCTCGACGAAGTAGCGCTGCAGGAAGATGAAGAGCACCACCACGGGGACGATGGAGATCACGCCGGCGGCGGCCATGCCGGCCCAGTCGGTGGCGGTCTCTCCGACGAACGCCTGCATGCCGACGCTCACCGTCCGGAGATCCGGCCGGCTGAACGTGAACACCAGCGGCAGGAAGAACGCGTTCCACGTGGTGATGAAGGTGAGTACGGCGACGGTGGCGGTGACGGGCATCGCCAACGGCAGCATCACCGAGAAGAACGTCCGGACGAAGCCGGCGCCGTCGACGACCGCGGCCTCCTCCAGTTCCCGGGGGATCTGCCGGAAGTAGCCGTAATAGATGAGGATCGCCGACACGTACGCCCCGCCGCTGAGCGCCAGGATCATGCCGCCGAGTGAGTCGATCAGGTGCAGCTGCATCGAGATCTTGACGACCGGGATGATCGTGTAGCCGGTGGGTACGAAGAGCGTCGCCACCAGGACGCCGAGGAAGAGCTTGGATCCACGGAATCGGTAGCGGGCCAGGACATAGCCCGCCGTCGCACAGCGGATGGTGACGATCGCGACGGTGACCACGGTGACGACCACGGTGTTGATCAGGTACCGGCCGAAGTGCGCGTCGTTCCAGGCCCGCGCGTAGTTGGCCCAGACGAACTTGTCCGGCCACAGCTTGAGGCCGCCGGTGAACATCTCCATGTTGTCCTTGAGCGATGCCGACAGCATCCACAGGAACGGGAAGATCCACAGCACCGCGATGCCCACCAGGCAGATCGCGGCGATCCACCACGGCAGCCGGTACAGCATACGTCGTTGCCGGTCCGTGCGTACGGCGATCTGCGTGGTCATCGCTGCTCTCCTCTCAGCCGGCGGCCCGCGTAGACGCCCCACAGCTGCAGGGCACCGACGATCGCTACCAGGAGCCCGAAGATCACCGCTGCCGCGGACGCGTGCCCGAGCTGGGGGATCGAGGCGCCGAAGGCCCACCGATAGATGTAGATCTCGATGATCTCGGTGTGGAAGTACGGTCCGCCGCCGGTCAGCGTGAACATCAGGTCGAAGTTGTGGAAGGTCTCCTCGATCGTCAGCACGGTGATGATGATCAGGAACGGTTTGAGCATCGGCACCGTGATGTACCGGAAGAGCTGCCAGGTGCCGGCGCCGTCGATCCGGGCCGCTTCGTACAACTCGTACGGGATGGTCTGCAGCGCGGCGAGCCAGTAGATCATCGTGACGCCGAAGAACTTCCAGATGTACAGCACGGCAGCCGCCGGCAGTGCCAGGTGCTGATCGCCGAGGAAGTCGATGCCGCCACCGCCGAGCTTGGTCAGCGCGGAGTTGATCGGTCCGCTGGACGGATCGAGGATGAACCGCATCACCACGCCGATGATCGCGGTCGTGGTCACCACCGGGATGAAGAACGCGGACCGCAGTACGCCGATCAGCGGGAGCTTCGGGGAGTTGAGGACCATCGCGAGCAGCAGCGTGAGCAGCACCCGCGCCGGCACGACCAGCAGCATGAAGAGCAACGTGACCTTGAACGAGTTCCAGAACAGGGGATCGGCGAAGACCTCGCGGTAGTTGCTCAGGCCAACGAACTGCTGGTTGGCGTCGAACCCGTTCCATTCGACCAGCGAGTACCAGTAGCTCGCGATGATCGGGTAGATGGTGTAGACGCCGTACAGCACCACGGTCGGGAGCAGGAAGATCCAGATCCAGGTGCTTTTCCTCCAGCCGGGGCGGGGTCGGTCGACGGCCTGGACCCGGCGGGTCTGGCGGCGGGCGAGTTGCACGGATCGGCTCGTCATGTCCGGGCTACCTGATCTGGCTGATCGCGAAGGTGCGCGGGTCACTGCCGAGCCGGTTACCGTTGTCCAGTGCCGTGATCGCCGCGATCTCGTCGTCGGTCAGCTCGAAGCCGCCGACGTCGAAGTTGGCGCGGATCCGTTCGGTGGTGACCGATTTCGGGATGACGACGTGCCCGCGGTGCAGGTGCCAACGCAGTACGACGTGTGCCGGGGTCACCCGGTGAGCTTCCGCGATCGACGTCAGCACGGGGAGATCGAGGTCGCCGCCCTGGCCGAGCGGGGAGTACGCCTCGACCGCGATCGAGCGGTCGCGGCACGACTCGGTCAGTTCGCGCTGCTGGTACGTCGGATGCAACTCGATCTGATTGACGGCCGGCACGGTCTCGCTCTGTTCGGACAACCTGTCGAGGTGCTCGGCAAGGAAGTTGGACACGCCGATGGCTCGCACCCGCCCGTCGGCGTAGTGCTTCTCCAGCGCGCGCCAGCTGTCGACGTACAGGTCCGCAGCCGGATTGGGCCAGTGCACGAGGTACAGGTCGGCGTAGTCCAGCCCCAGGCGCCGCAACGAATCGTCGTACGCCCTCAGCGCCGACTCGTATCCGTGCTCGCCGTTGCGCAGCTTGGTGGTGACGAACAACTCCTCGCGCGGGAGCCCGCTGGCCCGTACTGCGGCGCCCACCCCGGCCTCGTTGTTGTACGCCGCTGCGGTATCGATGTGCCGGTACCCGATCTCGATGGCCTGCTCGACGGCACGCTGGGTGTCGTCCGGCGGGATCTGGAACACGCCGAACCCGAGCTGCGGGATCCGTACGCCGTTGTTGAGGGTGATCACTGTCTGCTCCTCCCGGTCGTCCGGCTCAGCTGGTGGGCGCCAGGATCAGCAACGATGCCGACGGCAACGGCAGCGTGAGCTCGAGCGATACGTCACCGTCGGCAGTGACGGTCCGTTCGGCTTCGAACTCCTCGAGGCCCTGGCGGTCGTGGATCGCGGCCAGCTGCTCGGCCGTCGGGTCCTGGGGCGAGCCGAGTTGCTGCCAGACGGTGAAGGAGTTGCTGTGGTCGGCGTCGATGCGCAGATGCCGCATTCGGTACGACCCTGGCGGCAGGTTGCGTACCGTCACGGTCGCTGGGGTCGGGTCCTCGCCGGTGTGCCACTGGTCATCGGTGTGCCGCCAGACCAGCACGGCGACGGATCCGTCGTCCGAGCGGGAGGCGAGGGCGTCGACTTCTTCGGGCATGCTGCTGCCGTCGGTGTGGTCGAGCTCGCCGACCTGCCAGGCCGCGTCGGCCGTTGCGTGGATCCGGTCGGGGCCCAGGAGTGACAACATCCTGTAGGCGTTCAGCAACGGCTTCTCGACGCCGCCCGCGGTCATGAAGGAGCGGGTGCCTTCGAAGTAGCGTTCGGCCTCGAAGTAGAAGCTCCACGAGGTGGCGTAGGCGACCTTCGCGGGCTCGGTGGCGTTCAGGTCGAGGATCTTCTTCATCAGCTTTGCCTGGAAGACCGGGTAGTACTCGGTGTTCTGGAAGCTGTAGTTGCGGTTGTCGTAGCGACCGAAGTGTGCGGGTACGGCGGCGTCGCACTCGTCGACGATCACGGGCAGGTCGGCGTAGGCGTCGTACGACCCGATCAGCCGGTTGAACTCGCGCAGGTCGTACAGCATCTTCGTGGACGACGGGCTGAGGAGTTCGGACGGTTCCTCGGCGAACGGTTTGTAGTCGCGGGTCGGGAAGTGACAGCCTTTGGTGTGGTACGAGATGAAGTCCAGCGGTTCGTCGCGTCGCGAGGTGTAGTCGAGGAAGCCTTTGAGGAAGTTCAGTCCGCCGCTGGTGACCGCCGGTCCGCCAACCTTGGCCTCGGGCAGGACGGCGCGGATCGCTTGCACGGTTGCGGTGTAGAGCTCGTTGTACTGGTCGAGTGTGCCGCGCCAGTAGGAGATGTCCGGTTCGTTCCACAACTCCCACAGCCAGGTCTTCACCTCCGCGTCGCCGTACCGCTCGAGGCAGTGCCGGACGGTGGCGCCGATCAGGCCCGCCCACTTGGCGTAGTCGTTGGGCGGGTAGCCCCAGGCGCCGGCTTCGTAGTTCGTGTACGCCGTCGGGCTCGGTACGACGGTCAGCTCCGCCGCCTCGGGTGGCAGCAGGTCCCGCGGCGTGAAGCCGAGTTCGACCAGCAGGTGGTGGCCGGCGCCGACGATCGCGTCGTACGCCTGGTCGAGCAGCGTGAAGTCGTAGTACGGATTGCCGTCGGCGTCTTCGTGGTAGACGTTGCCCGAGCTCCAGTGCGGGATGCCGAAGCCGCTGCCTGAGCAGTACATGTAGTGCGGGCGGACGAAGTACCCGCCGCCGGAGAAGTCGGCGAAGGTGCGCAGCAGTCGCTTGCCGGCGGGCATGTACGTCCAGTTGAACTCGTCGTACCCGAAGCTCTCCCAGACACGGGTCAGCGGGCCCTCGATGCGCGCGGCGTCCACCTCGATCGTCGCCGCGGTGACATGCGGCGCGTCGTGACGGTGGGGAGCGGCCGGCGGGAACGGGCCGAGTGCGGTGCGTCCGGTGTGAACCACTGTTTCGGTGGTCATCGTCGTGACCTCTCTCTGCCCGGGGGGATCGGGCTGCCTCACGGTCGGCCGACTTCGGCGTCGGCGCTGTGCCGCTCTGCCTGAGTGGAGGTTCAGAGTCTGCTCCGGCGCTCGTTTACTGTCAATGACTTACTGTTTACAATCTACAGATGACCCGAACGGGGGTAGAGTCGTCCTGCTTCGGATACCGGCGGTAGCTGCCCTGAGGAGGTGGTCGGGCATGATCCCCGACGACGTCGTGTCCCCGCTGCCGTCGCAGCGCGGCCTTGGTGATCTCGTGACCGACGTGTTGCGCGAGATGATCACCGGCGGCAAGTTCCAGCCGGGACAGCATTTGAAGGAGACAGAGCTGGCCGCGGCGCTCAAGGTCAGCCGCGGGCCGATCCGGCAGGCGCTGGTGCGGCTCGAGGAAGAAGGGCACGTCGAGATCCGCCGGCACCGCGGCGCGTTCGTCAGCACCTTGACCAAGACCGACGTCGACGAGGTGCACACCCTCCGCGGCGCCATCGAGAGACTCGCCGCCGGCCGGGCCTGCACCCGGATGCAGGGCGCCGGATTCGCCGAGATGGACGCGGTCCTGGAGCAGATGAAGAGCGTCGACACCAAGATCGATCCCGAGGACGCCGTCCGGCTGGACCTGCAGTTCCACGACATCATCTACGCCTACTGCGATCACGCCCGGGTGCAGCGTGTCTGGGAGTCGATCCGCGGTCAGGTGACGGTCTTCCTGCGGGCCCGCAACGCCAGCTTCCCGGACTTCCTCGACGTCGGCTACAAGGAGCACAAGGAGCTGCGCGACGCTTTGGCTCTCGGCGACCCCCAGGCCGCCCAGGACGGAATCGACAAGCACATCCTCGGCGCCTACGAACGGCTGAAACGCCTCAACCTCCCCGAACGCTGACCACCTTCCTCCGGGCTCGAAGGACGGTCACGGCGTCTTGACCGGGCTGGATGTTAGCGTTCACAATGCTGGTTCCGGAGGGTGTGAGGATGAGTGTGGATGTGAGTGAGCCGCGGCGGCTGCCGGTGATGGCGGATGTGGCGCGGCTTGCCGGTGTCTCTCATCAGACGGTGTCGCGGGTGCTGAACGATCATCCGAACGTTCGCGGTGAGACGCGCGAGCGGGTGCTGTCGGCGATCGGTGACCTCGGGTATCGCCGCAATCTCGCGGCCCGGGCCCTGGTGACGCGGCACAGCCGGACGCTCGGGGTGGTCAGTTTCGACACGACGCTGTACGGTCCCGCGAGCACGGTCTACGGCATCGAGCAGGCTGCCCGCGCCGCGGGGTACTTCGTCAGCATCGTCAGCCTGAAGACGATCACGCGGGCGAGTGTGCTGGAGGCGATGGGCTACCTCACCGACCACGGTGTCGACGGAATCGTCGTCGTCGCGCCGCAGCGTTCGGCGGCTCGCGCGCTCGCCGACCTACCCGTCGACGTGCCGACGGTGGCGGTCGAGGGCGGGCGTTCGGGCGGTGGGCCGGTGGTGCGGGTCGACCAGGCCGACGGCGCCCGGCAGGCGGTCGAGCATCTGTTGTCGCTCGGGCACGAGACGGTCTGGCACGTCGCCGGTCCTACCGCGTGGCTGGAGGCCGAGGGGCGGCTCAGAGGCTGGCGGCAGGCGTTGAAGGCGGCCGGCCGCAGCGTTCCCGAGGTGATCAGGGGTGACTGGAGCCCGCGGGCAGGTTACGAGGCGGGTCACACGTTGGCTGCCGTCGACGGACTCACGGCGGTCTTCATGGCCAATGACCAGATGGCGCTGGGACTGTTGCGGGCGTTCACCGAGCTCGGTGTCCGGGTGCCGGACGACGTGAGTGTGGTGGGCTTCGACGACATCCCGGAGTCGGAGTTCTTCAGTCCGCCGCTGACCACGCTCCGCCAGGACTTCGGCGAGGTCGGGCGGCGGTCCATCGAGTTGCTGTTGCAACGGCTCGAGTCCCTGCCGGACGGCGGCGAACGCCGAGGTCTGATTCCCGCACAGCTCGTGGTCCGGGGGAGTACCGGACCGATCAACCGACGCCGGTCCCGTAACCGGTAGCTGACCAACCAGGCGCCACGGAGAGGTTCTTCATGCAGCAGGATGTTAACGCTCACAGCGAGCGGTCGGGCGGTGACGCTCACGAGTCCTACGTGATCGGGGTCGACTTCGGCACGCTGTCCGGTCGCGCGGTGGTGGTCCGGGTCTCGGACGGCGCCGAGCTGGCGAGCGCGGTCCACGAGTACCGGTACGGCGTCATCGAGGAGCACCTGCCCGATACGGAGACGGCCCTCGGCCCGAACTGGGCGCTGCAGAGGCCGGACGACTGGCGCGACGTACTGCGTCACGCCGTACCGGAGGCGCTCGCGGCGGCAGGCGTTCCGGCGACGGACGTGATCGGGATCGGCACCGACTTCACCGCGTGCACGGTGCTGCCGGCGACCGCCGACGGGACGCCACTGTGCGAGATCGCCGAGCTGACGAGCCGGCCGCATGCCTGGCCGAAGCTGTGGAAGCACCATGCCGCGCAGCCGCAGGCCGACCGGATCAACGCGGTCGCCGAGGAGCGTGGCGAGAAGTGGCTGGCGCGGTACGGCGGCAAGATCTCCTCGGAATGGGAGTTCGCCAAGGCCCTGCAGGTGCTGCAGGAGGATCCGGAGATCTACCGGCGTACCGACCGGTGGATCGAGGCGGCGGACTGGATCGTCTGGCAGCTGACCGGTGCCGAGACGCGCAACGTCTGCACCGCCGGCTACAAGGGCATCCACACCGAGGACGGGTACCCGTCGAAGGCCTACCTGGAAGCGCTCGATCCGCAGTTCGGGGACTTTGTCGAGAAGCTGGATCATCCGCTGAGCCCGCTCGGCGGGCAGGCCGGCCGGCTGAGCGCCGAGGCGGCCGGCTGGACCGAGTTGCCGGAAGGCATTGCCGTTGCTGTCGGCAACGTTGACGCGCATGTCACGGCCGCGGCCGCCGACGCCGTACGCACGGGCCAGATGGTGGCCATCATGGGCACGTCGACGTGCCATGTGATGTCGTCCGAGCAGCTGGCCGAGGTTCCCGGGATGTGCGGTGTGGTGCGCGACGGCATCGTCGAGAACCTGTGGGGCTACGAGGCCGGGCAGTCGGCGGTCGGCGACATCTTCGGCTGGTTCGTCGACACCAGCGTCCCGCCGAAGTACCACGCCGAGGCGGAGCGCAGCGGCAAGACCGTTCACGACCACCTCGCCTCGCTGGCCGAGCAGCAAGCTGTCGGTCAGCACGGTCTGGTCGCGCTCGACTGGCACAACGGCAACCGATCGGTGCTCGTCGACCACGACCTGTCGGCCGTCGTGGTCGGGCAGACGCTCGCCACCCGGCCCGAGGACACCTACCGTGCACTCATCGAGGCGACCGCGTTCGGTGCCCGCCGGATCGTCGAGGCGTTCGAAGACTCCGGCGTGCCGGTCGAGGAGTTCATCGTCGCCGGCGGTCTGCTGAAGAACCGCTTCCTGATGCAGGTGTACGCCGATGTGCTCCGCCGCCCGCTGTCGGTGATCGGGTCGGACCAAGGGCCCGCGCTCGGGTCGGCGATCCACGCCGCGGTGGCCGCCGGCGCGTACTCGGACGTGCCGGCCGCGGCTGCCGCGATGGGCCGGCGTACCAAGTCGGCGTACGTCCCCGACCTGGCTCGCGCCGAGGCGTACGACCGGTTGTACGCCGAGTATCGCGAACTCCACGACCATTTCGCCGGCACCGCTCATGGCGGGACCGGCCTGCTCCACCGGCTGCGTACGGTGCGAAACGAGGCGAAGTGATGACAACCCGATCCGAACTCGTCCGCGGCCTGTGCGAACAGGTGTCTGCCTTGCACGCGGAGCTCGTCCGCTACAACCTGGTCGTCTGGACGGCCGGAAACGTGTCCGCCCGGGTGCCGGGCGAGGAACTGTTCGTGATCAAGCCGAGCGGCGTCTCGTACGACGACCTGACCCCGGAATCGATCGTGGTCTGCGACCTCGACGGCAAGCTGGTCGACGGTGAGCTGGACCCGTCCAGTGACACCGCTGCGCATGCGTACGTGTACCGGTCGATGCCCGAGGTCGGAGGAGTGGTGCACACGCATTCGACGTACGCAACGGCCTGGGCCGCGCGCGGCGAGGCGATCCCGTGTGTGCTGACCGCGATGGCCGACGAGTTCGGCGGGGAGATCCCGGTCGGGCCGTTCGCGCTGATCGGCAACGACGACATCGGCAAGGGCATCGTCGCGACGCTGAGCGGCCACCGGTCGCCCGCGGTGCTGATGCGCAACCACGGCGTGTTCACGATCGGCAAGGACGCGAAGGCCGCGGTGAAGGCGGCGGTGATGTGCGAGGACGTCGCGCGCACCGTGCACCTGGCCCGGTCGGCCGGGGAGCCGATCCCGATCGCCGAAGCGGACATCGACCGACTCTACGACCGTTACCAGAACGTCTACGGCCAGCGCTGAGCTGTGCGAGGAGAACGACACATGACAGAGATTTGGTTTCTCACCGGCAGTCAGGGCCTGTACGGCGAGGAGACGCTGCGCCAGGTCGCGGACCAGTCGCGCCAGATCGCGGAGCAGCTGGACGCGACCGAGGAGCTCGAGCCGCGGGTGGTCTGGAAGCCGGTGCTCACCGACGCCGAGGCGATCCGCCGCGTGTGTCTGGAGGCCAACGCGAACGACGACTGCATCGGCGTCGTCGCCTGGATGCACACGTTCTCGCCGGCCAAGATGTGGATCGCCGGCCTCGACGCGCTCCGGACCCCGCTGCTGCACCTGCACACCCAGGCGGGCGTCGAATTGCCGTGGGCAACGATCGACATGGACTTCATGAACCTGAACCAGGCCGCGCACGGCGACCGGGAGTTCGGCTACATCCAGACGAGGCTCGGCGTGGCCCGGACCACGGTCGCCGGTCACGTCTCCGACCCGGCCGTCGGCGCGCGGATCGCGGTGTGGGCGCGCGCTGCCGCCGGGTTCGCCGCCATGCGGACGATGAAGCTCGCGCGGTTCGGTGACAACATGCGCGACGTCGCGGTCACCGAAGGCGACAAGGTCGAGGCCCAGTTGCGGTTCGGCGTCTCGGTCAACACGTACGGCGTCAACGACCTGGTTGCTGTCGTCGACGCCATCGAGGACGCGGCAGTGGACGCTCTCGTGAAGGAGTACGGCGACGCGTACGACGTCGTACCGGAGCTGCGGCCTGGCGGTGACCGGCACGAGTCGTTGCGCTACGCGGCCCGGATCGAGGCCGGATTGCGATCGTTCCTCTCCGACGGCGGGTTCACCGCCTTCACGACGAACTTCGAGGACCTCGGCGGTCTGCGTCAGCTGCCCGGTCTGGCGGTGCAGCGCCTGATGGCCGACGGGTACGGATTCGGCGGGGAAGGCGACTGGAAGACGTCGGTGCTGCTCCGGACGCTCAAGGTTGCTGCCGGCAACCGGCCCGGCGGTACGTCGTTCATGGAGGACTACACGTACCACCTGACGCCGGGCGAGGAGCGCATCCTCGGCGCGCACATGCTCGAGGTCTGCCCCTCGATCGCCGAGCAGCGCCCGACGTGCGAGATCCACCCGCTCGGCATCGGTGGCCGCGAGGACCCGGTGCGGCTCGTCTTCGACGCGGCACCGGGGCCCGCGGTCGTCGTCGGCATGGCCGATCTGGGTGACCGGTTCCGCCTGGTGGCGAACGAGATCGACGTCGTCACCCCGGACCACCCACTTCCGAAGCTGCCGGTGGCTCGCGCCGTCTGGATCCCGCGGCCGAACCTGCGGACCTCGGCGGAGTCGTGGCTGACAGCGGGCGGACCGCACCACACCGTCCTGAGTACCGCGATCGGCACCGAGGAGCTCCACGACCTCGCCGAGATGACCCGAACCGAACTGGCCGTCATCGATGCCGAGACCACCACCCGCCGGTTCACCCAGGAACTGCGCTGGTCCCAGGCCTACTACCGCCTCGCCCAGGGCCTCTGAGTCACGGGCCTGCCAGGAGGTAGGTGTCGATGAGGTCGGCGACAGCCCCTTGCGAGCACGGTACGACGATGACGTCGGCCGCGTGGACGAGGTCTGCGTGGCCGTCGCCGACCGCAGCGCCGAGGCCAGCGGTGCGGACGAGTTCGAGGTCGTTGGGGTTGTCGCCGATCGCAGCGACCTGGTCCAGCTCGACGCCCGCGCGGTCGGCGAGCAGGCGCAGCGCACTGCCCTTGTCGGCAGCCGCCGGGAGTACTTCGAGGTAGGTCTTCTCGGAGCTGACGAGCCGGACGCCTGGAAGCAGGCGGGTGATCGCCTCCGGTACGCCGGTCAGGTCGTCCGGGCTCTCCCCGATGAGCATCAGCTTGGTCGGACAGCCGGGCATCGGTGTCCGTCGGAGCTCGATCTGGTCGCGAGCGGCGTACTCGGCCAGCGCCGTCGCCGGCTTCAGCAGGTAGGCGTCCAAGTCGTGGAAGCCCACCACGCCGACCGTCGAGGGCAGGTCCGGAAGGCCGTGCTGCTCGACGATCGGCCAGCCGGCGTCCAGCCTGAGGTCCAGCAGCCTGTTGCCGGTGGCAACGTCAATGATCCGGGCGCCGTTGTAGAGGATCATCGGGGTCTCGAGCCCGAGCTGTTCGTGGTAGCGGCGGGCGGACATCTCGTTGCGTCCGGTGGCGATCGTGACGGTTCCGCCGGCCGCGCGGTACCGCTCGATGGCGTCGGCGTTGCGCGGCGGGATCCGGAGATCACGATCGACCAGCGTCCCGTCCAGGTCCGTGACCAGCCAGGGATAGCGCAGCGGATCGGTCATCGGCCGGCCCATTCCGCGGCGAACCCGTACAGGGACTCGGCGTGCAGGTCGTGCGTGTGTGCGAAGTACCCAGGCTGGTCCCAGCCTTCGCCACCGAACGCCTGGTAGTAGCCACCAGCCCGCCGTACGACGAGTTGCGCCGCGCAAACGTCCCATGCGTTGACCGAGGTCCCGAGCGCGGCGTCGGCCCAGCCCGCGGCAACGTGGCAAAGACTGAGCGCAGCGCTGCCCGGCCGCCGAAGCGTCCCGTAGGCGGTAACCAGCGCTCCGAATCTGGCCAGCGCGCCGGCCGGGTCGGGCTCGAGTGCGCGGGCGTTGGGGTAGCTCGTGATGAGCAGCGCGTCGGCCTCCTCGGCGACGCCACGGGAGCGCAGCGGATCGCCGTTGTGCCACGCACCGGTCAGGTCGGCGGTGAACAGGTCCCCGGCGATCGGGTCGAGCACCACCCCGGCCACCACCTCTCCGTCGACGACCGCGCCGATCGACGTGCAGAAGAACGCGAGGCCGTGCGCGAAGGACGCCGTACCGTCGATCGGGTCGACGTACCAGGTGACGTCACCGGATCCGGAGCGCGCGCCGCCCTCCTCGCCGACCACCGCACTCCCGGGGACCTTCGTCGTGAGCAACTCGGCGATCGCCTCCTCGGCCTGTTGGTCGTGTTCGGTCACCGGGTCGTGCCGGTCGCGCTTGTAGTCGATGTCGAACGCCGTGCGGAAGGCGGTACGCAGGTCAGGGGCAACGAGCTGGGCCGCCTGGGTGGCGACGCCGGACAGGTGGCGCGCATAGCCCGCCAGGTCGGTGTCCGGCGTGGTCTGGCTACCTGGCGTGGTCATCGGGCTCCTTGGGCAGGTGATCGAGCAGAAGGGTGCGCAGGGCAACGGCATCCGGTACGACGGCATCGGGCACGTCCCGCACCACGTACGGACGCCGGTAGGTGCCGGGGGCTTCCATCAGAATCGTGGCGCCGGCGCCGGCGCGACGGCCGCAGACGACGTCGCGGTCGAAGTGGTCGCCGACGTACCAGCAGTGCCCGACCGGGACACCGAGCGCCCGGGCGGCGATCAGGATCATCTCGGGGTTGGGTTTGCGGACGCCGACCTCGTCGCTGTAGACCTGCACGGCGAGCTGTTTCACCAGGCCGGTCCGATCGAGGTAGTCACGATGGACCGCGCCGCTCAGGGCGTTGCTGACGACGGCCACCGGGATGCCGGCGGACTGGGCTGCCTCGAGCAGTTCGGGGATCCCCTCGCGGTGCTCGCGGTCCTGGCGCAGCTCACCCATTCGTTTGCACAGTGCGGTCGCGTGCGCGCTCACCCACGCGCGCTGCGCCGCGGGCCAGTCGGCGGCCACGAAGTCCGCCCAGAACTCGCGATGGGTGAGCTCGCGGGGAGCGGCGGGTCGCGACATCGCGTTCTTCCAGTGCCCGTCGGCCGTGGCGCCTGCCTCGATGTCGGACCGGATTTCATCGGCAGTCAGGCCGGTGAGGCGGACGTTGCCGAAGGCGTCGTACAGCTCGGCGGCAAGCTCGGCCGACCAACCGGCGCGTTTCGAGGTCGCGACGAGCACACCGCCGAAGTCGAGCAGCAGGGCGGCAGGCCGGGTCAGCTGAGGCATTCGGCGGCCTCGATCCGGTCCGTGGACGGCTCCAGACGGTTGCCGTCGGCACCGAACAGGTGGATCGCCTTCAGCTTGACTGCACACCGCACGGTGTCGCCGGTCGTCGCGGTGACCTCGTCGGTGGACACGAGATAGAGCTCGGTGGAGCCGACGGTGATCGAGACTGTCCAGGCGGCACCGGTCGGCAGGACAGCGCGGACCTGGCCGTCGAAGACCAGTTCCTTCTCGGTGCCGGTGTGACCCGGGTCGACGATTCTGATCGCCTCCGGCCGGACGCCGACCGTGCGGATCCCCGGCAGGTCGTCGGTGTGGGTCAGCGAGAGCCGGTGCAGTACCAGCGCGCCCAAGCCGTTGCCGTCCTGTTCGGACGGCGCGAGGTTCATCGGTGGGCTGCCGACGAACGCGGCCACGAAGGTGTTGGCCGGCCGGTGGTACACGTCCATCGGCGGTGCCAGCTGCTGCAGTACGCCGTCCTTCATCACGGCGACCTGCGTTGCCATCGTCATCGCCTCGAGCTGGTCGTGGGTGACGAACACGATCGTGTGGCCGGTTTCCTCGTGCAGCCGCTTCAGCTCCGCCCGCATCTCCAGCCGCAGCGTGGCGTCGAGGTTCGAGAGCGGCTCGTCGAGCAGCAGCACCGACGGGTTGACCGCGAGCATCCGAGCGAGCGAGACGCGCTGCTGCTGGCCGCCGGACAGCTGGGAGGGATAGCGGCCGGCGGCACCGTCGATCCGCATCATTTTCAGCGCGGCCTCGACCCTGGCCTTGCGCTCCGGCCCGGGCACCTTCTGGACCTTCAGCCCGAACTCGACGTTGCGGGCCACGGTCAGGTGCGGCCAGAGTGCGTAGTTCTGGAACACCAGCCCCATGCCGCGGCGTTCTGTCGGCACAAAGGTGCCCTCGGCAACCGAATCCAGGACGCGGTCGCCGACGGTGATCGAGCCCGCGGTGGGGTGCTCGAGCCCGGCGATCATCCGCAGGGTGGTCGTCTTGCCACAGCCCGAGGGGCCGAGCAGACAGGTGAAGGATCCGTCCGGGATCGTGAGGTCCAGGTCGTGGACGGCGAGCGGCCCGACGCCGTACGACTTGCTGACCGATTGCAACGCGATGGTGGGCACTGGCTAGCCTCCGATTCCGGACGCCAGGCTGGTCCTGGTCAGTCGTTGGGTGAGGTACGTCGCGACGAACGCGACGAGCGCGATGACCAGGACGACCGCGTTGGCCATCTGGTCGTAGGCGAAGTCGATGAGGTTGATGGACAGCGTGGTCAGCAGCTGGGTGCCGGTCGTGGTCAGCATGATCACGATGCTCAGCTCCTTGATGCCGGAGATGAACGGCAGTACGATCCCGGTCGCCAGCGAACCCTTCTGGATCGGCATCACGATCGTGCGGATCCGGCGGAACCAGCCGGCGCCGGTGACCTGGGCCGCCTCCTCGGGCTCACGGCCGAGCTGCGTCATCGCGCTGATGCCGGAGCGGGACGCGTACGGCAGATGGGTGACTGCCAGCACGATCACCAGCAGGACGACCGATCCGTACAAGGCCGGGATCGGTCCCCGCCGTACGGCGAACAGCGAGAGGAACGCGGCCGCGAACGCGATCCCCGGCACCAGGTACGGCAGGAAGCTGACCTGACGCAGTACGGTCGCGACCCTCGATCCGTCCGCGCGCACGACGACGTACCCGATCAGCAGGCCGAGGACACCGCAGGCCAGCGCTGCGAGGCCGACGATCCGCAGGCTGTTCCAGGCCGCGTCGAGGATCTCGGTGCCGCGCAGTACGCCGTGCGGGAAGCCCGGAGCACCGGGCAGATCCTTGGCCAGCCAGTACTTCAGCGTGAAGTTCTCGGCGCGGAAGACGCCCGGCGTGACGGTGACGGTCGACAGTGCGAGCGTGAGAACCGGCACGACGACGCTGAGCGTGAACACGCCGACCGCCGCGGTCGCCATCGTCCAGCGGTGCCGGCCGAGCCTGACGACGCGGTCCATCGCGCCCTTGCCGCCGACCGTGACGAACCGGCGCTGCTCGCGCAACAGCCGCGCGTCGGCGATCACGACCGTCACGCCGATGACGACGATCACGGTCGCGATGACCGCGGTCGTCCCCGGTTCGTGGTTGCGGACGGCGGAGAACAGCGACGTCGACAGCAGGTTGAAGTCGACGGGCAGACCGAGGATGTACGGCGTACCGAACGTCCCGAGGATGCGGCCGAAGACCAGCAGCACCGACGACGACAGCGACGGCAGCATCAGCGGCAGCGTGATCCGGCCGAGGACGGTACGGCGGCGCGCGCCGAGGATCCGGGCCGAGTCCTCCAGTTGCGAGTCCAGCCGGCGCAGCGCGTTGCCGAACAGCAGCAGCACGAACGGGAAGTAGTGCAACCCCAGACAGATGATGATCGGTACGCCGCCGTACGCCAGCCAGTCCGGCGTATGGATGCCACGCGCCTGGAGGATCCCGACCTGTCCGCCGGAGCGGTCGTTCTTGAACAACGCGAGCCAGGCGAGCGCGAAGGTCCACGACGGCAGCATGTACGGAACGACCAGGGCCGTGGACAACCACTTGCGCCCGGCGACATCGGTCCGCGTCAGGAGGAACGCGCAAGCGCCACCGAGGAGCAACGCGAAGGCGGTAACGCCGACGGCGACGATCAGGGTGTTCAGCAACGGTTTCCAGAACAGGATCGAGCTGACCTGTGACCGGAAGACGCGCCACAGGTAGTAGCTGGTCAGCTCGCCTGCTCGCTGACCGGTCTTGGACTGGTCACCGAACTGGACCCGCCCGGCGTCGGACAGTACGGCGACCAGTGGCGCGACGATCAGGTACAGCAGGAGTGCGGTGAGCAGCACGCCGATGACGATCGTGGGCTCGTGCCGCGCGACGCTGAGCCGGTACCGCCACCGGCTGACACGTCCGGGGGATCGGGAAGCTGAGATTGCCATGGAGGAGCGCTCCGGTGATCAGTGGTGGTTGAGACGCCAGTAGTCCTGCATCGGCTGCGCCGCCTGGTGGTCGGAGAGCAGCTTGGCCGAGTCGAACCTGATCAGCTGCTTTTCCCAGTCGGTCAGCCCCGGCGGGTTGTTCTTGCTCGGCGGCACCGACTTGTTGCCGGAGATCCCGCCGGCGCCCATCTCCGGGGTGATGCCTTCCTCGGTCAGCACGAAGTGCACGAACAGCTTGGCGGCGTTCGGGTGCGTGGTCCCGGTCGCGATCGCGGCGAACTTCGGGTACTGGTACCCGACGTACGGCTTCAGCGTGTCGCAGACCTTCATCTTGTAGTTCTTGCCCTTGACGTCGCGGAACTTGGCGATCGACACCAGGCCGATCCGCTGCTCGGTCTGGTTCGGCGCGGCCACGGCGGCGGACACGTCGTCGTCGGCCGACGTCAGGACCGGCTGGTTCTTCGCCAGCCGCTTGACCCATTCGTGGGCCGCGGACGGTTCCTTCGTACTCAGGTCCTGCCCGGTCTCGGCCTTGTACGCCGCGCGGAGCTGGTCGTCGTACCCGCTGCTCATCTGGTTGAACCACTCGACGATGTTGGGCTTGCCGAGCGGGTCCTGCAGGCTGACCTTGCCCTTCCACTCCGGCGACGTGAGGTCCCAGATGTTGTCGACCGGGCAGCCGTTCGGGAAGACCTGCGGGTTGTAGATCCAGACGTTGGCCTTCGACAGCACCATCAACGGGTTGCGATTCTGCTCGTCGACCTGGCCGGCCAGGTCCGCGGGGATCCAGGTGTAGACGGTCTTCTGGGGGAGCAGCTGCCCGACCAGCGTCGGCCCGTTCTCGTACAACGTGAGATCGATCGTGACGTTCTTGGCCTGCGCCTCGCGAGTCATCTTCTCGAGCGTGTCGCCGACGTCGGACTTCACGCCGGTCGTCTTGATGCCGTACTTCGCCTCGAACGCCTCGGCGACCTTCTTGATGTCGCCGGTGCTGTCGTAGACGGTGACGGAGCCCTCCTTCTTCGCCGCGGCGGTCAGCGCGGCGAGGTCGAAGTCCGTGTCCACGACCGGATCCGCGAGCGCCGTGTCACCTCCCTCGCCGGAGCCGGAGCCGGCGCCGTCGGTCGCGGTCGACGGCGCGCACGCTGCGACGGCCAAAGCCGCGAGGACGGTGCCGGCGGCGAGGCCGGCGCGGAGAGGACGCCGGCGGCTGGTCCTACTGGTCATGAGTTCCTCCGGATGAACGACATCGGTCGTCGGATGGGGAAAGGCTCACGCGGTGAGGTTCGAATGTCAAGACATTCGGATGTAACGAGTTTTTCTGACTCCCGAATGATTTGTTAGTCAGGACATACTGATGTAACGTCCAGCGATCATTCGGCTCCTCATCCCCGGAGGTCCCTGTGTTCCCTGTGTTCTCTGTGTTCGCTGTTCACCGCATCGCCCGGCGAAGTTCGCCACTCGTCGCACTGGCGCTCGGGCTCGTGCTGCTGCCGGCCTCGCCGGCGACCGGCGCCGTCACCGATTCGATCGCCGAGGTCCACGCCGTCGTGGAGACTCCGGCCCAGTTCGGCGACGACCAGGGCGGCAACGCCGACGCCGACGACCCGGCCATCTGGCGCAACAACGCGCACCCGTCCAAGAGCCTCGTCATCACCACCGCCAAACGCGCCGGTCTGAAGGTCTACAACCTGTCCGGCGTCCAGTTGCAGGTGCTGCCCGCGCCCGCCGCGCCCTCGCCAGGCCTCGAACCGGGCCGCTTCAACAACGTCGATCTGCTGACCGGCGTGCGGTTCCCGGACGGCAAGGCCGACGTCGCTGTCGTCTCCGACCGCGGGCGGGACCGGATCCGGATGTACCGGATCAATCCCGGCAACACCACGGCCCCGCTGACCGACGTCACCGCGTCGACCGTGCCGCGGGTGTTCTCCGCGACCGAGACGGAGGTCGAGGACCAGAACACGGCGTACGGCGTGGCGTCGTACACCGACAGGACGACCGGCAGGCACTACGCCGTCGCGAGTCGCCGCCACCGGACGACACTGGCGCTGCTCGAGCTCAAGGTCGTCGGATCGACCATGACCTACGTGCCGGTCCGCCGCTTCGACCTGCCGGCCTCGTTCACGTTGCCGAACGGCACCCGGTGGACGCCGTGCGACGAGCCGGGCCCGACGCCGCAGGTCGAGGGCATGGTCGTCGACGCGCACAGCGGCAAGCTGTACGCCGCGCAGGAGGACGTCGGCATCTGGAAGCTCGACGCGAGCCTGACCGGTTCGCCCACGCTGGTCGACAAGGTGCGCGAGTACGGCGTACCGGGCACCTACGACCCGGAGACCGACGAGTGCACCGCCGGTGCGGATCCGGGGTACGGCGGACACCACGTGTCCGCCGACGTCGAGGGGCTGACGATCTTCGACGACGGTGACGGCGAGGGCTACCTGCTCGCGTCGAGCCAGGGTGACAACACCTTCGTCGCCTACGACCGCGAGGGTTCCAACCCGTACCTGGCGAACTTCCGGATCGCGCCGGGCTCCGCGATCGACGGCTCCGAGGAATGCGACGGCGCGATGGTGTCGAGCGCGTCGTACGGCAGTGCGTACCCCGACGGCCTCCTGGTGGTACAGGACGGGTTCAACGCGCCGGACGTGGTCGGCGACGACGGCGAGCCGCGGGCGAACACCAACTTCAAGTTCGTCAGCTGGGACGACGTGGCCGAGGAGACCGGGCTCGACGACTGACCACATCGAACCTCGTCGAACCTCATAGAACGTGGCGTGGTGCGTGCGGACCCCTGCCGGCGCACCACGCCACCCCGGCCTGCCGAAGGAGGCTCGCCATCGCGGTCCTGCTGATTCTCACCGCCGTCGTGTTCGTGTTCATCTGCGGGGCCAACGACGGTGGAGCCCTGCTGACGTTGGCGATCCGGCACCGGGGCGCTTCGGCAAGCCTCGCTTTCGGGTTGCTCGCCGCTGCCGTCGCGGCCGGTCCGTCCATGTTCGGACTGGGGGTCGCGGCGACGTTCACCAACGGCCTGACTGCCGCGACGGGGCGTGCGGCCTCGCTGACCTTTCTGGCCGGCACCTGCGTCGCCATCGCCGTCGTACTCACGCTGACCTGGCGCGGCATCCCGACCAGCATCACGCTGGCCCTGCTCGGCGCGATCGCCGGTGCGGCGGTCGGAACGGGTTCGGTGCCGGCCTGGAGCCGGTTGTGCTTCGTGCTGATGCTGGGAGCGGCCGCTCCACTGGTCGGCGTGACGATCGCGTACTTGCTCGGTCGAGTGACCTCACGTGTCCCTGTCGCCCGCGCGGTTCGGTGGACCGGCCCGCTGCAGTTGGTGGCGTTCGGCGCGCAGTGTCTCGCGTATGCCGCGAACGACGGCCAGAAGATGTTCGCGGTCGCGACGATGACGGCCGCGAGTACCGGTCATCCGATCGGCCTCGGGCGTCACCTCGTACCGGCGCTCGCGATCGCAGCCGTGTTCGGCGCCGGCGCCGCGGCGAGTCTGCGGCAGGTCGGTCGCGGTGCGGGGCTCAAGCTGCTCCGGATCCGCCCCGGACACGTGATCGGAGCCGAGCTGGCGTCGTCGGTGGCGGTCTTCGGTACGGCGGGTCTCGGCGTACCGGTGAGCATGACGCAGTCCGCCACCGGAGGGTTGATCGGCGCGGCGCTCAATGACGGAACGCGCACCGTCCGGTGGCAGTTCGCCGTACCGCTCGTTGTGGCCTGGGCGGTGACGCTGCCCACCGCACTGGCCGGCGGGCTGCTCGCCGGATTGCTGCTGAACGGAGGATGACGTGAAGTTGCGTGGACTGTACGACGACCTGACCGGCCGCACGCACCACAGAGTGCTGGATCTGCTGCAGGCACAGGTCATCGCGGCCCTCGACGGTCTTGCTCTTGCCATGCGCATGACCTCGGGGGAGCTCAGTACCGAGCAGGCGCGTACGCAGATGTCCGTGGTCGAGCACACCGGCGACTCGCACCGGGCCGCGCTCGTCGCGGAGCTCTCGCGGGCGTTGACGACACCGATCGACCGCGAGGACCTGTACCGCCTGTCGAGGTCGGTGGACGACGTACTGGACAACCTGCGCGACCTCGTCCGCGAGACCGACCTGTACTCGGTCCGGCCCGATCCGGGCGATGCCGAGATCCTGGCCGCGGTCTCGGACGGACTCGGCCTGCTGCGGGCGGCCGTCGCGGTGGTGGTCAGCCGTCCCGACGAGGTACGGCGTACGTCGGTCGCTGTGCGCAAGTGCGCGGGACGCATCCGTCAGCTGTATCAGTTCGCGCTCGCCGCCCTGTTCGAGCGGGAGCTGTCGACCGACGTACTGAAGCGGCGGGAGTTGCTTCGCCGGCTGGACATCGTGGGTCTGCGCCTGGGGGAGTGCGCGGACGCCTTGTCCGACGCGATGCTGAAGCGGAGCCACTGAGGCGGGCGCCCGATGGGGTCAGTCGGAGCGGACCGAGATGTCGATCGAGTACATCGACGCGCGGTACAGGTCGCGGCCGAACTCGACCGGGCGCCCGGTCCGGTCGAACGCGACCCGGTGCAGCTTCAGCAGGGTCGCATCGCCGGATTCGTTCAGCAGTTGGGCTTCCTCGGCCGTCGCCTTGCGCGCCCCGACGGTCTGGTCGGCGGCGGTCACCTCGGTCCCGGCCGCGCGCAGCAACTGGTACAGGCCCCGCTCCGCCAGGCCGTCGGCGGTCACGCCGAGATCCGCACGGATGTGGTTGCGCAGGATCGCCAGCGGCTCGTCGTCGGCGAAGCGCAACCTGCGAAGGGACAGCACCTCGGTCCCGGCGGGCAGTGCGAGAGCCGCGGCGACCTTCTCCGGCGCCGGCACGAGGTCGCAGGCCAGTACTTCGGTCCGCGGCCGCCGGCCCGCGCGCTCGAGATCCTCGAACAGGCTGGTCATCTCGACCTTGCGGCGTACCCGGTTGTTGATCACCGACGTACCCACGCCGCGGCGGCGGGTCAGCAGCCCCTTCTCCACCAGATACTGCATCGCCTGCCGAACGGTCGGCCGGGACAGGCCGAGCTGACCCGCCAGCACGATCTCGTTGTCGAGCCGCGTCCCCGACGGGATCCGGCCGGCCTCGATCAGCTCCTGCAACCGCTGCGCGACCTGGAAGTACAACGGCACCGGACTCGACCGGTCCACGGCAACCAGCTGGTCCAGACTCTCCATCACGTCCTCCACTCTCACCACGTCCCGGCTCATTGTCATTATGTCAGCACCAACGAACATTCACCTCACAGGGGCGCCGGGGGGTGTTGGGGCGGTGCAGAGCGCGTTCGGGATCGAGGTGCCGGGATCGTCTATTGGGTGCGGCGGGCGCGGTCGGCGGTGCGGATGGCGGTGGTTGTCCGGTGGATGTCGGTGACCTGGTCGGCGAGGTGCGGGTGGCTGTCGCGGAGTTCGTGGCCGGCTGCCGTGAGCGGCTGGATCAGGTCGGCGGCGTCGTTCCCGCCGAGTGCGTCGCGGAGGCGGGCGATGGCCGGTGCCGCCTTGGCCGAGGACGGGTTGGTCGCGTCGGTCGGCAGCGCGGTGATCTGCCCGGCGAGTTGGCGCAGGTTCGCCGCGTTGTCGTGCGCCCAGCCGGCGACGGCGCGGTCGCCGGAACGCCGGTCGCGCGCGGCCTGGACCCGATCCTCGCGGGTGATGCCCGGGCGGTCGGCGGCGTGCGGTTTGAGGCGCAGATAGCGCCGCTCGGCAGCCTGCCGGCTGGCGAGACCGAGCGTGGGTGCGATCTCGGCCCAGGTGACGCCGCGATCCCGTGCGGCGTCGACGAGGACCGGCTCCCACTGGTCGAAGTACGCCCGGAGCCGGTGCAGGGTCGTCAGCGTGGCCAGCACCTGGGCCGCGTCGGCGGCTTCCAGTGCGCCGGGGTCTTCCAGCAGTTCGAGTTCGTCCATACCCGACTCCATTCGTCACTGAAATGCTGACATCCATACTTGTCATCGTTTCGATGACATGTTAGAACAGAAGTGCGTGTTGACACCACCAGACGATCAGGAGGTGCAGGACAGATGTTGATGCGCACAGACCCGTTCCGTGAGCTGGATCGCCTGACGCAGCAGTTCTTCGGTGCGACCGGCAGCCAGGGCACCTGGTCGAGGCCGAACCCGATGCCACTCGACGCCTACCGTTCCGGCGACGAGTACGTGATCGCCTTCGATCTCCCGGGGGTCGCGCCGGACGCGATCGAGCTCGACGTCGAGCGCAATGTGCTCACGGTGAAGGCGGAGCGCCGTCCACCGGAGGTTCCGGAGGACATCGAGATGCAGGTCGCCGAGCGGCCGCTCGGGGTGTTCTCCCGCCAGTTGTTCCTCGGCGAGACGCTGGACACCGACAAGATCGCGGCGAGCTACGACGCCGGAGTACTGACCCTGAAGATCCCGATCGCCGAGCAGGCCAAGCCGCGGCGGATCGCGGTCACCGGCGCGGACAGTCACCAGCAGATCAACGCCTGACGTTCCCCCGGGAGCGTGCGATGAACGCAGACCTCGGCGGTACGGCGGTGACGGCGTCCCCGCTCGACCTCGCGGAGCTCGTGTGTGCCGACCCCGACCTGGTACGGCGGGAGTTCGACGACCTGATCGCCGCGAGCTGGGACGCCCCACCCCCGGACCGTCCGCGGCTCCCGCGCCGTTGCCCGCCGCGGCGACCGGCACCCATCGGCCGCCGCCGGCATCGGCGTACGGCGTGGGCTTCCCGCCCGGCCGAAGGCGCCGGCGCCGCCGCGGCGCCTGCCCGGGAGCGCGGACCTCCGGACATTCCGATCTGACCCATCCGACCTGTCCGATCTATCCGACCCGTCCGAACAGACGAGACGTGGCGGCCCGCGGCACCGTGTGGAGCTTGCTCGCACAAGCAGGGGCTCCCCGGGGCTCACGTCCCACAGGCGAGGCCGCCACGTCGTCCCAACCGACTACTGCGATGACCGAGATACCTGAGCAGGACCTGTACGAAGTACTCGGCGTTCCGGCGACCGCTACCGGCGCCGAACTCGACCACGCCTTCCGTGCGCTTGCCCGCGGGCTTCATCCCGACAGCGGCCAGGACGGCGGCGACAGCGACGCGTTCCAGCGGGTCCTCGCAGCGTACGCCGTACTCCGCGATCCCGTTGCCCGCAGCAACTACGACCGGCAGCGGACCGCGCGCGGACGTGGTAACCGGCGTCGCGCGTGGTCGCGGGACATCACCGTGCGAACGGGCCAGGCCGGCGAGCCGTTGGTTCGCGTCGGCCCGGTCCATCGCTGGGAGTAGACGCGTTACGAGCGGCTCACGCGAAGTACGCGGGCCGAGGGCTCGGAGGTAGTGGTGGTGATCGTCAGAGTGTCGTCGGTCTGGGTGTAGGTCCAGCCGGCGAGGTCGGTGGGGAAGTGCGGCTCCACGGCCGACCGCGGCAACGGCAGCGTGATCGTGGACGGGCCGGGGGAGCGATGCCAGAGAGTCAGGTAGGAGACGGCCGGGCTGTTGAGGGCCAGGGCGACCCATTCGTCGTCCCAGCCCGGGAGTCCCAGCGGCCAGGCGGGGACGAGCGTATCGAGGTCGGCGAGGATCGTGCGGTGTGCGGTCAGCGCGGATCGGACCAGGTCCAACTCGGTCGGGTCCATCCGGTTGAGATGACCGGAGAGATAGAGCCTGCCGGGGATACCGTTCACCAGCGCGAGGACGAACTCCTCCCAGGTGCTGCCGCCGATCGGGTACGCCCAGTGCCCTGCCTGCTCGGGCAGTACGGCGGCCGGAGCGGCCGTCGTGATCGGTGCGTAGCGCAACGGATGTTCCTGGTCCGAGGTCGACTGCAAGTGCAGCCGGGAGAGCATCGCGTAGTCCATCCGCATCGCGCCGGAGGCACAGTTCTCGATCAGTAGCTGGGGATGACGGGCCTGGATGCCGTCGAGCCAGTCGAGCAGCGCGCGGTTGTGTTCCAGCAGGCCCTGGCCGAGGGACGTGCCGCCCTTGTCGGTGCCCGGTCCTGTCATCGTGTTGTTGTCGAACTTGAAGAAGCCCACGCCGAAGTCGGCGATCAGCCGGTCGACCGTGTCGTCCAGGTGCCGTCTGGCGGCCGGGCTGCGCAGGTCGAGCAGGTAGCGGCCGGACTGCGTGACCCGGGTGCCGTGACGGGTCAGGAAGGCGTCGTCGGGCAGCTGGGCCGCGATCGGCGAGCGGGTGCCGATCACCTCGGGCTCGAGCCAGAGGCCGGGCGTCATGCCGTGCGAATGGATGCGCTCGATCACCTCGCCGAGGCCCTTGGGGAAACGGGTCGTCGACGGCTGCCAGGCTCCGACCGTGTTCCACCAGTCGCCCTCGGCGTACCAGCCCGCGTCGATGCAGAAATAGTCCGCGCCGGCATCCGCGGCGGCGTCGATCAGCGGCAGCAGTTTCTCGGTGGTCGGATCACCCAGCAGCGTGTTCATGTAGTCGTTGAAGATCACCGGCATCAGGTCGTCGATCGGGCGACGGCGACGTACGGCGCGACGCTGCCGGGTGAGCGCCGCGAACACGCCGTCCCGATCCGCCCCGCCGACGAGCGACACCGGCACCGTTGTGAACGGGGTGTCGGCAGTGAGCTCGAAGCTCCACTGGTGCTCCTGGTCCGTCGGACCGCTCAGTAACAGGTATCCGCCGCGAAGACACTCGCCGATTTCGTAGTGCCACGGTCCGTTGTGCTCGATCTGCCATCCGAGGCCGTACGCCGAATCAAGGAGCACGCCGACCGGTAGGTGCTCGCCACTGGACCACGAGTCCACGCTCGTCACCGCGTGCCGGCTGCGCGCGACATGACGGTGTCCGTCGCTGGCGATGTCCGCCAGTGCCCCGATCCGCAACCGTTGGGACGACCATCGGCTTTCGGCCATCCAGCTGGTCGCGGCCGAGTACAGCTCGACGTCGATCGATCGGAGGCCGACGACGAGGGACGACAGGAACGTGAGCTCGAGCGTTCCGGGTCGTGCGATCGATGCCTCCGACCAGGCGCGGACGCCGGCCCCCGCCTCGAAGACACTCGTGACGCGCAGACCGGACTCGGGATCCTCCTGGACGATGCGCAGCGTCGTACCGCTGTCGTCGTGGCCGACGTACCGCAGCCGCTGACCGAGCACCGTGTCGACGTGCCGGCCGCTGCTGAGTGCACCGCCGTACCCGACGGCCTCGACCTCGACCAACGGTTGGCTCGGGCTCGTCGTACCGGCTCCAGTCGTCAACCGCACCGGGTCGTCGTCCAGGGTGAAGGTCAAGGTCAGGTCGGGCGTGGTCCAGCGCAGTGACTTCATCCGGTGGCTCTCACTCCGTGGTCGGATCGGCGAGGTTGAGGCCGAGGAGGGAATCCTCGACGGTGAACAGATGGGTGGCCATCCGGACGCGGGCCCGGTCCGGATCGTGCGTGGTCAGTGCGGACAGGATCGAGAGGTGCTCGCGGTGCGCGGTCTCGTCCGCACCGGGCTGGGTGATCGACCTGCGGAGCCGGTCGCGCATCGTCCGTCCGCCCAGCGCGTCGATCAGGGCAGCCAGTACGGGATTGCCGGCCGCCTGCGCGATGATCCGGTGGAAGGCGATGTCGTTCTCGATCACCGTCTCGTGGTTCGGCTCGTCGAGCGCCAGCTCGGTCTCGTTGTGGCGCAGCAGGTCGGCGGCGGCCTGCAGTTCGTCCGGGCCGATGAGCCGCGCCGCGGAGGCTGCCGCCTCGGTCTCCAGGATTCGCCGGACGGCGTGCAGATGGTGGGTTCCACTGCCGTCCTGCAGATCCACCACGAACCCCATCGGGATCAGCAGCATCGACGGATCGAGCGTGGTGACGTAGGTGCCGTCGCCCTGCCGGGTCTCCAGGACGCCCATGATCGACAGCGCCCGAACCCCTTCCCGCAAAGGGTTGCGGGAGACGCCGAGTGCGGCGGCGAGGTCCTTCTCGACCGGAAGCCGGTCGCCGGGTCGCAGCCGGCCGTCGATGATCATCTGCCGGATGCCCTGCACCACGACTTCGCTCTGGGAGACACCAGGGGTGCGTGGCTGGTCGCCCAGCACCGTCGGCGTCATGGGCGTGGATCCTGGTCCGCGCGCGACGACCAGTAGCCGCCGTCCGGGAACCGGTAGGTCTCGAGTGACTGCCTGTGCATCTCGGCACTGTAACCGGGCGCCGTCGGCAGCACGTACGCACCGTTGCGTACGACGCACGGGTCCACGAAGTGTTCGTGCAGATGGTCGACGTACTCGGTGACCCGGCCCTCGAGGTCGCCGGACACCGCGACGTAGTCGAAGACCGCGAGGTGCTGCACGAGCTCGCACAGCCCGACCCCGCCGGCGTGCGGGCACACCGGTACGTCGAACCAGGCGGCGAGCAGGTAGACCGCGAGGACCTCGTTGACGCTGCCGAGCCGGGCGGCGTCGAGCTGGCAGTAGTCGATCGCGCCGGCCTGGAAGAACTGCTTGAACAGCACGCGATTCATGCCGTGCTCGCCGGTGGCGACGCCGATCGGGGCGACGGCCTTGCGGATCGCCGCGTGGCCGAGGACGTCGTCGGGGCTGGTGGGTTCCTCGATCCACAGCGGGTCGAACTCCGCCAGCGCCTTGACCCATTCGATGGCCTCGGGCACGTCCCACACCTGGTTCGCGTCGATCATCAGGTTGCCGTCCGGACCGAGCACCTCGCGGGCGATTCCGCAGCGCCGGATGTCGTCCTCCAGGTTGGCGCCGACCTTCAGCTTGACGTGTTTGTAGCCGCTGGCAACGGCTTCCTCGCAGAGCTGGCGGAGCTTCGCGTCGGAGTACCCGAGCCAGCCGGCCGACGTGGTGTAGCACGGGTACCCGGAGGTCTCGATCTGCTGGATGCGTTCTTTGCGACCGGGTTCCTTGGCGGCCAGCAACGTGACGGCCTGCTCCGGGGTCAGCACGTCGGTCAGGTACCGCAGATCGGCGGCGGCGACGAGCTCTTCGGGTGACATCTCGGCCAGCAGCCGCCACAGCGGTACGCCGGCCCGCCGGGCGGCCAGGTCCCACACCGCGTTCATCACCGCGGCGAGTGCCAGGTGGATGACGCCCTTGTCGGGGCCGAGCCAGCGCAGCTGGGTGTCCGACTGCAGTTCCCGGTAGGTCCCACCGAGATCCGCGCAGATCGCGTCGACGTCGCGACCGATCAGCGGCTCCGCGCGCTGCCCGGCCGCCGCAACGCACAGGTCGTTGCCGCGTCCGATGGTGAACGTGAAGCCGTACCCGGTGAGGCCGGGGTCGTCGGTGTGCAGGACGACGTACGCCGCGGAGTAGTCGCCGTCCTTGTTCATCGCGTCCGAACCGTCCTGGGTCAGCGAGGTCGGGAAGCGGACGTCGATGACCTCCACCGAACTGATGCGTGGCATGGAGACCCCTCACGATCACGATTGATGGCATCTTTGCGCCGTCTGGATGCCGACCAAGTATGGACCAGAAGCGTGCCGAGCGCTACGATCCCCAAAATTCATGGGATTAATACCCCTACTTTTGCGGAAGGCTCTGACATGGGCAACCTGGAGAGCTCGGATCCCGGCGACGTCCGGCGGCTGTCGTACGACCGACCGGCCGGCAACTGGCTGGAGGCATTGCCGCTCGGCAACGGCCGGATCGGCGCGATGTGTTTCGGAGGCGTCGGCAACGATCGCATCGGGCTGAACGACGAGACCCTGTGGTCCGGTGGTCCCGAGACCGCCCGGCTGCTGTCGGTGCCGCTCGGTGCGACCGGGGCCGACGCTGTACAGGCTGTCCGCGATGCGCTCGCCGGTGGCGACGTCCGGCAGGCCCACGTGCTGGCGGGCGGCTTTCACTCCGGCTACTGCCAGGCGTACCTGCCGTTGGGCGATCTCCGGATCGAGACGCGCGTCGACGGCCGGACACCGGTGGCCGGTGAGGTCGCGGACTACCGGCGAGAGCTCGACCTCGACGCCGCGACCGCGACATCGCAGTACGAGTACGGGGGAGTGTCGATCCGGCAGGAGGTGTTCGTCAGCGCGCCGGACGGCGTACTGGTCCAGCGACTGACCGCATCGGAACCCGTCCTGGGTCTCGCCGCGCGGTTGACCTCGCAGTTGCAGGCCACGCCGCACGCGGTCGAGGACCGGCTCGGACTGTTCGTCCAGGCGCCTGCCGACGTGGCGCCGCCGCATCGCCAGGTGCCGGAGCCGTTCCGGTACTCCGATGGCGCGGATCGTGGGATGGCCGCCGCGATCGCGCTGCGGGCGACGAGTGACGGCGACCTGCACGCGACCGAAGGCGAATTGGTCGTCGAGAACGCGACCGAGATCGTGCTCGTGCTCTCCACCGCGACCGGGTACGACGGGCCGTCGACGTCACCGACCCGATCGGCCGAGGAGTGCTGGACCGCGGCGGACCACGCGGTGCGCGCGGCCCTCGGCCGGGAGTTCGTGGATCTTCTGAGCGATCACCAGCACGACCACCGCCGGCTGTTCCGCCGTTCGACCCTGGAGCTGTCCGGCGGCACGGACGCGGCGCAGCTGCCGACCGATGCGCGGATCACGCGTGCGGTCGACGCCGACGATCCCGCACTCGCGGCGCTCACCTACAACTACGGCCGCTATCTGATGATCGCGAGCTCGCGACCCGGCGGCCTGCCGACGAATCTGCAAGGCATCTGGAACGAGGTGCCGCGCCCGCCGTGGAGCTCGAACTTCACGCTGAACATCAACACTGAGATGAACTACTGGCCGGCGGAGACGACGAACCTGTCGGAATGCCACGAGCCACTGCTTAGGTTTATCGATAATCTTGCCCAGGCCGGACGCAGTACCGCCCGCGAACGCTACGGGTGCGGCGGCTGGACCGCGCACCACAACGCCGACGCGTGGTGCTGGACCTACCCGGTCGAAGGAGATCCGCGCTGGTCGAACTGGCCGCTGGCCGGCGCCTGGCTCGCCCGCCACCTCTGGGATCACTACGAGTTCACCGGCGACCTGGCGTTCCTCGGGGAATCCTGGCAGACGCTGCGCGGCGCGGCGGAGTTCTGCCTCGACTGGCTGGTGGAGCTGCCCGACGGCAGTCTCGGTACGGCGCCGTCGACCTCGCCCGAGAACGACTACCTCGCCGAGGACGGGAAGCCTGCGTCCGTCACCGTCTCGTCGACGATGGACCTGGCGCTGATCACGGATCTGTTCCTGCGGGTGGAGCAGGCCGCCGAGCTGCTCGACGTCGTCGATCCACTGGTCGCAGAGCTTTCCACCGCGCGCAAGCGGCTGCCCGACCCGCCGATCGGCACCCGCGGGCAGTTGCAGGAGTGGGCCGCCGACCTGCCCGAGGAAGATCCGCACCACCGGCACATGTCGCACCTGGTCGGCGTCCATCCCGGCAACGCGATCACGCCGGACAGCACGCCGGACCTCGCCGCGGCCGCCGCGCGGTCGATGGATCTGCGCGGCGACGAGGCAACGGGATGGTCGCTGGCGTGGAAGATCTGTCTGCGCGCGCGGCTTCGCGACGCGGCCGCCGCGCACCGGCTGGTCCGGGCGTTCCTGAGGCCGGCGGACGACTCCGCCACGGGGCGTCCAGGCAGCGGAGCGGGCGTTTACCCGAACTTGTTCTGTGCGCATCCGCCGTTCCAGATCGACGGAAACTTCGGTGCGACCGCGGGGATCGCCGAGATGCTGCTGCAGAGTCACGCCGGCGACCTCGAGCTGCTGCCCGCGCTGCCTGCTGAATGGGCGAGCGGCCGAGTGACCGGTCTGCGGGCTCGAGGAGCCGTGACGGTCGACATCACCTGGACGCCGAACCGCGTCGACGCGGTACTCACCGCCGACCGGGACCAGGACCGGGTCGTTCGCCTCGGCGACGAACGGATCCCCGTGCACCTGACCGCAGGCCAGGAGAAGGAGGTCTCATGGCAACACTGACAACTGTCCGGCCACCGGCCGGCGAACTGCCGACCAGGCCGAGGCGACGGCGGCGGGAACGCCCCGGCCTCACCGGATTCCGGCGGAGCCTGCGCCGGCACTGGACCCTGTACCTGTTGATGGTCGTACCGCTGATCTGGTTCGTGGTTTTCAAGTACATCCCGATGTCCAACGCCGTGCTGGCGTTCAAGAACTACAACGTGACCAAGGGCATCTGGGGCAGTCCGTGGATCGGCTGGAAGAACTTCGAGCTGTTCTTCCACAACCCGGTGTTCTGGACCCTGGTGAAGAACACCTTCGTGCTGTCGGTCTACACCGTCGCGGCCAGCTTCCCGCTCGCCATCATCCTGGCGCTGGCGCTGAACGAGATCCGCAACGGGCTGTTCAAGCGGACCGTGCAGCTGGTGACGTACGCGCCGTACTTCATCTCGACCGTGGTGGTCGTCTCGATGACCATCCTCGTGCTGTCACCGCGGCTCGGCATCGTCAACAACGGGCTCGGCTTCTTCGGCGTACCGGCGATCGACTTCCTCGGGAACCCGGAGTACTTCCGGCACATCTACGTCTGGTCGGACGTCTGGCAGACCACCGGGTACTCCGCCGTCATCTACCTGGCCGCGCTGGCCGGCATCGATCCGGCGCTGCACGAGTCGGCCAAGATCGACGGCGCCAGCCGGCTGCAGCGGATCCGGCACGTCGATCTGCCCGGCATCATGCCGACCGCGGTCATCATCCTGATTCTTGCTGTCGGCAACATCATGGCGATCGGCTTCGAGAAGGCGTTCCTGTTCCAGAACCCGCTGAACCTGAGCCAGTCGGAGATCATCGCGACGTACGTCTACAAGACGGGCCTGCTGAACGCCGACTTCAGCATGGCGACCGCGATCGGGCTGTTCAACTCGGTGATCAACCTCGTCCTCCTGCTGGTCGTCAACACGATCGCCAAACGGATCACCGGGAACGGACTGTGGTCATGAGCGTCGAAGCTGAGGCGAGGACCCTGCCGGGCAAGAGGTCGGAGCGCCGTGCGGCGCGGGCGCGGAGGATCCGCGAGCCGCGGACGGACCGCTGGTTCATGTTCTGTGTGTACCTGCTGCTGGCCGTGTTTCTCCTGGTCGTGCTGTTGCCGTTGCTGTACATCGTGGCGAGTTCGTTCAGCAGCCCGGAGGCGGTGTCGTCCGGCCGGGTGCTGCTCTGGCCAGTGGACTTCTCGTTGCGCGGCTACCACGCGGTGTTCGCCAACCCACAGGTCATCCAGGGTTACCTGAACTCGTTGTTCTACACGGTTGTCGGAACGATCGTCAGCGTCACCATGACGATGGCGATCGCCTACCCGATGTCGCGCCGTACCCTGGTCGGCCGCAACGTCGTGATGACCGTGATCCTGTTCACGATGCTGTTCACCGGCGGACTCATCCCGACGTACCTGGTGGTGCAGTCGACCGGGCTGCTGGACACCCGGTGGGCGCTGATCATCCCGCAGGCGATCGGCGTCTGGCAGGTCATCATCGCCCGCACCTACTTCCGGACCGCGATCCCGGAGGAACTGGTCGAGGCGGCACAACTGGACGGCTGCGGGGACCTGCGGTTCCTCTGGTCGGTGGTGATCCCGCTGGCCAAGCCGATGATCGCGGTGGTCGCCCTGATGTACGCGATCATGCAGTGGAACTCGTACTTCGACGCCCTGATCTATCTGAAGAACCCGGACCTGTTCCCGTTGCAGCTGGTCCTGCGGAACATCCTGATCCTCAACACGACCGGCGGCGGGGCCGTCGACGCGTCGGTCGTTCTGCAACGTCAGCAGCTGGCAGATCTTCTCAAGTACTCGCTGATCGTGGTGGCGAGCGTGCCGGTGCTGCTCATCTATCCGTTCGTCGCCCGCTATTTCACCAAGGGAATTCTGATCGGCGCCGTCAAGGGCTGATCCCGGCATCAGTCTGTATCACCTCGACCCTGTGAGGGAACAATGTCTGTGAAAATCAGTAGGAGGAGGCGGGCCGCGGTCGCCGGCGTGAGCCTCCTGGCGCTCGCCCTTGCGGCCTGTTCGGGTGGCGGTTCGGACGATCAGCAGAGCAAGCCGCTGCCCACGATCACCGGGAACCCGGCGGTCACGCTGGATGTGTTCGCACCTCAGTCGGCCGATTGGAACCTTGCCACCAACGACTTCACGCAGGTGGTCAAGCAGAAGTTCAACATCTCCATCAAGTGGCAGACCACGACGTTCGACGGCGGACCGGCCAAGGAGAAGCGGCAGATCTCGCTGGCCAGCGGGGACTACCCGGACCTGTACCTGCTGATCCCGTGGGTCGACCAGTTCAGTCAGGCCGACCTGCTGAAGTTGTCCAACCAGGGCGTCGTCCTGCCGCTGAACCAGCTGATCGACCAGTACGCGCCGAACATCAAGAAGGCACTCGACTCCACGCCGGAGTGGAAGGCGATGGCGACCGCCCCGGACGGCAAGATCTACGGGATGCCGCAGTGGGTGGACTGCTTCCACTGCTCGTACCAGGACAAGCTGTGGATGAACTCGGCGTGGCTGAAGAAGCTGGGACTGCAGCAGCCGAAGACCACCGAGGACATGCGCAAGGTCCTGCAGGCGTTCAAGACCCAGGACCCGAACGGCAACGGCAAGGCCGACGAGATCCCGCTCAGCGCGGACGTGCGGGACGTGCTGATTCCGTACTTCATGAACGCCTTCATCTACGACCCGCAGGGCACCAGCGGCAACAACAACTCGACACTGGTGCTCAAGGACGGCAAGGTCGACATCCAGGCGAACAAGGACGGCTGGCGCGAAGGCCTGCGGTACCTGAACTCGCTCTACAAGGAGGGCCTGATCGACAAGGGTGCCTTCACCCAGAACCCCGACGCCCTGTTGCAGCAGGGCAACCGCTCGGGGTCGGTCGTCCTCGGTTCCGCGACCGTGCTGCACCCGGGCGAGTTCGTCAACATCGGTTCGGCGGACGGACGTGACAAGCAGTACGACGCCGTACCGCCGTTGACCGGCCCGCAAGGCGCCAATTACACCGGCTACAACTTCCCGAGCGTGCCCGGCGCGACGTTCGTACTGACGAACAAGGCGACGCAGGAAGAGCAGATCCAGGCGATCAAGCTGCTCGACTACATGTTCACCGAGCAGGGCGAGATCAACGCCTTCTGGGGCACCGAGGGCAAGACCTGGACCAAGCCGCAGCCCGGGGACGTCGCACTGGACAAGTCGCTGAAGCCGGTCTACAAGCAGATCCCGGTGAAGCCCGGGTCGAAGCCGCCGAACTCGGGCTGGCAGGCGCTCGCCCAGTACAACAACACGGCCCAGTACCGGAACTCCGAAGCGATCGGAACCGACCTGTACTCGCAGGCGGGCTACGAGCGCCGGCTGTTCGAGGCGACGAAGCTGTACGCCGGCCACGAGGACAAGGCCCAGATCTACCCGTTCTGGAAGGTGTGGATCGACCCGTCGCTGGCCTCCGAGGTCGCGACCCTGCAGACGAACATCGAGAACTACAC
>DASXXB010000174.1:0-1550 GCA_036503355.1 Kribbella sp. | reverse complement strand
CCGGATGCGCGTCTCCGACGCGTTCGACCCGTCCTCCGGGCGTCCCGCCGCCCGGATCTTCCTCGACGGCTCGGTACTCGAGGTCTTCACCAGCGCCGGCCGCGTCCTCAGCACCCGCGTCTACCCGACCACACCACCCACCTGGCAGCTCGAAGCCCCGCCCGACGCCCACTTCTGGACCCTGGACCGCTGAACAAAACCGCCACCCTCGGCATGGTTGCCGAGGGTGGCGGTTCGGTTACCGACTACTCGCCGACCAGCTGGTCGTAGTGCGTGGTGACCGAGACGTCGCTGACGCCGGTGAACACGGCGGGAATCTTGCCGTACGACGTGATCGCGGTCGCGGTGCCGTTCGCCTTGCTCATCGCGAACTGATAACCGGACTGGGTGTCGTGGTCGACGCCGACGACCAGCGAGCCGCCGCGTGTGCCGCAGCCCTGGACGACCAGCGACTCGTACGCGCCCCAACCGGACGAACGGATCAGCTTCATGACCGGCTTGGCCCCGGCCGCGACCGGGATGTGCGCGGTCCACAGCGCGCCCGCGTTCGTCGTCATGAGCAGGGTGTCGTACGTCGCGGTCTCGCTGATCACCGTCAGCGTCTTGAAACCGCGGAAGCCGGCCAGCGGGCCGAGCGCGCGGAAGCCGGTGCCGACGATCTGGTAGCGGTAGAGGCTGCCGTTCGTGTTCAGACCGTACAGGTACGCGTGGCGCGGTGCGGCGACGCTGTAGTTCGACGTAGCGATCGCCTTGAAGCTGGTCCAGCCCGTGCCGACCTTCTTGAACGTCGGCGCCCAGCTGACCGAGTCGCCGCTGTCGCGCGCGTAGGTCACGTGCCGGTAGAGGCTGCCGCCCTGCAGGAGCAGACCGTAGTAGTAGATCTGCGTGCCCGCGTTGTTCACCGCGCCGTACCAGGTCGTGTCGGCGCGGGTACCAACGAACTTGAACGGCGTGTCCTGGAAGGCCTCGATGTGCCGCCCCGGCATGGCCAGGGTCTCCTGCGACATGCCCGCGCCGGTCGGCGACATGACGTCGCTGATGCACGGGTCGCCGGCGGCCTTGATCGTATTCGGCGTCACGTTCTTGGCGAACGGATGCTTCGGGTCGGTCTGGCCGCTGGCGGCGGCCGGGACGGACGCCACGGTGGCGGCCAGCAGGCCGGCACCGGCAAAGGCAAGCGCGAAGCGCTTGAGTTTCATGGGGTTCCCCCTCCAACTGTGTTTCTAACCCCGAGATCGCGCCGACTATAGCGGAGCGTTCCGGCCGCGACCACAAAGTTGCAGGAAGCTGCAAGCTCCGCGGATCGCTCGAGCCGCCGTGAGTGGGCGACTCAACTGGTCAGGACACGGCGGCGGAGGTTGCCCGTTCTACGGCGGACCGGGTGACACCGGGGGCCAGTTCGACGAGGTTGAAGGCGCCGTGGGCGACGTCCAGGACGGCCAGGTCGGTGATCACGCGGTGGACGACGCGGCGGCCGGTGAGCGGCAGGGTGCAGGTTTCGACGAGCTTCGGGGCACCGGTGCGGGTGCGGTGGTCCATCAGGACGACCA
>DASXXB010000173.1:0-4368 GCA_036503355.1 Kribbella sp. | reverse complement strand
CGACACCATGCTGGCCCTGAAGACCGCCAACGCCCTGCTGATGATCGAGGTCGAGGGCGGCGAGTCGCACCTGGCGCTGCCCAAGCAGGTCCAGCGTGACCCGCTGAAGGGCTTCATCGAGCACGTCGACCTGGTCATCGTCCGGCGCGGCGAGAAGGTCCAGGTCGAGGTCGCGGTGCACCTGGAGGGCGAGGCCGTCTCCGACGCGCTGGTCGTCACCGAGCACGCCTCCGTCCTGGTCGAGGCCGAGGCCACCCACATCCCGGAGAGCATCACGGTCTCCATCGAGGGCCTCGAGATCGGCGCGCAGATCCACGCGTCCGACCTGCAGCTGCCGGCCGGTTCCACGCTGGCGATCGAGCCGGACACCCTGATCGTGAACGTCACCGCCCAGCCGACCGCCGAGCAGGTCGAGGGCGAGCTGGCCGAGGCCGAGGCCGAAGCCGGGATCGAGAAGGACGAGCCGACCGCGGCCGAGGAGCCGGTGGCCGCCGCCGCAGAGTAATCTCTCTGCCGCACCACCAGAACATCTTCGGGAGGGCCGGGATCCGTGGCGGACGACGTGTGGTTGGTCGTCGGACTGGGGAATCCCGGCCCTTCGTATGCCCGCACCCGGCACAACATCGGGCACCTGGTCGCCGACGAGCTCGCGGCCCGGACCGGCGGGAAGTGGAAGCAGAGCAAGCAGGTCAAGGCCGAGGTGATCGAGACCCGGATCAGCGGCCTGCGGACGGTGCTGGCCAAGCCCCGCTCGTACATGAACGAGTCCGGTGGCCCGGTCTCCGGCCTGCTGAAGTTCTTCAAGCTGGAACCGGCCAACCTGGTCGTGCTGCACGACGAGCTGGACATCGACTTCGGCGTACTGCGGTGCAAGTTCGGCGGCGGCGACAACGGTCACAACGGGCTGAAATCGCTGCGGAAATCGCTTGGCACCGGTGAGTACTATCGAGTCCGGTTCGGTGTGGGTCGTCCGCCGGGCCGGCAGGCTCCCGCCGACTTCGTCCTGAACGAGTTCTCCTCGACCGAGCGCAAGGATCTTCCGTTCGCCGTGGATCGGACCGCGGACGCCGTCGAGTCCCTGCTCACCGACGGCCTCGACGCGACCCAAGGGAAGTACAACTCGTGAAGCTCAGCGGTCTGGTAGACACCCTGATCACCGATCCGGTGGTGTCCGAGGCCGTCCGGGACGCCCGCAGCGAGGGCGTCACGACCCTCGACCTGAGTGCGCCGACGCCGGTGCGCCCGGTCCTGCTCGCCGCGATCGCCGCCGCCCAGAACGGCGCCGACCGTCCCGTCCTCGCCGTCACCGCCACCTTCCGCGAGGCCGAGGAGCTGACCGAGGCGCTCCAGTGCCTCGTCGAGGAGCCCGGCACCGTCGCGTACTACCCGGCCTGGGAGACGCTCCCGCACGAGCGGCTGAGCCCTCGGTCGGACACGGTCGGAAGGCGTCTGGCCGTACTGCGGCGTCTCGCGCACCCGGATCCGTCCGACGAGACCACCGGCCCGATCCGGATCCTGGTCGCGCCGGTGCGCTCGGTGCTGCAGCCACAGGTCGCGGGCCTCGCGGACCTGAAGCCGGTGCAGCTGCACGTCGGCGACACGGTCGAGCTCGAGGACGTCGTCGACCGGCTCGCCGGGGCGGCGTACCACCGGGTGGACCTGGTCGAGCGGCGCGGTGAGTTCGCGGTCCGCGGCGGCATCATCGACGTGTTCCCGCCGACCGAGGAGCACCCGCTGCGGGTGGACTTCTTCGGCGACGACGTGGAGGAGATCCGGTACTTCGCAGTTGCCGACCAGCGGTCGCTCGAGATCGCCGAGCACGGTCTGTGGGCGCCGCCCTGCCGCGAGCTGCTGCTCACCGACGAGGTCCGCGCGCGGGCCGCCGTACTGGCCAAGGAACACCCCGAGCTGGCCGAGCTGTTCGAGAAGCTCGCCGAAGGGCATGCCGTCGAGGGCATGGAGTCGCTGGCTCCGGTGCTGGTCGACGAGATGGAGCTGCTGGTCGACCTGATGCCGGCCGGCACGCACGTCGTCGTGAGCGACCCCGAGCGGGTTCGGGCCCGGGCGCACGACCTGGTCGCGACCAGCCAGGAGTTCCTGGAGGCGTCCTGGGCCGCGGCGGCCGGTGGCGGCGAGGCGCCGATCGACCTGGGCGCGGCGGCGTACATGTCGCTGGGCGATGTCCGGTCGCAGGCGCTCGGCCGGGGCCTGGCGTGGTGGAGCCTGTCGCCGTTCGCGGCCGCGCCGACCGACGAGCCGCGCGAGCTGCGGGACTCGATGGGCGAGCGGATCGCGTTCGACATCGACACCGAGGCCGGCGCGGTCACCAGCAAGATCCTCGCCGTCCACGAGGTCGACCCGTACCGCGGCGAGACCGGCGCGGCGGTCGAGGACATCCGCGGCTGGCTGCGCGACGGCTGGCGGGTCGTCTGCATCACCGAGGGCCACGGTCCCGCGCAGCGGCTGGCCGAGGTGTTCTCCGAGGCCGAGCTGCCGGCGCGGGCGGTCGAAGGGATCGAGCAGATCCCCGAGCCGGGCGTCGTGCTGATCTCGCAGGGCCAGCTCGACCACGGGTTCATTGCCGACGGCATCAAGTTCGCCGTACTCACCGAGAACGACCTGGCCGGCCAGCGCTCCGCGGCCGAACGCCGTTCCCAGCAACGGATGCCGTCGCGCCGGAAGAAGACGATCGACCCGCTGGAGCTGCAGCCCGGCGACTTCGTCGTGCACGAGCAGCACGGCGTCGGCCGGTACGTCGAGATGATGCAGCGCACCGTCGGCACCGGCTCGCAGAAAGCCACGCGCGAGTACGTCGTGATCGAGTTCGCGCCGAGCAAGCGCGGGCAACCGGGCGACCGGCTGTACGTGCCGACCGACCAGCTCGACCAGGTCACGCGGTACGTCGGCGGCGAGCAGCCGAGTTTGGACAAGATGGGCGGCGGCGACTGGGCCAAGCGCAAGGGCCGCGCGCGCAAGGCGGTCCGGCAGATCGCCGGCGAGCTGATCAAGCTGTACGCCGCCCGCCAGGCGACCAAGGGGCACGCGTTCGCGAAGGACACCCCGTGGCAGCGGGAGCTGGAGGACGCGTTCCCGTTCGTGGAGACGCCCGACCAGCTGGCCACGATCGACGACGTGAAGCACGACATGGAACGCGTTATGCCGATGGACCGGATCGTCTGCGGTGACGTCGGCTACGGCAAGACGGAGATCGCGGTCCGGGCCGCCTTCAAGGCAGTGCAGGACGGCAAGCAGGTCGCCGTACTGGTGCCGACGACGCTGCTCGTGCAGCAGCACTACGCGACGTTCGCCGAGCGGTACGCCGCCTTCCCGGTGAACGTGGCCGCGTTGTCGCGGTTCCAGACCGATAAGGAGGCCAAGGCCGCGCTCGACGGGCTGGCCGACGGGTCGGTCGACGTCGTCATCGGTACCCACCGGCTGCTGTCCGGCGAGGTGCAGTTCAAGGACCTCGGCCTGGTGATCGTCGACGAGGAGCAGCGGTTCGGCGTCGAGCACAAGGAGCAGCTGAAGCGTCTCCGGACCGCGGTCGACGTACTGACGATGTCCGCGACGCCGATCCCGCGGACGCTGGAGATGTCGATCACCGGCATCCGCGAGATGTCCACGATCGCCACCCCGCCCGAGGAGCGGCACCCGGTGCTGACGTTCGTCGGCGCGTACGACGAACACCAGGTGACGGCCGCGATCCGGCGCGAACTGCTCCGCGAGGGCCAGGTCTTCGTCGTCCACAACCGGGTGAACACGATCGAGAAGGCGGCCGCGCGGATCCGCCAGCTGGTGCCCGAGGCGCGCGTCAGTGTCGCACACGGCCAGATGAACGAGCACACGCTCGAGAACGTGATCCAGGGCTTCTGGGAGAAGCAGTCCGACGTGATCGTGTGTACGACGATCGTCGAGTCCGGGATCGACATCTCGAACGCGAACACGATGATCGTCGAGCGCTCCGACCTGCTCGGCCTGTCCCAGCTGCACCAGCTGCGCGGGCGGGTCGGTCGTGGCCGCGAGCGGGCGTACGCGTACTTCTTCTTCCCGCCCGAGAAGCCGCTCACCGAGACCGCGCACGACCGGCTCGCGACGATCGCGCAGCACGCGGACCTCGGCGGCGGTATGGCGGTCGCGATGAAGGACCTGGAGATCCGCGGCGCCGGCAACCTGCTCGGCGGCGAGCAGTCCGGGCACATCGCGGACGTCGGCTTCGACCTCTATGTGCGGCTGGTCGGCGAGGCGGTCGCGGAGTACCGCGGCGACACCCAGGCCGAGGAGCCCGAGGTCAAGATCGAGCTGCCGATCGACGCGCACCTGCCGCACGACTACGTCCCGTCGCAGCGGCTGCGGCTCGAGATGTACCAG
>DASXXB010000172.1:0-5076 GCA_036503355.1 Kribbella sp. | reverse complement strand
ACCACGGTCGTCCAGCCGAGCGGACGTAGGGCCGGACCGGCAGTGGTTGTGGTGGTGCTCATCGGAGTCCCCCTAGACGGAGCTGCTTGTGAGGTCTCCAGATTCGGCGCGGGGCGCCCCAGGTCGACAGGGCACGAAACCCGGGCCGACCGGGACTTTTGCCTAGAGACAGCGGGTATACGCTCGCCGCACCATGGCTTTGTGAGCATCGATCGCAGGGTCTGGGTGGTGATTCTGCTCGGTCTCGTCCTGGTGGAGGCCGTGGCGGCGGTGGCCGGTGCGGTGCTGACCGGGCTCAGTTTCGCAGCGGCTCGCGACAGTTTCATGATTGCCAACACCGCGGTTGGCATCAGTTGTGCGCTGTCCGGCGGCCTGATCGCCTGGCACCGACCGCGGAACTGGGTCGGCCGGCTGCTGCTCGGTGCGGGAATCGCGCAGACCGGAACTCCGGCCGTGACGCCGTGGCTGATTCACACGCTCGAAGGCTCGGGCTCGGCGCGGTTGCCGGCCACCCTGTACTCGGCGTTGTGGCCGTGGTCGGTCAGCCTGTTCATCCCGTTGGCGCTGCTCGCGTTCCCTGATGGACGACTCCCGGGTCGAGCGTGGCGCGTCGTACTGGTTGTTGCCCTGTTCAACGCTCCGCTGCAGGTCCTGCTGTTCAGTGCCGACCGAAACCCGCTGTCCGCCGTTGGCGACCTCGCTCCTGCGGCACGGGACCGGTCCGTGTCCTGGCTGCGGATTCCGGACCTCGACGGACTCGTACCCGTGCAGACCGCTTCAGATCTCGTGCTGGCCGGAACATTTCTGGCGGCGACCGCAGGCCTCGTGGTCCGTTACCGGCGCGGTGACGAACGAGTCCGCCGGCAGCTCCTCTGGCTGTTGCTGGCAGCAACTATCACGGCGACGCTGATCGCGTCGTCGCGACTCGCCGGTCCGATCGACAGCACCGGTTTCCCGATCATCTTGCTGACGCTGGTCGCGCTGATCCCGGCCTCGATGACGGTCGCCGTACTGCGCCACCAGCTGCTCGACATCCGGCTGGTGTGGTCCCGGACGGTGACTTACCTGCTGCTGACGGGCACGGTCGCGGCGACATACCTCGGTCTCGTGGAGCTGGCCGACCGGTTGCTGCGTCCGCGGATCAGTTCCGGTGGCGCTGTTCTGGCCGCACTTCTCGTGGCGATCGGGTTCAACCCGGTGCGCGTCCGTCTCCAGCGGCTCGTGGATCGACTGTTCTACGGGGATCGGGCCAACCCGGTGCGTGCCGCATCGTCGGTTGCGGCCCAGTTGGCCGGCGCGTCTCAGCCGGCCGACGTACTGCCTGCGGTGTGCCAGGCCTTACGCCTGCCGTACGCCGCGCTGAGGGATCACGCCGGGATGATCCGCGGACAGCACGGGACCCGGCCGTCGTTGCTGGTCGTGATTCCCTTGTTGCACGCCGGCGAAAGGGTGGGGGAGCTCCAGGTGGGCATCCGGCCGGGGGAGGGCCGGTTGTCGAGCGCGGATCGGGTCGTCCTCGAGTTGATGGCCGCGCCGCTCGGTGTGGCGTTGCGGGCACAGGCGCTGTCGGACGCCGTCCAGCAATCGCGACGTGAGCTCGTCGCGGCGCGCGAGGAGGAGCGGCGGCGGTTGCGGCGGGACCTGCACGACGGGTTGGGACCGGCGTTGACCGGGATCGGGTTCCGTGCCGACGCCATGATGAACCTCGCCGCCGATCCGGTCCGGTCGCTGGCTACCGACATCCGCGCGACCGTCGACGTCGCGATTGCCGACGTACGGCGACTCATCAACCAGCTGCATCCGTCCGCACTGGACGACGTCGGCCTGGTCGAAGCGGTACGACGGCACGCGGCGCTTGTCGATCGGCGCAGCGACGGGTCGCTCCTGCGGGTGACTGTCCGGGTCGACGAGGTACCGGACGCATTGCCGGCGGCTGTGGAAGTCGCGGCGTACCGGATTGTCACCGAGGCGCTCACGAACGTCGCACGGCACTCGCGGGCGGGTCGGGCAGAAGTCCGGATCAGTGGTGGGGCGGGGAGGTTGACATTGACGATCACCGACGACGGACCAGCCGTCAACGGGCATTGGGTACCGGGCGTCGGGTTGACGTCCATGCACGAGCGGGTGGCCGAGTTGGGCGGCACGTTGTTCGCCGAGCCGACGGCGACCGGCGGTCGCGTGCGGAGTTGCCTGCCGCTGGAGGTCTCGCGATGACGATACGGGTAGTGCTGGCCGACGATCATCCGGTCGTTCGGGACGGACTGCAGGTGCTGCTCGCCTCGGTGGAAGGGATCTGCGTGGTCGGCGTCGCGGAGAACGGGCGGGAGGCGGTCCGCGCTGCTGTGACACTGCAACCGGACGTCCTGGTGATGGATATCCACATGCCTGGCGGTGACGGAGTGGCCGCGACCCAGGAGATCGTCCGGGTGGCGCCGGCCGTCGGCGTACTGATGCTGACGATGCTGGACGACAATGCGACCGTGCGGGCCGCAGTACGCGCGGGTGCGGCGGGCTATGTGCTCAAAGGTTCGTCACAGCAACAGATCGTGCGGGCGATCCAGGCGGTTGCCGCGGGCGACTCGATCCTGGGGTCGGGCGTCGCGCGGCACGTGCTCGACGCGGCTGCGGGGCGATCGAGCGACCCGCCGGATCCGCTGCGGACGTTGACTCCACGCGAACGTCAGATCGTCGAATTGTTGGCGACCGGATTGTCGACGACCGCGATGGCGGCCCGGCTCGCGCTGACGCCGAAGACCGTCAACAACAATCTGTCGACGATCTTCGGCAAACTCGGCGTCGCCAATCGGACCGAAGCGGCTCTGCTGGCCCGAGGTGCGCTCAGGCGCGCCCGTGAGCCTGACGGCTTCGGCGGCTGAGGGAGTCGATCGTGACGGCGATCAGCAGAACGCCTGCCGTGACGATGTAGCGGACGTTGGAGTCGAGGCTGAGCAGGGCGAGACCGTTGGAAATCGACGTGATCACCAGCGCGCCGAGCAGCGCGGAGTACGCCGAACCGCGGCCGCCGAAGAGGCTGGTGCCGCCGATCACGGCCGACGCGATCGCGTTCAGGTTGACGTCCGTACCGCCGCTCGCCTGTCCGACGGCGACCAGCCGGGCCGCCGCCAGGATGCCACCGACCGCCGCGAACGTGGTGCAGGCGGCGAAAACCGACAGGTAGATCATCCGCACGTTGATGCCGGCCCGGCGTGCTGCCTCGACGTTGCCGCCGACGGCGAAGATCGCCCGGCCCCAGCGGGTTCGCCGCACGGCGAGATCTGTGACCACCACCAGCGCGAGGAACAGCAGGAACATCGACGAGACGCCGCGGTCGCCGTTCAAGACAGCGACCGGGATCAGCAGCACGACCGCGAGGCCGGCCGCCTTCAACGCGATGAACGACTTCGGCGCTGCGGACAGCCCGGCCGCGGCCCGGGTGTTGCGGCCCTGCAACCGGCTCAGGGCGTAGGCCACGACGACCAGGGCGACTAACGCGTAGGCGACGGCGGGGGAGAGGAAGCTCCGAGTCGCGAAGCCGACCAGCGCCGAGTCGTAGGGCAGATTGATTGTGCCGTCCTTCCCCAGAACCAGCAGTTGGAGTCCGAGGAAGCCGAGCAGACCGGCCAGGGTGATCACGAAGCTTGGTACGCCGAACCGGGTGAAGAGCAGGCCGTAGCAGAAGCCGATCAGCACACCGAGCGCGACGCCGGCCACGAGCGAGACCACGAGCGGCCAGCCCTGGTTGACGAATGTGACGCCGACCACGGCTGCAGCGACGCCGCTGACCGAGCCGACGGACAGGTCGATCTCGCCCAGCAGCAACACCAGGACGATGCCGAGCGCGATCACCCCCACTGACGTGGTCTGCAGCGTCAGGTTGACCTGGTTGCGGCTGGACAGGAACGAACCGTTCGCGATCTGGAAGACCGCCCAGATGATGATCAGCCCGATCACCACCGGGACCGATCCGAGGTCGCCGGAGCGCAGCCGGGAGGTGAACGCGCCGACCGCGCCGCTGATCCCGTTGCTCGCGATCAGCCGCTCGTCCTGCAGATCTGCCGGCAGCTGGGCCGAGTTGTACGCCGCGTCCGGCGCCGGGTCGTGCGCCGAGTCGTGCGCCGAATCTTGCACGGTCATGGTGTGGGTCCGTCCTCCCGGCTCCGTCGCGCCGCGCGCTCCGAAACCGCATTGTCGGTCGCGCCGGTGATCGCGGCGATGATGTCCTGCGTGCGGGTCTCGCTGACCACGAAGACGCCGTTGTTGCGGCCGAGGCGCAGTACGGCGACCCGGTCCGCGACCGCCATCACGTCGGCCATGTTGTGGCTGATCAGGATCACGGCCAGGCCGCGTTCGCGCAGCCGCTCGACCAGGTTCAGCACTTCGGCGGTCTGTGCGACGCCGAGCGCGGCGGTCGGCTCGTCGAGCATCACGACCTTGGGCCGGCCGAGCAGGCTGCGGGCGATCGCGACGGTCTGCCGCTGGCCGCCGGACAGGCTGGCGACCGGGATCCGGACGGACGGGATCTTCGCGGACAACTGCCGGAGCAGCTCCCACGACTGGCGTTCCATCTCGACATCGTCGAGTACGCCGCCGGTGAGCAGCTCACGTCCGAGGTACAGGTTCGCGACCACGTCGAGGTTGTCGCACAGCGCCAGGTCCTGGAACACGGTGGCGATCCCGAGCTGCTGCGCCTCGGCCGGGCTGCCGACCCGGACCGGACGGCCGTCGAAGACCATCGACCCGTCGTCGGCGGTGTAGACGCCCGCGATGGTCTTCACCAGCGTGGATTTGCCGGCGCCGTTGTCGCCGACCAGTGCCAGCACCTCGCCGGCCCGCACGTCCAACTCGATGTTCTTCAGCGCCTGCACGGCGCCGAAGCGCTTGGAGATCCCTTGCAGCGTCAGCACCGTACCGGCGCCGACATCGAGGGGAGCCGGGGTAACAGTCACACGATCAGCCTCCTGGGGCTTGGGCATTCAGGCCATGATCCGGCCGCCGGCCGCTGCCGAACAGCCTTCGCCGGTTCCGGAACCTCACGGCCGGAGACCGGCGTTGCCTCCCGCACCTCACTGCGGGAGG
>DASXXB010000171.1:0-102613 GCA_036503355.1 Kribbella sp. | reverse complement strand
TCGGAGCCGGGCTTCCAGTCGGTCTCGTGATGCAGCTGCCAGTACTGCTCGGTGAACGCCGGGTCGGTGAGCGCCTGCCACAGCCGCTCAGGGGTCGTCCGGATGTAGGTGGTGTACACGAAGTCGTTCACAGTCGTCTCCAGGGAAGTCTTGAGGTCGGCGAGCAACTGGACCCGCCGTCGGTCGTACTGATGGATCCACCGGTCGGCGATCGCGTTGATCGGCTCGGCGTTCAGGTGGTGCAACTTCTCCCGTCCGCGCCACACGGTGGTGATCAGGTTCGCGCTCTCGAGAATCGCGAGGTGCTTGCTCACCGACTGCCGCGCCATGTCCAGGTCGGCGCACAGCTCGCGCAGGGTCTGCCCGTTCCGCGCGTTCAGCAGGTCGAGCAGCCGGCGCCGGCTGGGATCCGCCAGCGCCCGGAACACCTCGTCGTCCATCGCACTCCGATCGATTAGGCAGCCTTCAGGCTGCATAACCACAATAGGCAGCCAATCGGCTGCATGTCAACCTGTGTCAAACCAGGTCACATCAGGTCGAATCAGGTCCAAACCTGGTTGACGGGTGGGTGAGGATGAGGGCGTGGAGATCACCAGCCTGGGCTTTCGGACCGACCTCTTGCTGCTCGAGCTGGGCGGCAGCGTGTTCCGCGACGCCGGTGAGTACGTCGTCGTGCGGACACCGGCGAACCCCGGCTTCTGGTGGGGCAACTTCCTGCTCTACCGGACGCCGTTCGCACCGGACGACGCGAAGCTGCGCCTGGACGACTTCCGCCGCGAGTTCCCGGAGGCGAAACATGTTGCCTTCGGCATCGACAGCACCGACGGCGACCCGGGTGCCGCGGACGAGCTGGCCGCGGCCGGGTTCGCCATCGAGCCCAACGTGGTGATGACCGCGGAACGGGTCGTTCCGCCGCCACACCCGAACGAGCAGGCGACGTACCGGTTCCTGACCGGCGACGACGACTGGGAGCAGCTGTACCACCAGAGCCTGGCGTGCGCGGACCTGACGGTCGACGACGACTACAAGGAGTTCACCCGGCGCAAGCTGGTGTCGAAGCGGGCCGTGGTGGACGCCGGGCACGGGAAGTGGTTCGGTGCGTTCGACGGCGACCGGCTGCAGAGTTCGCTCGGACTGATCTTCGACGGCAGCGGCCTGGCCCGTTTCCAGAACGTGCAGACCTCGCCGGAGGACCGCGGCCGGGGGCTGGCCGGCACGCTGGTGCACCACGCGTCGACGTACGGGCTGACCCACGCGCGGACGCTGGTGATGGTGGCGGACCCGGAGTACCTGGCGATCCGGGTCTACCGGTCGGTGGGCTTCGCCGATACCGAGACCCAGCTCGGGATCGTCCGGGCGCCTGCGTGAAACACTGACCCGCATGAGTCGGGTTGTGCTGGTCACCGGAGGAAGCCGCGGGATCGGGGCGGCCGCAGCGCTCGCGCTGGCCGCGGACGGCTGGGACGTCGGCGTGAACTACCGGACCCAGGCCGACGAGGCCGCCCGGGTCGTGAAGGCCTGCGTGGACCGTGGCCGCCGTGCACTCGCCGTACAGGCCGATGTGGTCGAGCCCGACCAGGTCGAGCGGCTGTTCGACGCGGTCACCGCCGAGCTCGGCCCGATCGGTGCCGTGATCAACAATGCCGGTGTGGTGTCGCCGGCCGGACGCGTCGCGGAGTACGACGCCGAACGCCTCGAGCGGGTGTTCCGGATCAACTCGCTCAGCGCCTTCCTCGTCGCCGGCGCCGCGGTCCGCCGGATGTCCACGGCGTACGGCGGGAGCGGTGGCGTCATCGTGAACATCTCGTCCCGAGCTGCCGTGCTCGGATCGGCCGGTGAGTACGTCGACTACGCCGCCAGCAAGGCTGCCGTCGATGCGCTCACCACGGGGCTGGCCAACGAGGTCGCGAAGGAGGGCGTCCGGGTGCTCGGCGTGCGCCCGGGCCTGATCGAGACCGGGATCCACGAGCCGGGCCGCCTGGACCGGCTCGGGACGACGCCGCCGCTCGCCCGCCCCGGCAGGGCGGAGGAGGTCGCCGAGGTGATCGCGTTCCTCGCGTCGGACCGTTCCTCGTACATGACCGGAACCACCGTCGACGTCTCCGGCGGCCGGTAACCGAAGGAGCAGAGGCAGCGGGATGGGATTGCGGCCGGTCGACCTCGCCCGCAGAGCGGGGGTCTCGACGCAGCTCGTGCGCAACTATGAGGCGGCGGGGATTCTGCCGCCGGCACCGCGGTCGGACACCGGCTACCGGCAGTACGGCCCGGAACATGTGCGGGCGCTGCTGACGTACCGTGCGCTCTCACCCGGTTTCGGCGCGGAGACCGCCACCGAGATCATGCGCGCCGCCCACGACGGCGACGAAGCGCTGGCGTACCGACTCGTCGACGCCGCCCATGCCGCCCTGCACCAGCAGCGCCTGGCAACCGACGCGGCCAGCGATGCCCTCGCCGCGCTGGCCGCCGAGTACGTCGACGAGCAGCCGATCGCGGGCCCGTCGTTGCTGGTGGGCGAGTTGGCACACCAGCTCGGCATCCGCCCGTCGGCGCTGCGGGTCTGGGAGTCCGCCGGTCTACTCACACCGACGCGGGAACCGGGCACGAAATACCGCCGGTACGGTCCCGAGCAGGTCCGGGACGCGCGCATCATCCACATGCTCCGCCAGGGCCGGTACTACTTCGAGCAGATCAGGCCGGTTCTCGACGGCCTCCGCCGTACCGGCAGCACGGAGGCGCTCCGCACCGCCATCGCCGAACGGCGAGCGGCCCACGACCGCCAGACCAAAGCGATGCTGTACGGCGCCGCGCTGCTGCACGAACTGCTCACTGCGGGATCGCCAGACGGGTCGGCACCGACCGTCCCCGCACCGTGACCAGCTCGGTCTGCCGCCACTGATCCGACTCGGTCGGCTCGGCCTTCTCGACGGCTGACATCGACGCGATCAGCCGGCCGGGTGCGGTCTTCGCGAGCTCGCTCAGTCGCGCGGCCTCGTTCACCGGGTCGCCGATCACCGTGTACTCGTGCCGCCGTACGTCGCCGACCGTGCCGGCCACCACGATCCCCGCCGTGATCCCGAGCCCGGCCGTTGCCTCCGGCAACTCGTCGGCCAGTCGTCGCGCCAGCTCCCGTCCGGCGGCCAGGGCACTACCGGCGGGGTCGGGCAGCTCGGCAGGCGCCCCGAAGATCGCCAGCGCCGCGTCGCCCGCGAACTTGTTCACGAACCCGCCCTGCCGGTCGACCTCGGCGACCACGATCGCGAAGAACCGGTTGAGCAGCTGCACCACCTCGGTCGGCGGGCGCGCGGCCGCGAGCTCGGTCGAGCCGACCAGGTCGACGAAGAGCACCGCGGCGAACCGCTCCTCGCCGCCGAGCCGGTCACTGGTCAGCGCCTCGCGGACGACGCCGGGACCGACGTACCGCCCGAACACGTCGCGGATCCGCTCGCGTTCCCGGAGTCCTTCCGCCATCCGGTTGAATCCCGCCTGCAGCGATCCCAGCTCGGTACCGTCGAAGACCGGGATGCTCACGTCCAGCCGACCCTCGCCGATCAGACTCAGCGCGTCCCGCACCGACCGGACCGGCGCGACCACGGACTTGGCCGACAACCAGGTGAGCAGGCAACCGTTGCCGAGCGCCACGATGCCCAGGGCAAGGATCACGACGGACAGCCGGGTCGCGGTGACGTCGTCCTCGATCAGCGCCAGGACGGCGGCGAGCATCAGGCCGGCGACGGGTACGGCGGAGCCGACCGCCCAGAAGAACACGGTCCGCGCCTTCAGACCCGCCGCGAGCAGCCGGCGCGGAGGTGGTGAGTCGACCAGAGCGCGCGCCGCGACCGGTCGCAGCGCGAACTCGGTCAGCAGGTACGACACCGAGCAGGTGATGATCGTGCCGTCGACGACCGTGAGCGCGACACGCAGCGCGTTCTCCGGCTGCAGCATCACGGTCATCACGGTGAAGAACACTGCCGCGACTAGCCAGAGCAGCACCTCGATGAGGGTCAGCCGCAGCGGCAGCCGCAGCGTCGCGATCTGCTCCTGCCGGGTGGCCGGCCGGCCCAGCTCGATCCAGCTGGTGACGCGCCGCGTCGTCCGTGTGCTCCAGACGCAGCCGATCGCCATCGCGACCAGGAAGTACGCCGGGATCACGATCGCGTCGATGAGCTGGAGCTGGGCGACCAGCGATGGGCCGGGCAGCACGAAGACGGCCAGCACGAACACGACCAGCGCGCCGATCAGGTTGGTGCCGATCGAGAACGTGGTCATCAGGACCTGCAGGCGGACCCGCAGCCGGCGCGTGCTCTGGTCGGCCGGGCCCAGCAGCCACGATCCGAACGGGCGCCTTTTCAGCACCAGCTCGGGATTTCCGTGGGTCGACCCATGGCTTGTCATCGCCCTCGTCACCGCCCTCGTCATGAACACAGTCTGCCAAGTCAGGACCGTCCGGGGGTTTTGGCACGGTGGTGCGGGTGGCTCAGATAGGCCGTCCGATCGGGCCGCGACCTGGGTACTGTTCCCCGGACGCCTCACTCGCGGAGTATCCCTTGACGCACGATCGCCATTCCTATGCCGAGCCGCAGCTGGTTCGGACCACTCACCTCGAGCTCGACCTGGAGCTCGATTTCGACCAGAAGGTGCTGTCCGGCAGTGCGACGCACACGCTCGCCTGGGAGAACGACGCCCGGGCCGGCGATCGCCTGCTGCTGGACACCCGCGACCTGACGGTGCTGGGCGTCGAGGGGCAGACCGCCGACGGCTGGGAGCCGCTGGAGTACAGCCTCGCCGTACCCGATCCGGAGCTCGGTTCCGCGCTCACGATCCGGACCGCGCGCCACCCCCGGGTGAAGGTCAGCTACCGGACCGCGCCGACCGCGACCGGGCTGCAGTGGCTGGAGCCGGCGATGACGGCCGGTGGCGTGCTGCCGTTCATGTTCAGCCAGTCGCAGGCGATCCACGCCCGCAGCTGGGTGCCGGTGCAGGACACGCCGAGCGTCCGGTTCAGCTACGCCGCGCACGTCACCGCGCCGCCGGAGCTGATGGTGCTGATGAGCGCCGACAACGGTACGACGTCACGCCGTACCGGCTCGTACGACGTGGTGATGCCCGAGCCGATCCCGTCGTACCTGCTGGCGATCGCCGCGGGCGACCTGGTGTTCGAGCCGCTTGGCGAGCGCTCGGGCGTCTGGGCCGAGCCCGCCACCGTGCGGCAGGCGGCCACCGAGTTCTCCGACACCGAAGAGATGATGCGGGTCACCGAGGAGCTCTTCGGCCCGTACCGCTGGGGCCGCTACGACCTGCTCGTCCTCCCGCCGTCGTTCCCGTACGGCGGCATGGAGAATCCGCGGATGACGTTCGCGACGCCGACTGTGGTGATCGGCGACAAGTCGCTGGTCAGCGTGATCGCGCACGAACTCGCGCACAGCTGGTCCGGCAACCTGGTCACGCAGGACAGCTGGGACGACATCTGGCTCAACGAGGGCTTCACGTCGTACGTCGAGAACCGGATCGTCGAGGCGGTGTACGGGACCGAGTTCGCAGTGATGGAGACCGCGATCAAGCAGCACGCGACCGTGGTGAAGCTGGATCCGCTGACGCCGGCGGAGCTGGCGATCGAGCTGCCAGGGCTGCACCACCGGTCGGAGTACCACGGGACGACGGCGACCGGCCCGCTGAAGGGATCGTGGTTCCTGTCCTGGCTGGAGGCGCGCTTCACGCGCGAGGTGTTCGACCCGTTCCTGCGCGGGTACTTCGACCGGTTCGCGTTCCGCAGCATCAACACCGACGACTTCGTCGGGCACCTGCGGGAGCACCTGATCGCGCCGCATCCGGAGGTGGTGACCGAGGACGAGCTGACCGCCTGGCTGTACGAGCCGGGTATCCCGGCCTTCGCGGAGCGCGCCACGTCGGCCCGTTTCGAGGTCGTCGACGCGGCCCGCACCAACTGGCTGACCACGGGTGAGCTGCCGCGCGGCGCCGAAGGCTGGACGACGCAGGAGTGGCTGCGGTTCCTCGACGCCGCTCCCGACGTGCTCAGCCCGCTGTTGCTGCAGCAGTTGGACCGCGCGTTCGGTCTGACCGGTACGGCGAACGGCGAGATCGCCCGCCGCTGGTACCAGATCGTTGCCGCGAGCAGCTACGAGGCGGCGTACGCCGAAATGGCCGAGTTCCTGACCAAGGTCGGGCGGATGAAGCTCGTGCTGCCGGTCTACCGGGCGCTGGCCGGCACCGATCGCGCCTTCGCCGCCGAGGTCTTCACCAAGGCCCGGCCCGGATACCACCCGATCACGACCGCGGCGGTCCAGAAGGTGCTCGGCCAGTAGCTGCTAAAGGTCCAGCTTGCGGCGATTGACCTGGAGCCGCGGGCGGTACCCGAGCCGGTCGTTGGTCCGGCGCATCGCCACGTTGGTGTCGACGGTGTCGGTGAGCAGACCGGCGAGGTCGGGGAACCGCCGGCGCGTGTGGTGGATCTGCGCGGCCTTCATCCACAGCGCCAGACCGCGGCCGCGATGCTCGGGGAGGACGGCGGTGCCGTACAACTGCCCGTCGCCCTTCCCGTCACCGGGTACGACGACCTCGGTGAAGCCGGCCATCCGGCCCGTGGGATCGAGGGCCGCGACGACGAACAGGTGATCGCCGCGCTGCTCGATGACGTGCGCGGCGTACCGCGTCCGCTCGAGGTCCCAGACATCGGCACCGGCCGAGATCGTCCCGGCCGGCGCGTCGGCCATCCCGGCCTGCGCATCGGTGAACGTCTGCGCGAGCTCGTCCGGTACGACGCCCTCCCACGACACCAGCCGGTACCCGGGGACCGCCGGTACGTCGGGGATGCGCCGGCCGAGGTCGAGCCGCGCGTAGATCAGCGTCAGCCCGATCGCGAAGTGGTGCCGCTGCAGAAACAGGTCGCCGATCGAACCGACGTCGGCGTCGGTGATCACGGTCCGTACGTCGTGCTCCCGGGCGCCGCCGACGACGGCGTGCAGCAGCATCGTGCCGATCCCGCGGCGCCGTTCGGCCGGGTGCACGTTGAGCTCGAACTCGGCCAAGTGCGCGTGGGTCCGGCGGCTGTCCAGCCGGAGGAAGGCCGAACCCACCGGCGTACCGTCGGCCTGCGCGGCGAGCCAGGCGATCCGGCGGCTGAGCGGCCGGTAGTCGGGATCCGTCAGCGGAATCAGTTTGATGCTCAAGTCGTCAACATAACGCTGCGCGGGATCACGTGCCGCGTCGAGGCGGATCAGCTACCGTGGCGCGCAAGCCGGAACGGGGAGCGGGGGAGAGGAGCCCGGGTGATGGAGCTGGACGGGGTCGAGATGCTGCGGACGATCGGTGCCGACCATGTCGCGCTCCGCGAGCAGGTGCTCGCGGAACTGCGCCGGCGGATCGTCGACGGCGAGTACCGCGAGGGCGAGCGGCTGACCGAGACGCGGCTCGCGGACGACTTCGGTGTGTCGCGGAATCCGGTGCGCGAGGCGCTCCGCGTCGTCGAGGCCGAGGGGTTCGTGCAGATCCTGCCGCGCCGGGGCGCGGTCGTCGCGACGCTGGACGAGACGGCGGTCCGCGACCTGTTCGCCGTACGGCAGCAACTCGAGACGCTCGCCGCCGGTCTCGCCGCCGAGCGCGCGACGCCGCAGGGGATCGCGCAGTTGCGGGACCTGGTCGAGCAGGCCGCGGCCGCGACGAAGGCCAAGGACTTCGACCGGGTCGCCGAGCTGAACAGTGCGTTCCACCGGGCAGTGATCGAGATCAGCGGGAACCGCTGGCTGCACTCGATCTCGGCCGCGATGTACCACCACGTGCACTGGGTGTTCCGGGTCGGTGCGGCCCAGCGTGCGCCGCACTCCTCCGAGGAACACGTCCGGCTGGTCGACGCGATCGAGGCGGGCGACGCCGAGGCCGCAAGCACTGCCGCCCGCCAACATGTCGAGGCCGCTGCGCAAGCAGCGCTCGGTCAGCGCCCGACCGCGTAGCCCTGCATCCCCCGCGGATTCGCGGCGGCGGCGAGCACGCCGTCGGCCTCCTTGCGTACGGCGCAGAGCCGGCCGAGGCTCCACGCGTCGGACTCGGTCACGACGTGGCCTCGCCGTACCAGCTCGTCCTGCACGGCCTTGCCGATCCGGCTCTCCACGACCAGACCGCCCGGCTCGGTGGCGCGCGGATAGAACGACGACGGGAAGCCGGTCGTGTGCCAGGCCGGGGCGTCGATCGCTTCCTGCAGATCCATGCCGGCGCCGAGGTGCCGCAGCAGGAACAGCAACTGCCACTGGTCCTGCTGGTCGCCACCCGGCGAGCCGCACGCCATCACGGGCCGGCCGTCGCGCAGTACCAGCGTCGGGGTGAGCGTCGTGCGAGGCCGCTTGCCAGGGGCCAGCGAGGCCGGCAGACCCTCCTCGAGCCAGAACATCTGCGCGCGACTGCCGAGGCAGAAGCCGAGTTCGGGGATCGTCGGCGAGGACTGCAGCCAGCCACCGCTGGGCGTCGCGGAGATCATGTTGCCCCACCGGTCGACGACGTCGACATGACAGGTGTCGCCACGGGTCTCTCCGACCGGCGACACCGTCGGCTCGCCGGTCGTCGCGTCACCGGTTTCGTCGGCTCGGTCGTCGAGCAGGAACGACGCGAGCAGCGGAGTCCGGCCGTCAGGGCTGCCTGGGCGGAGCTTCAGCGATGCCTCGGAGCCGATCAGTTTGGCGCGTTCCGCGGCGTACGCGGGGGACAGGAGCGTGTCGAGCGGTACGTCGGCACCGTCGCCGTACCAGGCCTCGCGGTCGGCGTACGACAGCTTCATCACCTCGACCGTCGCGTGCACACCCTCCGCGCTGTCCAGGTCGACCTCGCCTAGCGCCGCGAGTACGGCGAGGGACTGCAGCAGGCCGGGGCCCTGACCCCACGGGCCGGTCTTGGCGACGGTGTAGCCGTTCCAGTCGTACGTCGCCGCGTCCTCCCAGGTCGCCTCGAACGCGGCCAGGTCGGCGCCGGTGACGAGGCCGCCGTGGTCCTCGCCGCTGGAGTCCCGGTGCGGGATCCTGGAGAAGGCGTCGATCGCCTCCGCGACGAACCCTTCGCGCCAGGCCTTCCTGGCCTGCTCGATCTGCGTCACCCGATCCGCGCTGGAGCCTTCGCGGACCAGTCGCTCGAGCGTCGCGGCGTACGCCTCGTTCCTGAACCGGCCGCTGACAGGGCGGCCGTCCCGGAGCCAGAGCGCGGCGGACGTCGGCCAGTGCTCATCGAACAGTTGCTGCACCGTCGCGATCGTGTCGGCGACGCGCGGCACCAGCGGATGACCGTTGCGCGCGTACTCGATCGCGGGCTCGAGTACGACGCTCAGCGGCAGCGTGCCGTGGTCGCGCAGCAGGAGCAGCCAGGCATCGACGGCACCGGGAACGGTCGCCGCGAGCGGACCTGATCCGGGGACGAGTGTGAGACCGAGTGAGCGGTAGTGCTCGATGGTCGCGGCGGCAGGGGCGACGCCCTGGCCGGACAGCACTCGTGGTGCCGGGTCGTCGGCGGTCGCGATGATCGCCGGGACCTCACCACCAGGTCCGTTCAGATGCGGCTCGACGACGTGCAGCACGAACCCGGCCGCGGCGCCCGCGTCGAACGCGTTCCCGCCGAGCTCGAGGATCCGCATCGCCGACTGCGACGCGAGCCAGTGCGTGGACGAAACCATCCCGAAGGTGCCGCGCAGCGTCGGCCGGGTGGTGAAGGTCATGGGGCTTCCTGCACTGTCATGGGGCAACTCCTTGGGTGAGGCGTACGTCTGGTCCGGTTCCGTCGTCGTCGACCAGGTGACAGGCCACCTGGTGTCCACCTTCGCCGATCGTGCGGTGTTCCGGCACGACTGTCCGGCATGTGTCCACCGCGATCGGGCAGCGGGTGTGGAAGCGGCAGCCCGGCGGTGGATCGATCGCCGACGGGAGGTCGTCGCCGAGCAGCACCGGCCGGCGGGCCCGCTGCTCGGCGGGATCGGGTACGGGCGCGGCGGACAGCAGCGCCTGTGTGTACGGGTGCGCCGGTTTGCCGAAGATCCGCGCGCGCGGACCCTGCTCGACCAGTTGACCCAGGTACATCACCGCGACCTCGTCCGCGAGGTACTCGACCGCCGACAGGTCGTGCGTGATGAACAAGCACGCGAACCCGAGGTCACGCTGCAGGTCGGCCAGCAGATTCAGTACGGCGGCCTGCACCGACACGTCGAGCGCACTGGTCGGCTCGTCCGCGACCAGCAGGCGTGGTTCGGAGATCAGCGCGCGGGCGATGCTGACGCGCTGCCGCTGACCGCCGGACAGCTCGTGCGGCGAACGCTGCGCGACCTCGGGCCGGAGGCCGACCCGGCGGAGCTCCTCGGCGACCTTGGCCGGGATGTTCTTGCGGCGCATCAGGCGGAGCGGCTCGCCGACGATGTCGCCGACCGACAGTCGCGGGTCGAGCGAGCCGGCCGGATCCTGGAAGACGATCGACACGTCGCGCCGATGCGGCCGGAGCCGGCGGCGGCTGAGGTGGGTGATGTCGGCGCCGGCCAGCCGGACCGTGCCGCCGCTCGGCTCGAGGAGCCTGACGATGCAGCGGCCGACGGTCGACTTGCCGGACCCGCTCTCGCCGACGAGCGCGACGACGGAGCCTTCGCGGATCCGGAGCGTGACGCCGTCGACGGCACGAACCGGGCCGAAGTGCATCACCAGGTCGTCGACCTCCAGCGCCGGCACCGCCTCGCTCGGGGTGCTGTCCATCAGACCTCCACTCGGGCGGGGTTCCAGCACGCGACGCGATGCGTGCCGTCGGTCAACTCGGGCTGCGACGTCGTACAGATGTCGAGGACCCGCGGGCAGCGGTCGGCGAACGTACAGGCGTCGGGCTGTTCGGTGAGCACCGGGACCAGGCCCGGAATCTCGTTCAGGCGCTGGGATTCCGCGTACCTCGGTGCGGCGGGCGACGAGCCGAGCAGCCCGGTGGTGTACGGGTGCCGCGGGTGCGCGAACAGGTCGTGTACCTCGGCGGTCTCGACGACGCGTCCGGCGTACATCACGGCCACCCGGTCCGCGAGATCGGCGACGACGCCGAGGTCGTGGGTGATCAGCACGATGCTCGTACCGAGCCGCTCCCGCAGCTCACGCAGTACGTCGAGGATGCCGGCCTGGATCGTCACGTCGAGGGCTGTCGTCGGCTCGTCGGCGATCAGCACCTTCGGGTCGCACGCGACGGCCATCGCGATCATCACGCGTTGCCGCATGCCGCCGGAGAGCTGGTGCGGGTAGTCGCCGACCCGCCGTTCCGCGGACGGGATGCCGACGAGCTTGAGCAGTTCGACCGCGCGATCCCGCGCCGCCTGACGGCTCAGGCCGATATGCGTGCGCAGTACCTCGACGATCTGGTGGCCGACGGTGAAGACCGGGTTCAGCGAGGTCATCGGCTCCTGGAAGATGTAGGCGATCTCGCGGCCGCGGATCGAGCGCAGCGTGCGCTGGCCGGCGCCGATCAGTTCGGTGCCGTCGAGCTCGACCGAGCCGGTGACGGTCGCTGTGCGGGGGAGCAGTCCGGCGATGCTCATCGCCGTGACGCTCTTCCCGCACCCCGACTCACCGACCACGGCGAGTACTTCGCCGTCGCCGACCTCGAGGCTGACGCGGTCGACCGCCGACAACGGCCCGTCCTCGGTGCGGAACGTGACCGAGAGGTCCTTGAGCGCCAGGACATGCTTCATCGGCGGCTCGCTTTCGGGTCGAGGGCATCGCGCAGGCTGTCGCCCACGATGTTGAACGCCAGCGTGAGCAGCATGATCGCGACACCGGGCATCACCGCGGCCCACGGTGCGCGGGCCGCGAACTGCTGCGCATCGGCGAGCATGGTGCCCAGGCTCGGCGCCGGCGGCTGGATGCCGAGGCCGAGGAAGGACAGCACCGCCTCGCCGAGAATCGCGGCAGGGATCCCGACGGTCGCCTGCACGATGATCGCCGACCCGGCGTTCGGCAGCACGTGCCGGCCGAGCACCCAGGCGTCTCCGGCGCCCTCGACGATCGCCGCGGCGACGAAGTCGAGCGACTTCAGCCGCAGGGTCTCGGACCGGACGATCCGGATCATGCCGGGGATCTGCGCGATGCCGATCGCGATCGCCGCGTTGCCGAGGCTCGCGCCGCGGATCGCCGCGAGCCCGACCGCGAGGATCAGGAAGGGGAACGCCAGCACCAGGTCGGTCAGCCGCGAGATCAGCGCGTCGATCGCCCGGAAGTACCCCGCGATCAGCCCGAGCGGTACGCCGACGACGAGCGAGAACGCGACCGCGAGCACACCCACGTGCAGCGAGGCGCGCAGGCCGAACATGATCCGGGACAGCACGTCACGTCCGAGGTCGTCGGTGCCGAGCAGATATCCGGCGGTGCCCGGTGGAGCGAACGCGCGCTCGAGGTGAGTTTGGGTCGGCTCGTGCGGAGCCAGCCAGTTCGCGAACACGGCCAGGACGACCGCGAGCGCCAGCACCGCCAGCCCGGTGAGGGCGAGAGGGTTGCGCAGGATGCGCCGTACCACTCGGCGGCGGTTGCTGCGCAGCGGGGCGGTCGTCACCGCTTCGGCCACGGCCATCAGGCTTCACCTCGCACGCGGATCCGCGGATCGATGACGGAGTACAGCAGGTCGACCAGCAGGTTGATGACGATGTACGCCGTCGCCGTGACCAGGACGACCGCCTGGATGACCGGGTAGTCGCGCTGGAACACGGCGTCCACGGTCAGTTTGCCGAACCCGGGAAGGGCGAAGATCCGCTCGGTGACGACCGCGCCGGAGATCAGCGCGCCGAGCTGGAGCCCGACGATCGTGACCACGACGATCAGACTGTTGCGCAGGGCATGCTTTCCGACGACTGCCCTGGGCGGGAGGCCCTTCGCCTCCGCCGTACGGATGTAGTCGGCGGACAACGCGTCGAGCATCGACGATCTGGTCTGCCGCATGATGACCGCGGACAGACCGGTTCCGAGGATCACCGCCGGCAGGATCAGGTGGTGCAGGTTGGCCACCGGGTCGGTGAAGAACGGCACGAAACCCGAGGCGGGGAAGAGGCCGAGGGCAACCGAGAGGTACAGGATCGCCATCAGGCCGAGCCAGAAGTGCGGGACCGACAGGCCCAGCAGGGCGAGCGCGTTCGCGGCCCACTCGGCCGGGCGACCACGCCGTACGGCGGCTACCACTCCCGCACCGACGCCGATCACGCTCGCGATCACGATTGCCAGGACCGACAGCTCGATCGTCACCGGCAGCGCGCTCGCGATCATCGACCGCACCGGCGCACCGGTCCGGATCGACTGCCCGAGATCGCCGCGCGCCGCGTGACTGACGAACTGCCAGAACTGCACGAGCCACGACTGATCGAGCCCGTACTGCTGACGGATCGCCCGCAGCGACTCCGGATCACGGTCCTCACCGGCCAGCGCCAGCGCCGGATCGCCCGGCAACGCCCGGACCCCGGCGAACACCACGATCGTCGCGAGCACGAGCGTCACCGCGGACTGCCACAGCCGGTTGAGCAGGTACCGCCTCACTTCGCGAACCCGGCGAAGGCGGTGCGGATCACCCCGTCGGGGTAGACCTGGATGCCGAGCAGCTTCTTGGACACACCGGTCAGGTTGCGCTGCCGGTACAGGTAGATGATCGGGTCGTCCTGCTGGAGTTTCGCGGTCACCTCGCCGTACAGCTTGATCCGCTCGGCCTTGTCGGTCGACTGGCGGGCGTCGGTGAGCAGCTTGTCGACGTCCGGGTTGCTGTAGCCGGAGACGTTCTGGCTGCCGGTCGTGCCGACGAAGTTGTAGATGTTGGCGTCCGGGTCGACGCGGCCGGACCAGCCGAGCTGCAGGAGCTCGAAGTCACCACGGTCCTGCTGATCGAGCAGTGCGGCGTACTCGACCGGCTTGATGACCAGGTCGAACCCGCCGTCCTTGACCATGCCCTGCAGCGCTTGCGCGAGGCGCAGGCTGTCGGGGTTGTTCGACGTGATCATCTCGACCTTGTACGGCGTACTCACGCCCGCGTCGGCCAGTAACTGCTTGGCCTTCGCCGGATCGTGCGCCGGGCAGACCTGCGCCGCGTCGGAGGAGAACTCGCTCTTCGGTGAGACCGGCGAACACGCGACGGTGTTCAGGCCGTTGAAGATCGACTTCACCAGCGCGTCACGATCGATCGAGAGCGCGAGCGCCTGCCGCACCCTCGGATCCTTCGCGATCGGCGTGCCGAGCGGCTTCAGCGGATTGCCGATGCCGTTCGCGTTGCCGATGTTGACGGTCAGGCCCTGGTAGCCGAGCGACTGCGACTGCAGCACGCTCACGCTGTCGTCCTTCAGCAGCGTCGGCGCGTCCTGCGTGGACAGCGAGTCCGCGACCTGGGCGTCGCCCGACTTCAGGTTCGCGGAACGGATGCTGGCGTCGGTGATGATCCGGTACTCGATCGCGTCCAGGTGCACCTTGGCCGCGTCGTAGTACTGCGGATCCTTGACCACCTTGATCGAGTTCTGCGCGACCCGGCTGGCGAACTTGAACGGGCCGACGCAGACCGGTGCGCTGGAGAAGTTCGCGCCGAGCTTCGCGACCGCGGCCGGGCTGAGCACCATGCCGGCGCGGTCGGCGAGCGCGGCGGTCAGCGGGGCGAACGGCTTCGACAACTTGATGACCACGGTCTTCGGATCCGGCGTCTCGATCGACGTGATCGGGCCGAGCTCGCTCTTGCGGGCGGAGCCGGCCAGCGTCAGGTGCCGGTTCAGCGAGACCTTCACGGCGTTGGAGTCGAACGTGCCACCGTCGGCGAACTTCACGCCCTGCTTGAGCGGGATCGTCAGGCTGAGGCCGTCCGGCGAGATCGTCGGCAGCGCGGTCGCGAGCTGCGGGACGACCTTCGCGTCCGGGCCGAGGTCGTACAGCTTCTCGCACATCGTGTGGAAGACGTACCGCGAGTACAGGCTGCGGGACAGCGTCGGATCGAGCTTGTCCGGATCGGCGGACAGCGCGACCGTGAGCGTGCCGCCCTGCTTCACCTGCGTCGCGTCCGCCGGCTCACCGAAGACGTCCTGCCCGGCCGTCGACTGCCCACCGCCGGAGCTGTTGTCGTTGGTGGAGTCAACGGGTGAGCATGCGGACCCGATCAGGGCCAGCGCGATCACCGCGCCGGCCCCGACCAGGCCCCTCAGGTTCCTGGGACTCCGGGGGATCCGGAAGCTCCGGCGGCAGGTACTCGGGACGAATCGGTTCCCTGCGAGTCGACGAGTCATCGCTTGCTCCTGGCGTAGGCGGGGTACTGTCGACTGTTTCATGTATACAAGGTAGGTGCGCAAGTGATTCGGCGAGTTTGACCGAACCTTTTACGACCTGCCGCCGGAGCCCTCAGACAGTGACCGGATACGTCAGGTTTCCTTGGGGTACGGCGTGGTTGCCGAGCGCTACGGCCATCAGGTTCGGCCCGTCGTACTGCGGATGGTGGATCCCGAACTGCGTGGCCTGCCGGAAGCCGAACCGCGGGTAGTACTCCGCGTGTCCGAGGACGACGGCCGCAGGCTCGACCCGATCACGCGCCGTCGCCAGAGCGGCCCGAACCGCCGCGCCGCCGGCCCCTTGCCGTTGGTACGCCGGAAGTACTGCCACCGGCCCGAGCGACAGGATCGGTACGTCGTCGACGTGACAGCGGGTGAGCAACGCGTAGGCGACAGGCCTGTCGTCGGGTGTGGTGGCGAGAAACATCAGCCCGGGGATCCAGGCAACGGTGTCGGCGCGGTGCGCGTCCAGGAAGTCGACCTCGAACTGGCGGCCGAACGCTTCGCGGGTGATGTCGCGGATGGTCTCGACGTCGGACTCGGTCTCGACACGGGTGTTCCAGGTGATGGACAACAGAGGTCCCTTTCGGAGATTCAGTGGGGGAGTTGAATGACCGTCTTCGCCGCCGGACGTGCGGCAGCGCCGTGTCGCGCAGTCATCAACTCCACCTCCTCGTCCTCCGAAGTTCCCGTCACCGTATCCCCTGACGCCGGCGCCCGCACCGGATTTACCGGTCCATCACCAGCGGATCCCTGGACGGCGTGCCGATCGGGGTCCACGTGTCGTCGACGAGGCGGTACGGGTGCCAACGGCCTTCGTGGTCGAGGCGGAGTTGGGTGTCGGCGCCGAGCGTCAGGCGGTTGGCCGACGCGGTGATCGTGAGGTCGTCGTCGGCCGCCTCGAGCTCGGTGCGGGCCCGGTTGACGTCACTCGGATCGGGCGACCAGGTGTGTTCCAGTACGTCGAGACCGGGCGCCCCGCCGTACCGCCAGGCTTGGATGTGGAGCGCCATGGCGTCGTCCACTCTCAGCTCGGGGAAGTCGGCTGCGAGGCGGATCGTGTCCTGGCGTTCGTCGAGCGGCCGCGGTACGGCGGTGCCGTGCAGGAGCGCGTTCAGCAAGGACCTGGCGCGGCGGGCGGCATCGAGGACGAGGAGCTGGAGGGTGGCCGGCCCGAGGTCGGCGGGCGGCTCGATGCCGGCGACCGCGAGCTGATCGATCGTCACCTTGGGCGGCAGGCCGGGTGGCTCCGGAAGCCCTGCTACCTGGCTGGTGAGGACGTCGGTGACCGCGACTCCGGCCTCGGTCGTGTGAGGAACAACCGACGCCGCTTGCAGCTCGTCGAGGAGATCCTCACGGGTCCGGCCGCGCAGCAGGAGCAGGACGAACGGGTCGGCGTCGAGGAGCCAGGCGACCTGATAGCAGAGCGCGGCTGCATGCTGGCAGGGGAGCTCCCAGGCGTCGCAGGTGCAGCTGGGATCGAGGTCGCCGATGCCCGGCAGCAGCGCGATTCCGGCGTCGGACGCGGCCTCGACCAGGTCGTGCGGCATCTCGCCGTCCAGGAGCGCCGCGATGTGGCCGGCTCGGGTGGCGACCTCCTGGCGGAAGCGGCGCCAGTCGTCGTCGCTCAGCTCGTCGACCTGGACGGCGGACTCGTAGGTGTCCTCGGGTGCGTACACCGTCGCCGTGATCCGGCCGGGGCTGATCGTGATCGTGCCGACCTGGCCGGAGTTCGCGTACTGGCGGCCCTTGCGGAGCTGGCCGTTGTCCAGCGACGTGTCCTCCATCGCCTGCACCCACGCGCGCGCCCACCACGACCGCCCGCGGGTACTCCGCCGCTGTGCGGAGAACGCCGGAAACCCCTGCGCAGCAGTCATCGCGCACCTCCGCGGAGCTCGACCAGGTCGGCGAGCTCGGTGTCGGAGAGTTCGGTCAGCGCGGCCTCGCCGCCGGTGAGGACCGCGTCGGCCAGCTCGCGTTTGGTCGTGAGCATCGCGGCGATCCGGTCCTCGATGGTGCCTTCGGCAATCAACCGGTGCACCTGCACCGGCCGGGTCTGCCCGATCCGGTACGCACGGTCGGTGGCCTGGTCCTCGACGGCCGGGTTCCACCAGCGGTCGTAGTGCACGACGTGCTCGGCCCGGGTCAGGTTCAGCCCGGTGCCCGCGGCTTTCAGCGACAGCAGGAACACCGGCACCTCACCCGCCTGGAACCGGTCGACCATCTCCTCCCGCTGCGCCACCGGCGTACCGCCGTGCAGCAGCTGGGCACCGATCCCACGGTCGGCCAGGTGCCGCTCGAGCAGCCGCGCCATTGCGACGTACTGCGTGAACACGAGCACCGCGCCGTCCTCGGCGAGGATCGTCTCCAGCAGTTCGTCGAGCAGCTCGAGCTTGCCGGAGCGGCCTGCCAGCCGCGCGGCGCCGGGCTCCTTCAGGTACTGCGAGGGATGGTTGCAGATCTGCTTGAGCGCGGTCAGCAGCTTCACGATCAGGCCGCGGCGTGCCATCCGGTCGCTGGAGCGGACCTCCTCCATCAGCTCGCGGACCGTTGCCTCGTACAACACGACCTGCTCGCGGGTGAGCGAGACCGGTTGATCCGTCTCGGTCTTGGGCGGCAACTCCGGCGCGATGCCCGGGTCGGACTTCTTCCGCCGGAGCAGGAACGGCCGGACGAGTTTCGCGAGCCGTGCCGCGACCTCCTCGTCCTTGTCCGCCTCGATCGGCGTCGCCCACTGGCTGCGGAACGTGCCGAGGCGGCCGAGCAGTCCGGGCGTCGTCCAGTCGAGGATTGCCCACAACTCGGAGAGGTTGTTCTCCACCGGCGTACCGGTCAGGGCGACGCGCGCTTTCGACCGCACTGTCCGCAGCGCCTTCGCCGTCCCGGACGAGGGGTTCTTCACGTGCTGCGCCTCGTCGGCGACCACGAGCGCCCACGGATGGCCGGCCAGCCGTACGGCGTCGCGCCGGAGTGTGCCGTACGTCGTCAGCACGAAGCCGTCGTGTGCCTCGTCCAGTGAACGGGATGCGCCGTGAAAGCGCCGTACCGCTGTGCCCGGCGCGAAGCGCTGGACCTCGCGCTCCCAGTTGCCGAGCAGGGACGCCGGGCACACGACGAGCGTCGGGCCGGCGGTGTCGGCGGACTGCTGGCGGTGCAGGTGAAGGGAGATGAGGGTGATGGTCTTCCCGAGGCCCATGTCGTCGGCGAGGCAGCCGCCGAGACCGAGAGACGTCATGCGGGACAGCCAGCGGAGGCCGCGCAGCTGGTAGTCCCGGAGTGTGGCCTGAAGACCGGGTGGGGACTCGATCGGGTCGTCGGCGCGGTCGGGGTCGGCGATGCGGGCCCGCAGATCGTCGAGCCACTTGGCCGGCGTGATCGTGACGTGCCGGCCGTCGACCTCCGTGGTCCCGGTCAGGGCGGCGCCGAGAGCATCGATCGCGGTGAGTGGTTTGAGGATGCGCTCGCGGGCCTTGCGGGCGAGCTCGGGGTCGATCAGCATCCATTGGTCGCGCAGCCGGACGACCGGGCGGGTGGCTTCGGCCAGTTGGTCGAGCTCGGACTCGGTCAGCGGATCGTCGCCGAGGGCAACCTGCCAGCTGAAGTCGAGCGTCTTGTCGCCCTGGAAGAATCCGGGCAGGTCGCTCGGCGGTCCCTCGGCCGAGGTGATCGTGGCGCGTGCGGTCAGCGACCGTCCGAGGCTGCGCGGCCAGTGCAGGTCGACGCCGGCAGCGGTGAGTCGCTGCGCCGATCCGGCGAGCAGGTCGGCGACATCCTCGTCCGCCAGCTCCAGCTGATCCGGCACGGCGGAATCGAGCAGCCGGCCGAGCGGGTGCCAGACCCGTGCGGCACGGCGGATCGCCAGCGTCGCGTCGATCCGCGCCCGCGGGCCGAAGCCCGGTACGTCGGTCGCCCAGACGTCCTGCGCATCGCTGACGAGGGTCGGGTCCTTCAAGCTGTGCAACTGCACAACGGCTGTGAAGGTCTGTCGCTCACCGAGCTCGATCCGCAGCGAGATCCGTACGCCGGAGTCCAGGCCCGCGGACACCTCGTCCGCCCACGTCCGCAGACGGTCCGCGCGCCGCGGCGCGGTCGCGGTGAACAGGTTCGTCCGGTGCACCTTCGCAGCGGCCGGCGAGCGCGGCATTCCGTCCGCCACCGCATCAAGAAACTCGCGCACCAGATCCTCGGCCACCGCCAACCGCACCTCACCATCTGAGGAGGCACCTGAAGGCGGGGTGAGGGGGAGGGCTCTGGCCGAGAGGGGCATGGATTCGGCGAGTTGCAGGACGCGGTTGACATCGTCGGAGTCGAGCGGACCGACCCTCCAAGCGTCGTACCCCTCCGGAGAGACGCCGGGGAGGAGCTTGCCGCGGGCAACCAGCTGCAGCGCGACCAGCGAGACGCCACCCCAGAACGCCGCTGCCGGATGCGCCACGGGCGCCCGGCGCATCCGCCCGAGCACCGGAACCGCCTCCGCGATCGGCAACTCGACCGCCCGCACCGTCCGGCACTGCACAGCGGGCGAGGCATCGGTGACCACGGTCAGGTCGACCTGGTTGCCCACGCCGAGGGGCAGTGGGTTGCCGGTGGGCTGCCAGAAGGCGACCCGGCTCGTGCGCGGTGGATCAGCCGGCCGGAAAAGTACTGCGCATCCGGCCAGCTCGTGCCCCGTGTCCAGCAACCCTTCAACCTCCGTATCGATGACAGCTCTCAGACCGGGACGGCTTCGTCCGCGCCAGGCTGATCGAACTGCGTCCTGTACAGCTCCTCGTACCGCCCGCCGGCAGCGAGGAGCTCCGCGTGCCGCCCACGCTCGATGATGCGGCCGTCCTCGATCACGAGGATCTGGTCGGCGGCACGGATCGTCGACAGGCGGTGCGCGATCACCACCGCCGTACGGCCGGCGAGCGCCTCGGTCAGCGCCGCCTGCACCGCCGCCTCGTTCGTCGAGTCGAGCGCCGCGGTCGCCTCGTCGAGGATCACCACCCGCGGCTGCGCGAGCAGCAACCGCGCGATCGTCAGCCGCTGGCGCTCACCACCCGACAACCGGTAGCCGCGCTCGCCCACCACCGTGTCGAGTTGATCGGGCAACGAGCGGATCAGGTCACCCAGCCGGGCGCGCTCCAGCGCGTCCCACAGGTCGTCCTCCGAAGCCTCCGGGCGCGCGAGCAGGAGGTTCTCCCGGATGGAGTCGTGGAACAGGTGCCCGTCCTGCGTCACCATCCCGAGCGTCTCGCGCAACGATTCCGCGGACACGTCGCGGACGTCGGCCCCGGCCAGCTTCACCGCCCCGGAGTCCACGTCGTACAGCCGCGGGATCAGCTGCGCGATCGTCGACTTCCCGGCCCCGGACGACCCGACCAGCGCGACCATCTGCCCCGGCTCGGCGCGGAACGAGACGTCGTGCAGCACCTCGACGCCGCCGCGGGTGTCGAGCTTCGCGACCTCCTCCAGCGACGCCAGCGACACCTTGTCGGCCGACGGATACGCGAAACTGACTCGGTCGAACTCGACCGCGACCGGCCCCTCGGGCACGCGCCCCGCGTCTGGCTTGTCCTTGATCAAGGGCTCGAGGTCCAGCACCTCGAAGACCCGCTCGAAGCTCACCAGCGCGGTCATCACCTCGAGCCGCGCACTCGCCAGCGCCGTCAGCGGCGAGTACAACCGGGTGAGCAGCAGCGCCATCGACACCACCGTGCCGGCCTCGAGCTGATCCCGCAGCGCCAGGAATCCACCCAGCCCGTACACGACCGCGAGCGCCAGTGCCGACACCAACGTCAGTGCGGTCACGAAGATCCACTGCACCATCGCCGTCCGGACGCCGATGTCGCGCACCCGCCGCGCCCGGACCGCGAACTCGAGGGACTCCCGGGCCGGCCGCCCGAACAGCTTCACCAGCGTCGCGCCCGGCGCTGAGAACCGCTCGGTCATCTGCGTGCTCATCGTCGCGTTGTAGTTCGCCGCCTCGCGCTGCAAGCCGGCCAGCCGGGTCCCGACCCGGCGTGCCGGGATGACGAAGATCGGCAGGATGATCAGCGCGAGCACCGTGATCAGCCACGACTGGCCGAGCATGACCACAAGCGTCAGGACCAGCATCACCAGATTGCTGACCACACCGGACAACGTGTCGCTGAACGCCCGCTGCGCGCCGATGACGTCGTTGTTCAGCCGCGAGACCAGCGCACCGGTCCGGGTCCGGGTGAAGAACGCGATCGGCATCCGCTGGATGTGGTCGAACACGGCCGTCCGCAGATCGAGGATCAGGCCTTCACCGATCTGCGCCGACAGCCAGCGGGTCAGCATGCTCAACCCGGCCTCGGCGATCGCGATCGCGGCGATCAGCACGGCGAGCCACAGCACCACGCTGAACGCCTTGCCGCCGACGATCGCGTCGACCACCCGGCCGGCCAGCACCGGAGTCGCGACCGCGAGCACCGCGGCGCCGATGCTCAGCACCAGGAACCAGACCAGCTGGGTCCGGTGCGGTCGCGCGAACGCGAGAATCCGCCGCAGCGTGGCGCGGGAGAACGGTCGCTTCTCGTCCTGTGCGTGCATCGCGTGGTAAAGCGAGTTCCACGCGGTCATTTCCATGCTCACGGCAGTGTTCTCCGGGTTCCGCTGAATCGGTCGGCTGGGAACGTCGATGATTCCGCACACCACCGACAAAACCCGACGCTAGAACCTCCACTGAACTCGAGGTCAACTGCGTACACTGTACGAAGAATAGCCGATCGATCAGGATCCCGCACATGAACCAGGACTACAGCGGCAGCGGAGACCCGGCAAAGAGCCTCGCGCTGCTCTGGAGACGAGAAACCAACCCGCCGCCGGCCCGCGGACCGAAACCCGCGTTGTCGATCGACCAGATCGTCACCGCCGCGCTGAAGATCGCGGACGCCGACGGGCTCGGCGCGATGTCGATGCGACGGGTCGCGGACGAGCTGGGCGCCGGTGCGATGACGCTGTACCGGTACTTCCCGGGCAAGGGCGAGTTGCTCGACGTCATGCTCGACACCGTGTACGGCGAGCTGCCGCGTCGCGTCGTACCGGGGGAGTGGCGAGCGCGGCTCGACGAGGTCGCGCGGGAGAACCGGGAGCTGTACCTGCGGCATCCGTGGCTGCTCCAGGTCGCGACCAGCCGCCCGCCGCTCGGCCCGAACGTGATGGCGAAGTACGAGTGGGAGCTGACCGCGGTCGAGGGGATCGGGCTGACCGACGTCGAGATGGATGCGACCGTCGCACTCGTCAACGGCTACGTTCACGGCGCCGTGCGTACGGCGGTGGAGGCGCGCCAGGTGATCCAGCGGTCCGGGATGACGGACAAACAATGGTGGCTGGCGCACGTGCCGCACCTCGACCAGATCGGCGACCTGGAGAAGTACCCGCTGTCGGCGCGGGTGGGGACGACTGTCGGGAATGAGTTCGATGCCCCGTACGACTCCGAACACGCGTTCGAGTATGGTTTGGCACGACTCCTCGACGGCGTGTCCGCGCTGGTCGCGAACCGGTCTGCGCCACAAGACTGAAGTCGGTTGTGAGTGAGTACTCACTCAGTTACCTTTGATCCGTGAGCCCACGAGCGACCCCACTGCCACCCGAGGAACGGCGCGCCGCGATCGTCGCGGCGACCCTGCCGTTGCTCGAGGAGTTCGGTCCGGAGGTCAGCACCAAGCAGATCGCCGAGGCGGCCGGCGTCGCGGAGGGCACGATCTTCCGTGCCTTCGGGAGCAAGGACGCGCTGATCAGCGCGGTGATGCTGACCGCGACGGACACCACGGACCTGATCCGGGCGCTGGAGAAGGTGGACCGGTCGCTGCCGCTGCGGGAGCGGACGGTCGCGGCGGTCGAGGTCGGTCAGAAGCGGCTGCGCAGCGTGTTCCGGCTGATGCTCGCGATGCGCCTGCGGCAGCCGCCGGACTTCAAGCAGACGCCCCTGGACGAGGCCCGGCGCAAGCGCCAGTCCGATCTGGCGAACGCCGCCTTCGCGGACCTGCTCCGGCCGGACGCCGACCAGTTGCGCTACACACCCGAGGAGGTGGTCCGGCGGATCGGTCTGCTGACCTTCTCGGCCACCCACCCAATGATTTCCGGCGGCCACGTGCTGACCGCCGAGGAGATCGTCGACTTCGCCTTCGACGGGCTCCTCGAGCACCACAGCTCGCACCACACCGGTCAGCCACCGGCCTCCGAGGACATCGTCGAGTTCGCGCTCGAGGGTGCCCGCCGTCACGACTCTGGGGATGATTGATGTTACTTCGCGTCTTGCGTACGCACCTGCGTCCGTACGCAGGCAACCTGTCCCTGGTGGTCGTCCTGCAGCTGATCGGGACGATCGCCTCCCTCTACCTGCCCAGCCTGAACGCCGACATCATCGACAACGGCGTGGCCAAGGGCGACACCGGCTACATCGTGGGCACCGGCGGCTGGATGCTGGGCGTCAGCCTGGTGCAGATCATCTGCACGATCACCGCGGTGTACTTCGGTGCGAAGACCGCCGCACTGTTCGGGCGCGACGTCCGCGCGGCCGTGTTCCACCGGGTCGGGGAGTTCTCCGCCCGTGAGGTCAACCAGTTCGGCGCGCCGACCCTGATCTCGCGCAGTACCAACGACGTACAGCAGATCCAGATGCTCGTGGTGATGACCACGACGATGCTGGTCGCGGCGCCGATCACGATGGTCGGCGGCGTCATCATGGCGGTCCGCGAGGACGTCGGGCTGTCCTGGCTGGTCGCGGTCGCCGTACCGCTGCTGGCCGGCTGTGTCGGCTTCATCGCCAGCCGGATGGTCCCGCAGTTCCGGAAGATGCAGAAGAACATCGACGGGGTGAACCGGGTGCTGCGCGAGCAGATCTCCGGCATCCGGGTGGTCCGGGCGTTCGTCCGCGAGCCGCACGAGGTCGAGCGGTTCGGCACCGCCAACGAGAACCTGACCGACACCGCGATCCGCGCGGGCCGGCTGATGGCTCTGGTGTTCCCGACCGTGATGCTGATCCTGAACGTGTCGAGTATCGCGGTGCTGTGGTTCGGCGCGTCCCGGGTCGAGAACGGGACGATGGAGGTCGGGGCGCTGACCGCGTTCCTCAGCTACCTGATCCAGATTCTGTTCTCGGTGATGATGGGTGTCTTCGTGATGATCATGGTGCCGCGCGCCGCGGTCTGCGCGGACCGGATCTCCGAGGTGCTGGACACCGACTCGTCGGTGCGGCCGCCGGTCACGCCGATCACGACCTTCACCGGTCGCGGACAGTTGGTCTTCGAGGGCGCCTCGTTCAAGTATCCGGGTGCCGCCGAGCCGGTACTGCGGAACGTCAGCTTCGTCGCGTCGCCGGGCCAGACCACCGCGATCATCGGTAGCACCGGCGCCGGCAAGACGACACTGCTCTCGCTGGTGCCGCGGTTGTTCGACGCGACCGAGGGACGGGTCCTCGTCGACGGCATCGACGTCCGCGAGATCGACCCGGAGGCCCTCTGGGAGCGGATCGGCCTGGTGCCGCAGCGCCCGTACCTGTTCTCCGGCACCGTCGCCAGCAACCTGCGCTACGGCAACCCGGAGGCGACCGACGAGGAGCTCTGGCAGGCGCTGGAGATTGCCCAGGGCAAGGACTTCGTCGAGGCCATGCCGGAAGGGCTGGAGTCGCCGATCGCGCAGGGCGGCACGAACGTGTCCGGCGGTCAGCGGCAGCGGCTCGCGATCGCGCGGGCCCTGGTCCGCAAACCGGAGATCTACCTGTTCGACGACTCGTTCTCGGCGCTCGACCTGTCCACCGACGCCCGGCTCCGGGCGGCGCTGCGACCGGTCACCCGGGAGGCGTGCGTGGTGGTCGTCGCCCAGCGGGTGTCGACGATCATCGACGCCGACCAGATCGTGGTGATCGAGGACGGCGCGATCGTCGGCCAGGGGACCCATCAGGAGTTGCTCGACAGTTGCCCGACGTACGTCGAGATCGTCGAGTCGCAGCGTTCCGCGGAGGAGGCGGCATGAGCGAGCAGGACAAGCCGTCGGAGACCGGGGAAGCCGGCGCCAAGACGGTCAAGGCGACCGAGCGGCCGACGACCGGGCGCGGGTTCGGGCCTCCGGGAGGCATCCCGGGGGACAAGTCGATGAACTTCCTGCCGTCGGCCAGGAGGCTGCTCGGCAGGCTGCGGCCGCACCGTCTGCAGGTGAGCGGCGTCGTACTCCTGGCGATCTGCAGCGTCGGGCTGTCGGTTATCGGACCGAAGATCCTCGGCAAGGCGACCAACATCATCTTCGCCGGCGCGATCGGCAAGCGGCTGCCGAGCGGGGTGACCAAGGAGCAGGTGATCGAGCAGGCCCGTGCCTCCGGCAACGGCCGGTACGCCGACCTGCTGAGCGGCATCGACCTGATCCCGGGTGTCGGGATCGACTTCGATGCCTTGCGCAACGTCCTGCTGACCGTGCTCGTGCTGTACGCCGGGTCGTTCTTCCTGTCCTGGGCGCAGGGCTACATCCTCAACGGCGTCGTACAGCGGACCATCCTGAGTCTGCGGTCCGACGTCGAGGACAAGCTGAACCGGCTGCCGCTGAGCTACTTCGACGGCGCGCCGCGCGGTGAGCTGCTCAGCCGGGTGACCAACGACATCGACAACATCTCGACCAGCCTGCAGCAGACGCTGAGCCAGCTGCTCACCTCGCTGCTGACGGTGATCGGTGTGATCACGCTGATGTTCGTGATCTCGCCGGTGCTCGCACTGATCGCGCTGATCACGATCCCGATCACGATGGTGCTGACGGCCGCGATCGCCAAGCGGTCCCAGGTCCGCTTCATCGCGCAGTGGCGGCACACCGGTGCCCTGAACGGGCAGATCGAGGAGGCGTTCACCGGGCACGAACTGGTGAAGGTGTTCGGCCGGCAGAAGGAGATCGAGGCCGAGTTCTCGAAGAAGAACGACGAACTGTTCCAGGCGGCGTTCGGCGCGCAGTTCATCTCCGGCCTGATCATGCCGGTGATGATGTTCGTCGGGAACCTGAACTACGTCGTGATCGCGGTCCTCGGTGGTCTGCGGGTCGCGTCCGGGACGATGTCGCTGGGCGACGTACAGGCGTTCATCCAGTACTCGCGGCAGTTCACCCAGCCGCTGACGCAGGTGGCCTCGATGGCCAACCTGCTGCAGTCCGGGGTGGCGTCGGCGGAGCGCGTGTTCGAGGTGCTGGACGCGAAGGAGCAGGTGCCGGACGACGCGACGCCGGAGAAGGTCACCGACGCCCGCGGCCGGGTCGAGTTCGAGCACGTGTCGTTCTCGTACGACCCGGACAAGCCGCTGATCACCGACCTGAGCCTGGTCGCCGAACCCGGCCAGACGGTCGCGATCGTCGGCCCCACCGGGGCCGGCAAGACCACCCTGGTGAACCTGATCATGCGGTTCTACGAGCTGAACGGCGGCCGGATCACGCTCGACGGTGTCGACATCACCGAGCTCACCCGGCACGACCTGCGCTCGCGGATCGGCATGGTGCTGCAGGACACCTGGCTGTTCGGTGGCACGATCCGCGACAACCTCCTCTACGGCAACCTGAAGGCGACCGAGGAGGACATGCTGGCGGCGGCGAAGGCGACGTACGTCGACCGTTTCGTGCACAGCCTGCCGGACGGGTACGACACGGTCATCGACGAGGAAGGCAGCAATGTCAGCGCCGGTGAGAAGCAGCTGCTGACCATCGCCCGGGCGTTCCTGGCCGACCCGCAGTTGCTGATCCTGGACGAGGCGACGAGCTCGGTCGACACCCGGACGGAGGTCCTGGTGCAGCGCGCCATGGCCGCCCTGCGGTCGGACCGAACGAGCTTCGTCATCGCGCACCGCCTGTCCACCATCCGCGACGCCGACCTGATCCTCGTGATGGAGGACGGCGCCATCGTCGAACAGGGCAACCACCACGAACTGCTCGCCGTGGACGGCGCCTACGCCCGCCTCTACAACGCCCAGTTCAGCGGCGCCGTAGTAGACATCGACGAGGAAGCCGCCACCCTCGCAGCCCCCGCCACCACCCCAGCCGGCCCCCCAATGGCCCGCTGACCCCACCCGACAGGGGGCACCGAAGACCGGTGCCCCCTGTGGATAACTTCCGCGCCGTCATCGCGAACTGTGCGGTACTTGACGGGTGCCTGAGAACGCAGACTTCGTCCAGCGACGCGCCACCCGAACCGCAGCCCGCATCGCTGCGAAGCTCGACCTGCACGATCCCGCAGTCATCACCACCTTGCGCGACGCGTACCTGGTCGCCTACGAGTTCCCAGCCCCACTGATGGTCCGAGTCGCCGACAACGTGCTCGCCGACCTGCGCCACGACGTCGGGGTGCGGAAGGTCGATCGTGTCGTGGCCCTCGGCCGCGACGGACATCATCTCGCGCTGGCGATGAGCCGGCTCGACGGGGACTTCGTCCGCCGGCACGTCGCGAATCTCGTCCTGTCGCGCGTCCTCGTCGAGAGCGCGCTCCAGGACCTCGAACGCCGGCAAGGCCTGTCGTTTCCCGCGGTGCACGGCTTCCGGACCACAGCGCCCCGAGTGGATCCCGCGGACACGCTCGGTGTATTCCGGATGCTCACGGACTACCTGCACGACGAGCGCGTACCGGTCGGCCGGTCCGGGAGCAGGGTGACTCTCGTCGACACGAGCTTCAAGGGCAGCGTGCAGGAGTTGCTGGCCGCGGTCTACCCGGAGACGGAGTTCACCGGGCGGTACGCATTCCACGGGGAGTCGCCGGACGACCCGCATCCTGGGAGCAAGAAGGGATACGAGGTGCACCTCGACGCGTCGGAGACCCGGGACGGGCGGGCTCTGGACGTCCTGCCCGCCGACGAGTCGAAGACGTTCGCTCATCGGGTTGCCCTGCACAGCATCGAGAAGTTGCTGAACGGCCCGATGTCGAGCCCGGAGCGGTTCGGTGCGAACGGTCCCGAGCAGTCCGGTCAACGCCACGATCCGGAGCTGCTGCGAGGCCTGAGCAGGGGGCGGGTGTCGCCGCGGCTGCAGGACCCGTCTGTGCGGGAGGGAGTGAAGGTCATGAATCTGGTCGCGGTTGCGGATCTGGCGCGGGACATCGCCGTACTGCGTGATGCCGGCGGCAACTACCGCGGGCGGCTCGACGACTCCGCCCGGAGGTATCGCAGTGAGGTGCGCGCCTGGATCAGCCGCGGGTCGGCCGATCCGCGGCTTGCGGAGTTTCTCGACTCGTTCGTGTATCGGGCCGACAACCGATCGGTGGAAGCGCTGCAGAAGTCGTTGGACCGTGCACAGGTGCCGGAACGCGACAGACAGGCGATCTGGGACGCGTACGACGGGTGCGGGAGCGATGGGGACAAGCGGGTGTTCGTCGAGAATGTGTTCAACGGGTGGCGGAGAGGGGTGGGTGGTGATGGGCGAGGGCAGTGTGGAGGATCCGGAGGACGAGTGGACGGCGCTCGCGGGGACGGCCGTGAGCTTTGAGGAGCTCGACGATCTCGACGGAGCACTGATCGTGGGTGGGCCGCCACCCGCGCTGGGTGGTGCGGCGATCGCCCGGGCGCCGATGATCATTGACACTGACGCGGGTGGGGATCCGGATGACAGTGTGGCCCTGGTCGCGGCGGCCCGGGTGGTGCCGGAGTTGGCGTTGGTGGTGACCAGCGACGAGTACGACGGGGAGCGGGCTCGGTTCGTGCGGTGGTTGCTGGACCTGGTGGGGCGGCCGGACGTCCGGGTGGTGGCGGGGTCCGACCTCGGGAACCGGCGGGGATGGGTCGTCGGCGGGATGTGTCCGGCCGAGGTGCCGCGGCAGGATTCTGACCTTGTGGCGGCGGTGAGCGACCTCTTCGCGGGCACGGACGGCCGGATTCGGTGGGTGGGGATGGGGCCGCTGTCGAACCTGGCGACCGTCCAGCGGGAACGGCCGGAGCTGGTGGCCCGGATGGTGGTCACGCAGATGGGTGGGGCGATCAACTACCGGGATCCGGCGCGGGCCGAGCACAACTTCCGGGCCGATCCGGACGCGGTGATCGCGATGCTGCCCACCCTGGAGCGGTGGGGGCCGCCGACGCTCGTGATGTCCGACGTGACGTTCGTTCCGGCCATGGAGATCACGGCGGAGTCGCGGCTCTACCGGCGCTGGGCCGAGCCGGACGCGCGGCCCTGGGAGCGCGTCCTGCGGGAACACTTCGATCGCTGGACGGCGAAGTACCCGGCGATGCAGCACGACGCGCTGGCGCTCGCCGCCGCGATGCTCTGGCCGGGCGTGCGTTTCCAGCGGGAGCGGGTCACGCTCGACGAACTCGCTCGCATGAGCCTGTCCGCGAGCGGATTCGAGGTCGCGATGTCGGTGTCAGCTGACTACGCCGCCTTCATGACCTGGCTGGACAAGGCGCTGAGCTGATACACGGAAGGCCGCCATCCGGCTGGATGGCGGCCTGTCGTGCGTCAGTCCCGTCGCATCACCAACTGTGGTCGCCGAGCGAGCAGGACGCCGAGGGTTGCGTAGCCGAGCAGTAGGTGGCCGCCGCCGATCCAGCGGGACACGTCGGTGCCGAGCAGCAGGTACGTCGGGACCGTGACGACTGCCCAGCTCTCCGCGACGAGCGGCCACCAGCGCAGGAGTCCGCGCCAGCGTCCGGTCAGTGCGATCTTGACCGCGATCGCCGCCATGCCGAGCATCGACAGCGGCCAGCAGATGTCGAGCGGTGCGAGCCACCCTGCGCCTTGCAGGCTCGTCGGCAGTACGCCGTGCAGCAGCGACCAGATGCTCGCCAGCCCCAGCACCACGAGCTCGGCCTTCAGGAACCCGCGAGCTCCGCGCCCCGTCCCGAGCGCGCCGGTGCGGAACTGCACTGTCAGCAGGCAGAACACACCGAGCTGGAACAGCAGCCCGGTCAGGTCGCCGATCCGACCCGGAACGCCGTGCGGATCCGTGGTGAACAGCAGAATACTCGTGGCCCACGCCAGCGCGCCGGCCGTCAGACCCATCCCGAGCCGCCGGACCGTGGCCTCCGCCAGGCCTGACGTCGGACGCAGCGGTGGCACGACGTCGGTGCGTACGGTGGCTGGTGTAGTACTCATTGCCTTTCCTCCCCCTGAGGTTGTCGTGCCACCGAGTCTTCGCGGCAGGGCGTCCCGGGCAGCAGGGTCCGCGGTCCTCCGTGGTGTCCCGAATGCAGTCGGGACAACTGACCCGCGACGCCGGGACACACTCTGAGTCACAATGCAGCGATGGGGGAGGACACCAGGAGGGGACGGGGGCCGGCTGTACTCGGGGCAGCCGCGCTCCTGCTCAGCGCTGTCACGGTGGCGCTCGACATCCGCAACGGCACGATCCCGGCCAGGGCCGAGCTCGACGCGGGCTGGACGAACGCGTTGCCCGGGCTGGCCCAGGTCATCCCCGGTCTGCTGCTGCTCCGGCTCCTCCCGCGGCATCCCGTCGCGTGGGTCCTGACCGGATCCGGCTTCCTCTGGATGCTGGACGGGGTCGCTTCGAGTTGGGCGGCGTACGCCGTCTACACCGATCCAGGCGCCCCGGGCGCGTCGGCGGCGTACTGGTTCTACGCACGGATCGGAGCGTTCCTGCTGCTCGGATTGCCGCTGCTGATCCTGCTGTTCCCGGACGGCAAGCTGCTCGGAGGCCGCGTGTGGCGCAGCCTGTCGATCGGCAGCATCGCGCTCACCATGCTGCTGCCGCTCTTGCTGCTGGCTGCCCCGAGTTCGGTGATGGAGCGGTACCACGATGCCGCGCTGCCGCCCGAGATCGGCCGGCTGTCTCTCGACCCGCTGAGCATCGACCTGCCGTACGGCGTCTGGGCCGCCCTGCTGCGCGTTGCGTACGCCGGTGTGATCGTCAGCCTCGTCGTGCCGTTTGTCGTGACCGTGCATCGATACCGCACAGCTACTAGAGAACGACGCGCGCAGCTCCGCTGGCTGATGTGGGCCGCCCTGCTCGACATGCTCGTGCTGATCATCCCGTTCGGCAACCCTCCCGCCGTACCGGCGGTGGTGTTCGGCCTGGCGATCGCGCTGACATCCGCAGCGATCGTCGTCGCGGTGACCAAGCACCGCCTGTACGAGATCGATCGGTTGCTCTCGGCCACTTTCCTGTACGGCGTACTCGCGGCCCTCGTGGTCGGCGTCGACCTGGCCGTGTTCACGCTGGCCGGCGGTGTCCTGGGTGAGCGGGACGCGGCACTGGTCGCGATCGCCGCGGTGGCGATCGTGTACGCGCCGCTGAGGTCGCGGCTGTGGCGATGGGCCCGGCGGCTGGTCCGCGGATCCCGGGACGACCCGTACGCGACGATGTCCGCGCTGGCCGAGCGGCTCGAGTCGGCAGCCGGTCCGGACGACCAGCTGCGAGCGGTGACCCGGACCGTGGCCGAGGCGTTCCGGTTGCCCTACGTACGGGTCGAGATCGAGCGGCCGGGTGGTGAGCGGGTGATCATCGAGCACGGCCGGGAGGCCGGAGCGACACACGTACTGCCGGTCGGATATCGCGGCGAGCCGATCGGCCGGCTCGCGTTCTGTGCGGGTGACGGCACCGCCTTGTCCGAACGCGACCAGCGGTTGCTGGGTGACCTGGTGCGGCAGGCGGCCGCCGCCGCACGGGCGAGTGAGCTGAGCGCGGAGCTCCAACAGAGTCGCAGCCGAATCGTCGCCGCGCGCGAGGAGGAACGCCGACGGCTGCGGCGGGATCTGCACGACAGCCTCGGACCGAGCCTCGGCGCCGTCGCCCTGCGCATTCAGACCGCCCGGAACCTGGCGAAGCCCGCGCCGGACGAGGCGGACCGGATGCTCGAGCAGGCGACCACCGAGGTCACGGCAGCGTTGACCGACGTACGACGCCTGGTGCACGACCTGCGCCCGCCGGCGCTGGACGAACTCGGCCTTGTGCGGGCGATCGAGCAGCAGGCCGACGCGTTCCGGCTCGGCGGGTTGGTCGTCTGCGTCGACGCCGGCCCCCTCGGACCGTTGCCGGCCGGCGTCGAGGTGGCGGCGTACCGGATCGCGTCCGAGGCGCTGACCAACGTGGCGCGGCACGCCGCGGCGTCTCGATGCGACATCGTGCTGCGATTGGAGGACGCGATGCTGGAGCTGTCCGTGACCGACGACGGGATCGGTATCGGCGAGCAGGTGCCCGCAGGTGTGGGGATGCTGTCGGTGCGCGAGCGGGCCGCCGAGCTCGGGGGCGTGTGCAGCGTGACGTGTCCGCCGAGTGGCGGTACGGCGGTTCGGGTCCGCTTGCCGTTGGACGTCGTACCGGAGGTGGTTCATGGCTGAGGTGGTGCGCGTACTGCTGGCGGACGACCATCCCGTGTACCGCGACGGGCTGGCGGCGTTGATCGGGTCGCTGGACGGTGTCGAGGTCGTCGGTACGGCGGCCGACGGGGTGGAGGCTGTCGCCGGAGCCCGCGAGCTGCAGCCGGACGTGGTGGTGATGGACGTGCAGATGCCGCGGCTGGACGGGATCGAGGCGACGCGCGCGATCACCGCGGACAGTCCGCACATCGGCGTCGTCGTACTCACGATGGCCGAGGAGGACCAGACGCTGTTCGCCGCGATGCGGGCCGGCGCGCGGGGCTATCTGCTGAAGGGCGCGAACCAGGACGAGATCGTGCGGGCGATCACCGCGGTCGCGCAGGGCGAGGCGATCTTCGGGCCGGCGATCGCGCGCCGGGTGGCCGACTTCTTCGCCGGGGCACCGGCCGCGACACCCGGCGGTCTGTTCCCGCAGCTCACCGCACGCGAGCACGAGATCCTCGCCCTGGTCGCGGCCGGACGCTCCAATGCGCAGATCGCCGCCGAGCTCTACCTGTCACCGAAGACGGTCCGGAACAACGTCTCCAACATCTTCGCGAAGCTCCACGTCGCGGACCGGGCCGAGGCCATCATCCGCGCCCGCGACGCCGGCCTCGGCCGGTAGCCGGTTCCGTTCAGCCGCCTCAGCCGGCCCGGTTCAGTCGGCGTACGGCGAGTTCGGCCAGCAGGGCGGCGCCGTCGGGGAGGACGGAGTCGTCGAAGGTGGCCAAGGGGGAGTGGTTGTCGGCGGCCACGTCCGGGTCGTCCGCCGCGCAGGCGCTGAGGTTCAGATAGACGCCGGGGACCTCGTTCAGGACGTACGACATGTCCTCGGCGCCGCAGCGCGGGTTCGGCCGCTCGCGGAACCGGTCGGCCCCGAACAGGTCCTCGATCACCGAACGGGCGAACGCGTACTCGGACGAGTCGTTGACGGTCACCGGATACCCGACCTGGTACTCCGCCTCGACCTGCAGCCCGTGCGCGGTCGCGAGACTCTCCACGAGCTGGATCGACGACTTCTGCACCTTCGCCCGCGTCTGTTCGGAGAACGTCCGCACGGTCGCGTCGAAGAACGCGTCGTCCGGGATGATGTTCTCCTTCGTCCCGCCGGCGATCCGCCCGACCGTGAGCACCACCGGGTCGAACACGTCGAACTGCCGCGTGATCATCGTCTGCAGCGCGGTCACGATCTCGCACAGCACCGGGATCGGGTCCTTGCCGCGGTACGGCGTCGACCCGTGCGTACCTTCACCGATGACGCGCACGTGCAGTTGGTCCGCCGCCGCCATGAACGACCCGGGCTTGCTGCTCCACATCCCCAGCGGCTGCGACGACGCGCCGACATGCAGCCCGTACGCCGCATCCGCGCGCCGGCCGGCCGCGTCCAGCACGCCCTCGCGGATCATGATCGGCGCACCACCGGACGTCTCCTCACCCGGCTGGAACATGAACACCACGTCGCCGGGCAGCTCGTCCTTCATCGCGCACAGCACCTTCGCGGCGCCGACCAGGCCCGCGACATGCAGGTCGTGACCGCACGCGTGCATCATCCCGGCGTGCTGCGACGCGTACGGCACCCCGGTGCGCTCGGTCACCGGAAGCGCGTCCATGTCACCGCGCAGGAGAACGACCGCGCCGGGTCCGCGACCACCCCGCAGTACGGCGGTCACCGACGACAGCTCCTTGCCGAGCGTGATCTCCAGCGGCAGGCCCGCGAGCGCATCGAGGACCAGCTGCTGGGTCTTGGGCAGGTCGAGGTCGTACTCCGGGACCTGGTGCAGCGCCCGCCGCAGCGTGACGATCTCCTCGCGGAACTGCTCCGCCAGCTCGCGGGTGCTCATGCCTTCGGGCCCAGGTTCAGGGCGGACATCACGCGTTGCGCGCTGCCGCCGAGCTCGAGCAGCTCGACGAGATCCAGCCACTTCTCCGGGTCCTTGATCTCGCGCGGCAGCGTCGCGTCGTACGTCCCGACCGGCGCGTCCTTGGCGACCGCGACCACCTTCGGCGCAACGTCGAGGTAGTCGCTGTCCGCGAGGATCTTCTTCTTCACCCCGGGCGCCATCGGCGTCGACGGGTCGGCGGCCGCGGCGCGGATCGCGTCCAGGTCGCCGTACGCCGTGACGAGCGCGGCGGCCGTCTTCTCGCCGATGCCCTTCACCCCCGGCAGCCCGTCGGACGCGTCACCGCGGAGCGTGGCGAAGTCGGCGTACCGCTGGGCGGGCACCTCGTACTTGGCCAGCAGCGCCTTCTCGTCGTACACCTCGGCCCGGCCGACGCCGCGCGCGGCGGTGTAGACGACCCGGATCCCGCGGCTGTCGTCGATCAGCTGGAACAGGTCGCGGTCACCGGTGACGACGTCGACCGGCATCGTCGCCTGGTGCGAGAGCGTGCCGATCACGTCGTCGGCCTCGTGGTCGGCAGCGCCGACGATCGTGATCCCGATCGCCTCGAGACAGGCCCGGATGTACGGCACCTGGACCTCCAGGCGGTCCGGCACGTCCTCGACCTGCTCGCCCTTCGGCGTCACGAACTCGACCCGCTGCGCCTTGTACGACGGAATCAGCGCGACCCGCCAGGACGGCCGCCAGTTGTCGTCCCAGCACGCGACCAGGTGCGTCGGGCGGTGGTTCTCGGTGAGCCGGGCGATGAAGTCCAGCAGCCCGCGGATCGCGTTCGTCGGCGTACCGTCGGCGGCCTTCATCGTGTCCGGGACGCCGAAGAACGCGCGGAAGTAGAGGGACGCCGTGTCGAGCAGCATCAGCCGCTGTCCTGTCTCAGCCATGGGGAGATGCTTTCACAGGCGGCGTTCGGGGCAGTAGGGTCTTCGGGATGGAGGACCTGGACCGCAAGATCGTCGGGCTGCTCGCGACCGACGGCAGGATGAGCTTCACCGACCTGGGCAAGGCGACCGGCCTGTCCACGTCGGCCGTACATCAGCGGGTCAAGCGCCTCGAGCAGCGCGGCATCATCCAGGGGTACGCCGCCACCGTCGACCACACCGCGCTGGACCTGCCGCTGACCGCACTGATCTCGATCCGGCCGATCGACCCGTCGCAGCCGGACGACTCACCGGAGCGGCTCCGTGAGGTCCGCGAGATCGAGTCCTGCTACTCGGTCGCCGGCGACTCCAGCTACGTCCTCGTCGTCCGGGTCGCCTCACCGGCAGCGTTGGAGAACCTGCTCGCGCTGATCCGCGCCCGGGCGAACGTCTCCACCACCACGACGATCGTGCTGAGTACGCCGTACGAACGTCGGCCGCCCGCGCTGTGAAGGTCCTGCTGACGGACCTGTTCAGCACCCTGGTCCCCGGTGGTGACGCCGAGCGCGACGTGGTGAACGCGCGCATGGGTGCCGCGCTGGGCGTCGACGCGACGGCGTTCCAGAAGGCGTTCGACGCGTCGGCGTACGAACGGTTCATCGGGGCGTACGGCGACCTGCCGAGCACGCTCCGGGTGATCGCTGAACGATGTGGCGGAGCGCCCAGCGACGAACAGGTGCAGCAGGCAACCAGCCTGCGCCGGGCCCTCGCGCGGCGGGTCCTGAGTACGGCGCCGGGCGCGACGCTGGACACGCTCGCAGCGTTCAAGGCGGCGGGGTGGCGGATCGGGCTGGTCAGCAACATCACCGCGGAAACCCAGCTCCAATGGCCGGACAGCCCGATGGCGAAGTACTACGACGCGACCGCGTTCTCGGCCGAGGTCGGCGCCGCCAAACCCGAGCCCGCCATCTACCACGCAGCCTGCACCGCCCTCGACGCCGACCCGGCCGACTGCATCTACATAGGCGACGGCAACGACAACGAACTCCCCGCCGCAGCATCCCTCGGAATGCACGCCATCCGCACCACCGAACACGCCGACAACGCCCCCACCTGGCCCGGCCCGACCGTCCCCGAGTTCGCCGCAATCCGCAACTACCTGTGACCTTTCGCTTGCTACCGTCCGTACGTCGACCGGACGAGTAGCAAGGGGGAAGCATGGTCAAGCATCAGGTCATACGCGTCTTCGGATGCGTCGGCGGAGCGCTCGCGCTGGCGATCGGCGGCACGGCAGTCACCGGGGCGGCGCTGCCTCAGGTCACCGGGCCGACTCTGGCCGGCACGGCGACGCCCACCGACACCAAGTACACCGCCCTCAACGGCGGCGTCACGGACGGCACCTACTGGTACGCCGTCGTGTCGGAGCACGCGAAGTCCGGTACGTCGACGTACGACTCGACACAACTACTGAAGACCAAGATGTACGCCTCGACGCCCACGAAGGTCGCGACGTACCGGATCCGCTCCGGCAACCACACGAACCTGCTCGGCCACGGGAACGACATCGCGTACAACGCCGACACCAACCGGCTGATGATCCCCGCCTGGACCAACGACGATTCGGTCCAGGAGACCAACCAGGGCCGGCTCGTCCGCGTGATCGACCCGGCCACGCTGACGATCGAGAAGACCGTGACCTTGCCGCACAGCACAGTCGCCCTGTGCTACGACTCGGCCAACAACCGGTACGTCGGTGGCTCGCTCAACCAGTACTACGTCTACAACTCCGCGCTGGCGGAGACCGGGAGGTCCCCGAAGCTCACGATGACCGGGGTCGGCCAGGGAATCGACTGCGACCAGAGCTACGTCTACGTGATCACCAGTCCGAAGGACGCGCAGACGACCAACCGGATCTTCGTGTACGACTGGTCGTTCAATCTGGTGCGCACGTACGAGTACGCGTCGGGCTCCGAGAGCGAGCACCTGACGCATCGCAGCGGAACGTACTACCTCGGCTTCAACACCGGCGCGGGACACCTGTACCGCCTGGAGAGCTTCCAGTTCACGGTGTATTACCGGCCGGGCGCCGGGACCGGGTCGATGGCGAACACGATCGTGCTCTACGACCGGAGCACCGCACTCCGGAAGAACTCGTTCACCCGCGCCGGGTACACCTTCGCCGGCTGGTCCGCCTACCGCTCGTACGACAAGGCGACCCGCTACCAGAGCTCGACCGACCCGACGAAGACCGGTTGGTACGTCGCCGGCAACCAACCGAGCGGCTGGAAACCGTACCTCTACCCCGACGGCGCGACCGTCCTGCACACTACGAAGCGCGGAACCGTCACCCTGACCGCAACCTGGCGAGCAGCCTAGTAGCCGCCGGCCTCGACGAGCTCGTCGGAGGTCGAGAGGACCCGGAGCTTCGCCCCCTTCTTCGGAATGACGAGGGCGACCTGATAGAGGGTCGTGCTGGTGATGGCGCTGTTGTACTTCGTGGTTGGCGGACTGTAGGCGGAGCCAGGGCTGCCCTGGGCCCAAAAGATGGAAAGGCCCGCGCCGACCTGAAGCTGGAACTCGTCGGTCAGCGAGAGGAACACCAACGCCTCGCCGGATCCCGTCAGGAAAGCGGTCGGCGTGCCGCTGACCCGGAACGTGTCGATCGCCGCACGGTAGGACTTCGGGTCCTCCTTGAGCAGTGACTTGCCGTCGGCGACGGCGCTGAGGATGTGGGTGACCTCGTCGGACGGCGCGAAGAGGGTGGCACGTCGCGACTGGGCGCCGACGTTGAGGTATTCGGCGAGTGCGGCTGCCGCGGCTGCCGGCGAGACCGCCAGCTTCGCGTTGTCTGCGGCCGTGATCGGACGCAAGCCCTCGAGGGGCGGGAGCTTGACCTTCACCTCGGGGAGCAGCGAGTACCTCATGAGCCAGGGGCTGCCGGCGGTCTTACGCTCCCAGAGGTCGAGCGCCCGGTAGTCCTTGTAGGCCGACAGACCGGCGGAGCTGACGAAGTACATCGGGTAGCCGCCGTATGTCGGCACGCCGACACTCGGCTTCACGCGCGTCGTCGGGTCGGGGCGGGCCTTGCCGGTCTTGTCGAGCACGCCGTCGATCTTGTAGCCCGCCTGACTCTGCCGCAGCAACTCCCCGGTCTCCACCGTCGCGATGAGCTTGCCGTCCCGGCGCTTTATCGCGGCGTTGCTGACCTCGTCGTAGTGCTTGATCGCGGCGGCCGCGGCGGGGTGGCTGATCGCCGGGCGGGTCAGTGTTTGTGCGGTGTCGGCCGGTGGGACCGCCGCGCAGCCGCTCACCAAGCCCAACATCAAGCCCAACACCAGGCCAGCAAGACTCAGACGCCGCGCGGTTCCGCCACCAGTCCGCGGCGGCTGCTGCTGGGCGGGCGGTTGCTGGCCGGCTGGCCGTGGTGGGCGTTGGGGCTGGGTAGGTTGATCGGCGTACGGCGGTGGGTATGCGTTGGGCTGCCAAGACGTCGAATCCCCGTGTTGGACGGGCGTGCTCTGCGGCGGCTTGGGCTTGGTCGTGCGCTTGCGGAGCAGGATCAGGAGGATGCCTAAGGCAAGGAGAACGATGCCGATGGCAAAGACCGCCAGGGCCGTGGTGAAGGCGTGGGTGAGTTCGATGCCGAGGTTGACCTGGACGTCGGGCGGGGTTTTGCCGTCGGCGTTCATGATGACGACGTCGTACGGGCCGTCCTCGATCGGCCAGGCGATGGATTGGGTGCCGGTGCCGTCGGCCTTGGCGACCCACCAGTCGAGCGTCGCGGGCGCGGTGAGCGGGCCCGCCGTACCCTTCTCGTCCTCGGTGCTGAGCGCGATGGGGTACTGCACCTGCACGAGCTTGGTATGGCCGACGCCGTTGAGGTAGCTGGTGACGTCGAAGTCGCGCGCGACCCCGACGAACACGGGCTGATTCTTCGTCGAGCGTACGTCGACGTGCAGCACCGGACCGTTCCGGTTCAGCAACTCCGGCGTACTGGCAATCGCCAGCCCCTTACTGCTCAGGGTCTGCTCGCCGGAGTGCACGGTGTTGTCAGGCCCGATCAACCAGAACGCGGCCGCCCCACCCACCACCGCAACAACCAACCCCACCAACGCCACCACGACGCCGACAACCCTGCGGATCACCCGCACATGCACTCCTGAGTAGGACAACCGAATGAGTGGAGATACTAGCGGTTGCCGTGTGCATCTATCTGCTCACGAAGAGCAGGTTGCAGGTTGTTGCAGAACTAGTTGATTTCGAGGAGTTTCTGGGCTTCGGCGGTGGTGCGGGAGGCGGCGGCTCGGGCTTCGGCCTCGGCGAGGTGGTTGCCGGCGTGTTCGCGCCACCAGTTCTGGCCTTCGACGGGGAGCGTGTCGATCGGGTCGTAGTACTCGTAGGTGCGGTTCAGGGCTTCGGGGTCCTGTTGTTCGATGCCGGTGCGGTAGTTCTTCTTCCAGTACGAGATGCCGCGCACCTCGTCGTACTCGGACAACTGGTGCACCCAGCGCTTGCCGACGTACGGGACGTCGCACACGATCCGCGGCGTCGCGAACCCCGGGAGGTACCCGAGGATGCCGTGCTGCAGGTGCTGCGCGTCGCGGACCGACACCCGCCAGTGCTCGGAGAACGGGATCATGTCGCACATGTAGAAGTAGTACGGCGTGATGTTCGCGCCGTCGAGCAGTGCGAAGCAGAGGTCGAGCAGCTGGTGCACAGAGTCGTTGACGCCGCGCATCAGCACGCCCTGGTTGCGGACGTCGCGCAGGCCGGCCTCGAGCATCGCCTTCGACGCCTCGGCGACCAGCGGCGTCACCGACTGGGCGGCGTTCACATGCGTGTGCATCGCGATCATCACGCCCCGGTTGCGCGCCACCGACGCAACGCGCTCGACGCCGGCCAGGACGTCGGACGAGAGCCAGTGCTGCGGCATCCCCATCAGCGCCTTGGTGGCGAGCCGGATGTCGCGGATGTTCTCGATCTCCAGCAGGCTCATCAGGAAGGCCTCGAGCCGCGGCCACGGCATGTTCGCGACGTCGCCACCGGACACGACGACGTCCCGGACCCCCGGCGTACGGCGCAGGTAGTCGAGCATGTCGTCAAGCCGGGTCTGCGGCTTCGCGACGAACTTGAGCTTGTCGATCACCGGCGTCGAGTTGCCGACCAGGTCCATCCGGGTGCAGTGACCGCAGTACTGCGGGCAGGTCGGCAGGATCTCCGCGAGGACCTTGGTCGGGTAGCGGTGGGTCAACCCCTCCGTGGCCCACATCTCGTGCTCGTGCAGCGAGTCCCGGGTCGCGTGCGGGTGCGACGGCCAGTCGGTACGGCGGTCACTGAACACCGGCAGCATGTAGCGCCGCACCGGGTCGGCGTAGAACGCCTCGGTGTAGTCGGCCGCTCCGGAAGGAACGATCGTGTTCAGCATCTGTGGCGGCAGCAGCATCGACATCGTGGCGCGCTCTGCCTGGTCGCGGGTGAGGTCGTCGTAGAACCGGTCCTCGACCAGGTCGCCCATCACGTCACGCAGCTGCTTCACGTTCTTCACGCAGTGCGACCGCTGCCACTGCACCGAGCGCCACTCCTCGGCCGTGACGTCCTTCCAGCCGGGCAGCCGGGTCCAGTCCGGCTCCACCAGTTCGGCCCGGCGGTACGCGTACGGCTGGCCGTCGGCGGGCTCGTCGGAATGAGCCAGCTCCGGGGTGATCAGGTCGGTCACAGGTCCTCCGCGAGCTTCAGGGGTGATGCGGTCTCATGTGAGGATAGCGATAGAACTTCCCTCAGATCCAACAGTACGCCGCAAGAATTCCTGTTGTGTCGCCCTGTGAGTAGTATTTTGCCCGACCGCACAGAGGAGGACCAGTGTCATCGAGCCCGGTAGGACTGCACCGTGTACTCGCACCGTCCGGCGTGTTGCCGCAGGCGGCGGACAAACTCGACGCACGTCCCGGTATCTGGCCCGACGAGGTCCGCATCGCGGTCGAGCGCCTGAACCTGGACGCCGCGTCGTACCGCCAGCTGGCCGAGACGCACGGCGGTGACGGTACGGCGATCCGCCGCGCGGTCCTGGACATCATCGAGGCCCGCGGCAAGATGCAGAACCCGGTCACCGGCTCCGGCGGCATGCTCGTCGGGGTCGTCGACGAGGCCGGCCCGGACTCGCCGCTCGGCGTCCGCCGGGGCGACCGGGTTGCGACGCTCGTGTCACTCACTCTGACCCCGCTGCAGATCACCGATGATCTGAAGGACTGGGACGGCCGGAGCGAGCAGGTCCCGGCGCAGGGCCACGCGATCCTGTTCGCGCGGTCGATCGTCGCGAAGCTCCCCGACGACCTGAAGCCCGAGCTGTCCCTGGCTGTGATGGATGTGTGCGGCGCGCCGGCTCTGACGGCCCGCGTGGTCAAAACCTATGTCGACAAAGGCACAAAACCTGTCGTGTCAGTAATTGGCGGCGCAGGGAAGTCAGGCTCGCTTTCGCTGGCCGCCGCGCGGCAGGCGGGCGCCGCGCGCACAATCGGGATCGTGCCGTTCCAGGCCGAACGCGACCGGCTCGGCCAGGCCGGCCTGGCCGACGTTGTCGCGCTGGCCGACGCCCGTGATCCGGTCGCGCTGGCGAAGGCGGTCGAGGACGCCGGAGGCCCCGCGGACATCACCGTGGTCTGCGTCGACGTACCGGGTTGTGAGCACGGCGCCGTACTCTCGACTGCCGCGGGTGGCACGGTGATCTTCTTCTCGATGGCGACGTCGTTCTCGGCGGCCGCGCTCGGCGCCGAGGGGCTCGCCGCAGACGTCACGATGCTGATCGGCAATGGGTACGTGCCGGGGCACGCGGACTACGCGATGCAGCTGTTGCGGAGCGAGCCGGGTGTCCGTGGTCTGTTCGAGAGCAGGCTGGCGGAGGATTAGGTCGTGCGCACACTTCTGACGAACGGTTCCGTCTACTCGCCCGCCGACCCTCACGCGACCGCGATCGCCTTCGACGACGGGGTGGTGACCTGGCTCGGCGACGACACCGGCGCTGGTTCGTACGCCGACGGCGCCGACGAGGTGATCGACCTTGACGGCAAGCTCGTCACGCCGGCCTTCGTGGACGCCCACGTTCACACGGCCGGCACGGGCGCGGTGCTGACCGGCCTCGATCTTGCCGGTACGACGTCCGTCACCGAGGCGCTCGACCGGTTGGCGGCGTTCGCGGCGAAGCTGCCCGTCGACGCGGTGATCGACGGCGCCGGCTGGGACGAGACCAAGTGGCCCGAGGGTCGCGCCCCGAGTGCTGAAGAGCTGGATGCGGCAGGCGGTGGACGTCGCGTATACCTCGCCCGGGTCGATGGTCACTCAGGTGTGGTCTCGTCGGCGCTGTTCGACGTTGCCCGCGGCGAAGGCTTCGACGAGACGGGGCGCGTCGAGCGGGACGCGAATCACCTGGTCCGCGACGCTCTGAGCGAGCTGGTCGGTCCGGAGCAGCGTCGGCAGGAGATCCGCGCCGCTCTGCAGGCGATGGCCGCCAAGGGCATCGGCGCGTTCCACGAGATGGCTGCTCCGCATATCGGGCCGCTCTGGGAGTTGCCGATCGTGCGGGCGGTCGCCGAGGAGATCGGGCTGTCCGCCACGCTGTACTGGGGTGAGCCGGGGGCCTTCGAACACGTCGGGACGTACGGGCTGGCCGGCCTGGCGGGCGATCTCAATGCCGACGGCGCTCTCGGCTCGCGGACCGCCGCATTGAAGGAGCCGTACGCCGATCGCGCCGACCACCGCGGTCACGCGTACCTGACACCCGAGCAGATCGCCGAGCACGTGATCGCCTGCACCGAGCGGAACGTGCAGGCCGGGTTCCACTGCATCGGCGACCAGGCGCTCGAGAACATCGCCCGCGGCTTCGAGCTCGCGGCGGACAAGGTCGGTATCCAGGCCGTGGTCGCGGCCCGCCACCGGCTCGAGCACGTGGAAATGGTGGACGAGGCAACGATCGCGACCCTGGCGCGCTGCGGTGTGGTGGCGAGTGTCCAGCCGATGTTCGACGGCCTGTGGGGCGGTCCGGACGGGATGTACGCCGAGCGCGTCGGCAACCGCTGGCAGGGGATGAACCCGTTCGGGTCGCTCGCCCGCGCAGGCGTCGTACTGGCCTTCGGATCGGATGCACCGGTGACCGAGCTGGGCGGTTGGGAGGCCGTGCGCGCGGCCGCGTTCCACCACGAGCCGTCCGAGCGGATCACCGTGCGTGCGGCGTTCCAGGCGCACACCCGCGGCGGCTGGCGCGCGGCGGGGATCGACGACGCCGGCGTGCTCGCGCCGGGTACCGCGGCGACGTACGCGATCTGGCAGAGCGACGCGGACCTGGTCGTGCAGACACCGGACGACCGGGTCGCCGCGTGGTCGACGGACCCGCGGGCCGGCGTACCGGTGCTGCCGGATCTGAGTGAAGGTACGCCGGCCTGCGTGCGGACGGTCGTCGGCGGCCGCATCGTCTATGAATCCGAGGGATTGTGATGCCGAAGAAGCTCGACCTCGATCCGGTCACGGTCCGGAAGGCGCGCAGCCTCGCGCGCAAGGCCGGCCGGCCGATCGTCAACCTGGCCCGGCAGCACACGACAGTCTCGGTGGAGCGAGCGGTACTGCGGCTTGCCGGGCTGACCGGCGCCGACACGGAAGGGATTCCGTGGGTGAACCGGCTCGCGGACACCGTCCGTGCGGACGTCGGTCTCGAGCACGGCCTCGCGCTGCCGGTGTGGGACGCGCTGCTCCGCGGCGAGGCCGAGGACCTCGCCGTACTGGCGCAGAAGGCAGCCTCGGGTTCCGTGACGTTCCGGATGCCCGAGGGGCGGGACCTGACGCGGGCCCGGTCGGCCGCGCGGAAGGCCGCGGCGGCCGGGATGAAGCGGATCGACGGCCGGCGGCGCGAGCGGGACCGGTTGGTCAAGCGGCACGGCGACCCGGAGCAGCGGCCGTGGATCTACCTGATCGTTGCCACCGGCGACATCTACGAGGACATCCCGCAGGCGCAGGCGGCTGCGCGTGAGGGCGCGGACATCATCGCGGTGATCCGGTCGACCGGGCAGTCGCTGCTCGACTACGTGCCCGAGGGCGCGACGCGCGAGGGCTTCGCCGGGACGTACGCGACCCAGGAGAACTTCCGGCTGATGCGGGCCGCGCTGGACGAGTCGTCCCGCGAGTTGGGCCGCTACGTCCGGCTGACGAACTACGCGTCCGGCCTGTGCATGCCGGAGATCGCGACACTGGCCGGTCTCGAGCGGCTGGACATGATGCTGAACGACTCGATGTACGGGATCCTGTTCCGCGACATCAACCCGATCCGGACCTTCGTCGACCAGCGGTTCAGCCGCCAGATCCACGCCCGCGCCGGGATCATCATCAACACCGGTGAGGACAACTACCTGACCACCGCCGACGCGGTCGAGGCCGCGCACACGGTCACGGTCTCGCAATTGCTGAACGAGTACTTCGCCAAGGAGGCAGGGCTCGAGGACTGGCAGCTCGGGCTCGGGCACGCGTTCGAGATCAACCCGGACATCCCGGACTCGTTCCGGCTGGAGCTGGCGCACGCGATGCTTGCGCGGCAGCTGTTCCCGAACGCGCCGCTGAAGTGGATGCCGCCGACCCGGCACATGACCGGTGACGTGTTCCGCGGGTACCTGCTGGACGGCTTCTTCAACCTGGCCGGTGCGATGACCGGGCAGGGCATCCTGCTGGTCGGGATGATGACCGAGGCGGTCGTCACGCCGTGGATCTCCGACCGCGACCTGGCGCTGCAGAACGTCCGCTACGTCCTGGGTGCGGCCGGCAACCTTCACGAGGACTTCCGCCCGGAGCCCAACGGCTTCATCGCGCAGCGCGCCCGGCAGGTGCTGGGGGAGTCGGTCGAGCTGCTGGAGCGGATCGTCGACGACGGCCTGCTGAACGCGATCGGCGACGGCACGTTCGGCTTGATGAAACGTCCTCAGGATGCGGGCCGCGGCCTGGACGGGGTAGCCCGCAAGTCCCCGGTGTACTACAACCCTGCGACCGAGTTGTTGGAGGAGGGGCTGTGAGCATCATCCGGCCGTACGGCGACACCACCGGGGACGGGATGGTGCAGCTGTCGTTCACGCTTCCGGTCCCGCACGACAAGCGGGCCGAGGGCGCGGCGGTGCAACTGGCCAACAAGATGGGCATGGACCCGGCGCTGGTCGTGCACTCGAAGGCGATCGGCCCGGACTTCACGTTCTTCGTGGTCTACGGGCCTGTGAACCACCTGGTCGACACCTCGAAGGTGGAGGTCGTCGAGCGCGACTACCCGTTGCTCTCGCCGAAAGAGGTCAACCTCGCGATCCGCAAGGGCCTGCGCCGCCGGCTCACCGTCGTCGGCGCGTGCATCGGCACCGACGCGCACACGGTCGGGATCGACGCGATCCTGAACATCAAGGGTTTCGCGGGGGAGAAGGGCCTGGAGTACTACCGCGAGGTCAAGGTGGTGAACCTCGGCGCGCAGGTCGCCGTACCGGAGCTGGTACGGCGTGCGCGGGCCGAGAAGGCCGACGCGATCCTCGTCTCCCAGGTGGTGACGCAGCGGGAGGCGCACCTGCTGAACACCAAGGAGATGTCCGCGGCGTTCCGGGAGGCGTACTCCGAGGACACCCGTCCGGTCCTTGTTGCCGGCGGCCCCCGTTTCACCGAGCAGATGGCCGGAGAGCTCGGCGTGGACCGGGTGTTCGGCCGCGGCACCACCCCGGGCGAGGTGGCCAGCTACCTCGTCGACGCACTGGTGACCAAACGCCACTCCTACAGGAAGATCGCATAAAGGTGTCCAAGGCAACCATTGGCCTGACCGTCACACACCGCCGCTACGTCCCGTACAGCCATGCGCACTACGCCGGGAACCTCGTCGACGGCGCCTACGTGCTCGCGCTCTTCGGCGACGTGGCGACCGAGGTGTGCATCCGGTCCGACGGCGACGAGGGCCTGTTCGCGTCGTACTCCGACGTGCAGTTCCTGCAGCCGCTGCGGGCCGGCGACGTCGTGGAGGTGACGGCGACCATCACCCGGGTCGGGAACCGCAGCCGGGAGCTGGACTTCAGTGCGTCCGTCGTCTGCCGCGGACGTCCGGACCGGTCGGCGTCGGCGGCCGAGGTGCTCGACGTACCGCTGGAGATCACCCGCGCCAAGGGCACCGTTGTCATCCCGGCTCCGTGACGATTGGTTGCCCTGGGTAACGATCACATGGAGTGCCGATATCACTCTGTAACGTGACATGACTGAGGGTTGTTCGTTTTCCCTTGTAGGGCAGGCGATAGTGTTACAACGGGCTCAAAGAGCCGGGGGAGAGGTTGACACCGCCGCCGCCAGCGAGCATCGTTTTGGGAGTCGTCATATCCCGTTTGTTCAACGGTCACATGAAGTTCGGCCGCCGGATGATCCCGCGACGCTGACCAGGTCAAAGCCAGGCTTGAGTCGACGGGGGCTGAGATCGCCGGTGGTAAGCCCCCCGCGGGGCAGAGGTGGAAGAGGCTCGGCGGCCAGTAGACAACAGCCGGACGGTGCGCAGCCAGCGCTCCGGCGGTTGGTCCGAAGGCACGCCGAGCCTCTTTCCTCTGGACCGGCCCTAATGCCAGGCGTGTAGTTCTCCGCCACTGTTCGAACACGGCTTGATGCCACCTGCTCGCTACCGGCCGGATACCTTTGCGTGTTCGGGACGTTGTACGGTCGTGCGACCGGCGTGCGCCGGTGGGTGAGGACAAGGGGTTGCCGCGTGGACCGGTTGAAGGCGCTGGGGCGGCTGCTGCCGCGGGTAGCGGTCGCAGTGGCGGCCGGGGTGCTGCTCGGCTTCGCGTTCGAGCCGCACGACCTTCCGTGGCTCACGATCGTCGCCGTTCCGCTCCTCCTGGCGGCGCTGCACGGGATCTCGATGAAGGCCGGTTTCCTGGTCGGCGCCGGCTTCGGCATCGCGTACTACGCGGTCCTGGTCCCGTGGCTGAGTGTGATCGGCGGCGATGCCGCGATCGCGCTGGCGGTCCTCGAAGGGCTGTTCTACGCGGTCTTCGGGCTGTTCGCCACCCAGGTGCTGAAGTTGCGCCTGTGGCCACTGTGGATCCCGTGCCTGTGGGTGGCCACCGAGTTCGCGACAGCGTCGGTGCCGTTCGGCGGCTTCCCGTGGGGCCGGCTCGCCTGGGCGTTCTCGGACGTTTCGCTCGGCAAGCTCGCGGCGTACGTCGGCATCCCGGGCCTGAGCTTCGTGGTCGCCTTCCTCGGTGTCCTCGTGTACGCCGTACTGCGCCGCGGGACCGCGCTGCGGATGCGCGCGGTCGCGCTAGTCGCGGGGCTCGCGATCGTGTTCGGCAGCGCGCTGATCCACCTGTCGCTCGCGGGCGACGGGAAGACGGTGACCGCCGCGATGGTGCAGGGCAACGTGCCGGGCAAGGGCCTGGAGTTCCTCGGCCGGGCCCGGACCGTGACCCGCAACCACCTGCAGGCGACGCTCGAGCTGGAGAAGCGGGTGCAGGCCGGCACCGAGAAGAAGCCGGACCTGGTGATCTGGCCGGAGAACTCGACCGACATCGACCCGTACAAGGACGACGAGACCAAGGCCGACATCGAAGAGGCGGTGCGGGCCGTCAACGTGCCGATCCTGGTCGGTGCGGTGACCGAAGGACCGGGGGAGAACGAGCGGCAGACCACCGGCATCGTGTGGGACCCCGAGACAGGCCCCGGGCAGCGATACGCGAAGCGGCACCCGGTGCCGTTCGGTGAGTACATCCCGTTCCGCGACCAGTTGCTGCCCTACATCCATCGGCTCGAGATGATCGGCGCGCAGACGGTGCCGGGCGTCGGCCCCGGGGTGATGCCGATCCGCGGTGTCACGTACGGCGACGTGATCTGCTTCGAGCTCGCCTACGACAACGTCATCTCCGACGTGGTCAAGGGCGGCGCCCAGGTGCTGATCGTGCAGACCAACAACGCGACGTACGGCGGGACCGGACAGCCGGAGCAGCAGTTCGCGATCACCCGGATGCGTGCGATCGAGACCGGCCGTACCGTGCTGATCGCGTCCACGAGCGGCATCTCCGGCGTGATCCGGCCGGACGGGTCGGTCGAGCACAAGTCGGCGCAGTTCGTGCCGGACGTGTACGTCGCGTCGGTGCCGCTGAAGGACGGCCACACGCTCGCGACCACGATCGGCGGCTGGCCGCAGTGGATCCTGAGCGCGCTCGGGCTGCTCGGTCTGGTGCTCGCGCTGATCGAGCGGCGGCGTACGCGCGGGGAGAAGACGCCGCCTCCGCCGGCCGCGGGTTCGGCGAAGCCGCGTGAGAAGGTGCCTGCCTGACCCTCGGGGTATTCCCTGAACGGGCCCCGACGGCGTGGGAACCGCTGCGTGGACCTGTAACACTGAGGTGAACGCGCGGGAAGGGACAGGACATGGCGTGGTTGATCGGGCTGGCGCTGCTGGTCGTGCCGATCGTGGAGATCTACGTGATCATCCAGGTCGGTCAGGCGATCGGCGGCTGGCCGACCGTCGCCCTGCTGATCGCGGAGAGCTTCCTCGGCGCCTGGCTGGTGAAACGTGAGGGCCGCCGCGCCTGGAACGCGCTGCAGTCGGCCTTGCAGACCGGGAAGCTCCCCGGCCGCGAGCTGACCGACGGCGGCCTCGTCCTGATCGGCGGCACGCTGCTGCTGACCCCGGGCTTCGTCACCGACATCTTCGGCTTCTTCTTCATCCTCCCGTTCACCCGCCCGCTGGCCCGCCGCGCGGTCTCCCGCTTCATCTCGCGCCGCGCCACCACGCTCACCCCACCCGCCTTCGCCCCCTTCATGCCGGGCCCGACGCAGCCGAAGCCACCGTCCGGCGACGTCATCCAGGGCGAGGTCATCGACCCGGAGCGCTAGCGGTAGATCGCCTTCGCTGATTGAAGGAACGACAACGCCAGGGGAGTGTTCTCCGTCCAGGCGACCACGACGGGACTCGGTGGGAGATCGGCGACCGGGACGACGGTGAACTCCGGGCCGGGGTTGTGGTTGGTGATGGGTGTCAGGCCGATGGTGGCGTTCCAGAGGACCGACTGCAGGCATTCCTGGACGGCGCGGACGACCGGGCCTTCGCGGTGGGTGCCGGCATTCCAGTAGGACTGCCATTCGCGGTCGGTGCCGGGTGGGAACTGGAACCAGCGGCGGTCCGCCAGGTCCGCGAGGCTCAGCGTGGTGCGGGCGGCGAGTGGGTCGTCGGTGCGGAGTACGGCGCCTACCGGATCGGTGCGGAGTTCGTGGACGTGCAGGCCTGTCCGGTTGAACGGGCCCCGGGTGAGGGCGACGTCGACGAGGCCGGTGCGGAGGCCGCAGGTGGGGTCGTCGAGGTCGGTCTCGCGGATCTGGACCTCGACGTTCGGGTGCCGGTCGCGGTACGCCGCGGCGAGGCGGGAGATGTTCGGGTCGGTGCTGTCGCCGAGGATGCCGACGGTGAGGGACGTGGCGCCGGCGGCTGCGGCGACCCGGGTGCGGAGGCGGTCGGACTGGGCGAGGAGTTTGCGGGCCTCGGTGAGGAGTGCGGTGCCGGCGGGGGTGAGGCTGACGCCGGACGCGGAGCGGTGGAAGAGCGTCGTACCGAGGTCGGCCTCCAGTTGCCGGATCGCGCGGCTCAGTGGAGGCTGGCTCATGTACAGGCGGGTGGCGGCGCGGCCGAAGTGCAGTTCCTCGGCGACGGCGACGAAGTACCGCAGGGTGCGTAGTTCCATCACCTGCGACGATACCCGTTGGGTATCGGCGATGCCGGAGCGGTCTTGGACGCGGCGCAGTCCCGGATGGTGCGCTGGACGCATGCTCGAAGACCCGATCGTCCAGGTGGCCGACGTCCAGGAACTCGCCCGCGACATCGTCGTGATCCCGAACCGGAACGTGGACCTCGTCCCCAACATCACGCTGGTCGGCGGCACCGACGCGGTGCTCGTCGTCGACACCGGCCTCGGCCCGCGGAACGCGGAGCGGGTGCTCACGTTCGCTGCGGAGTACGCCGCCGGGCGCCGGCTGTACCTGACGACGACGCACTTCCATCCGGAGCACGCGTTCGGCGCCGACGTGTTCGCGGGCGCGGCGACGTACCTGGTCAATCGTGCGCAGGCCGACGACCTGGCCACGAAGGGCGAGGGGTACCTCGCGATGTTCCGCCAACTCGGTGAGCCGGTGGCGCGCGAGCTGGAAGGCGCGACGATTCCGACGCCGGACCTGACGTACGACGAGACGCACGAGCTGGACCTCGGCGGCCGGACGGTGGTGCTCCGCGCGACCGGACGGGCGCACAGCAAGGGCGATCAGGTCGTCACAGTACCGGACGAGGGCATCCTGCTGACCGGCGATCTCGCCGAAGCGGACCAGTTCGCGATCGTCCCGTGGTTCCCGCCGTACGACGTCGACGTGTCAGGCGTGCGCTGGATCGCCGTACTCGACCGGCTGCTCGCGGACCGCCCGCGGGTGGTCGTCCCCGGCCACGGCGACGTCGGCGACGCCCGCCTGCTGACCGAGGTCCGCGACTACCTCGTCGAGCTCCGCGACGAGACCTGGGTACGCCGCGACTCCGCGATGCCGGAGGAGACCGCCGCCGCCGAGATCCGCGCGCTCATGATCAAACGGCACCCCGACTGGCGGCTCCCGGAGTGGATCGACCGCGGGGTCGGCTGCCTGTGCGCGGAACATGCGAGCCGCGCGTGACCCGGACCGGCCGGGCGGAGCAGACTGGTCCGAGCAGCGTCGGAGGTCGGGTAGCGAGGAGCGCGGATGCGGGCGGTCGGCCGGCGGTTGGTCGGGTGGTTGCGGGGGCGGGATCCTGGGCTGGCGGCGACGCGGCGGGCGGGGCGGACCGCGGTGGTCATGCCGGTGTTGTTCGCGTTCTGTGCGGGGGTGCTGAAGGCGCCGACGGTGGCGAGTTTCGCGGCGTTCGGGGCGTTCGCGATGTTGTTGCTGGTCGACTTCTCGGGGAGCACCGGGCAACGGATCCGGGCGCAGTTGCAGTTGGCGATCGCGTGGCTGGTCCTGGTGTCGCTCGGGACCCTGGCCGGGTACTCCGTGTGGACGGCGGTCGTGGTGACCGCTGTCGTCGGGTTCGTCGTACTGTTCTTGGGCGTGGTCAGCTCGGTGCTCGCCGGCGCCGGTACGTCGATGCTGCTGGCGTTCATCCTCTCCGTCGCCACGCCGGGCTCGCTGTCCACGCTGCCCGATCGCCTGGCCGGTGTTGCGATCGCTGCTGCGGCAGCCGTCTTCGCGGTGTGGTTCCTCTGGCCGCGGCCGTCGGTCGATCCACTCAGCGCGCCGGCCGCGCGGGTGTGCCGGGCCGCTGCGGCGCAGGTACGTTCCGAGGCGACGGACTCGGCCGCCGTGTGCGTCGTGCGCAGCGCCGAGACGGCGACCTTGATCGACGAGTTGCGGCGTACGTTCACCGCGACGCCGTACCGTCCGACCGGACTCGCCACCGGCTCCCGCGCGCTCGTCCGGCTCGTCGACGAACTGACCTGGCTGAGCGCGATCCTCGAAGAACCGGTGCCCGAGGCACCTTGTGAGGCGGACGCCGCCGCGGTGCACCTCGCCGCCGCGCAGCTCCTGGAGAACTGTGCGGACCTGCTCGAGAATCCGCGGGCGAGCGTCGACGAGCTGACGAAAACCGCTCAGGTGCTGCGGGACGCGGTGACGGCGCTCGAGGACGGCGCGGTGGATCGGCTGCCGTCGACGTACCGCTCGGAGAGTGACCTGCTCAGTAGTCTCAACGTGTCGTTCCGCGCCCAGGAGATCGCGTTCGCCGTGCTGCTGGTCGCACAGAACGTCGAGGTCGCGCGGGTCGCGGATCAGCGGGGCTGGACCGATCGCCTGCTCGGCCGGGAGCCGAGTGCGCTCGCGGGCCCGCTCGCCAGCGCCGTGGAACGCGCCGCCGCCCATCTCGAGCCGCATTCGGTCTGGCTGCACAACAGCATCCGGGGTGCGATCGGTCTCGCCGCCGCGGTCGCGTTCGCGGACGTGACCGGCGTACAGCACGGCTTCTGGGTGATCCTCGGGACGCTGTCCGTACTGCGTTCCAATGCGCTCAGCACCGGTCAGAACGCCTACCGCGCGATCGCCGGCACGGTGGTCGGCTCGATCATCGGAGCGGTGTTGCTGCAGTTGATCGGCGACAACCGGACGGCATTGTGGATCCTGCTGCCGATCGCGGTCCTGGTGGCCGGGATCGTTCCGGCGGCGATCTCGTTCGCGACCGGGCAGGCCGCGTTCACGGTGACGCTGGTGATCCTGTTCAACATCGCGCAGCCTGAAGGCTGGTCGCTGATCCTGTTCCGGATCGGCGACATCGCCCTCGGCTGCGCGGTCAGTGTCGCGGTCGGCCTGCTGTTCTGGCCGCGCGGCGCGTCGAAGGCGGTCGGGAAGGCGCTGGCCGAGGCGTACGTCGACAGCGCGCAGTACCTCGTCAGCGTCGTCGGGTACGCCGTGTCCTGCTGCGGGCCCGGTCCGCGCGCGCCGCAGGACGGCCGTCGGGCAGCGGCCGCGGCGCGACGGCTGGACGACACGTTCCGCACGTACCTCGCGGAGCGTGGCGCGAAGCGGGTGCCGCTGAGCGAGATGACGGCGCTCGTCACCGGTGTGGTCGGGATCAGGCTGGCGGCGGACGCCGTCCTGGGTCTTTGGGAGCGGTACGCCGACGGGCAGCAGCCGTCGGAGGATCGCGCCGCCGCGCAGGCCGCCCTGCTCGCATCCGCCGACCGTCTGCTCCGGTGGTACGCGAGCCTTGCCGGAACACTCGAGGGCCGCGGATCGGTACCGAAGCCGTTGACGCACGACCACCCGACGAAGATCCGTCTCGTGGACGCCGTACGGCGTGACCTCTACGACGCCAACGACCAGGCGACACCGACGGCGATCCGGATCCTGTGGACCAACGACCACCTGGAGGTCGTACGCCGCCTGCAACCAAGCATCGCCGCCGCAGCCGAGAGGTCACCCGCCTGAGGGTTCGACTAGGCCGGACTGGTGAGTCGGGGTGGCGGCCAGGCGCGTGATCAGGAAGCAGGTGGCTGCGATGACCGCAAGCATCACGAGCTGGTCGGGCATGGTCTTCGCGCGGGTGATCAGGCCGAAGACCGAGTGGGCGAGCAAGCCGCCACCGACGGCCATGATTCGATGGCGAGGCGTCCAGGCCGGCAGGGTGCTCCAGCGGGCCAATTGCCAGGCGACGGTGACCCCGATGGCAGCCGCGGTTGCCATCGGCACCAAGACCCAGTTGCCATGGGCAAAGGCCGGTTGCTTCGCATCGCCGATCGGGAACAGGAGCGCGAGGAAGCCAAGGGTCGCCGCTCCGCAGACCACGGCGATCACGGTGGGCGAGGGGAGCGAGGCCGCCGGTGGTACGGCGAAGCGGCGCCGCGGCAGGATCCGCAGGGCGACGACGGCACAGACGACGCCCAGCGCGAGGACGGTCAGGATCGCGGAGGCCGGCATCTGGTATCCCGGATCTTCCGTCGGCGGCACCGCGAGCCGGAGCAGCACCGCCCCCAGCAGCGTCACGAACCCGGTGATGACCATGCCGCCGAGCCGCAGGTACGGCTCCTTGCCGACGCGACGGAACATCAACTCGACCAGCGCGATCGGGATCACCACACTGAACACGACGTGGTACGGCAGGTTGAGCTCGGCGTACGTCGTGTTGATGCCGAACCAGCGCGGTCCCCAGCCTGCAGCGCCGTACAAATGCGGGCTCGTCAGGCTCTGCAGTGCGAGCCCTTCCTCGAGGAGGCCGTAGCAGACGCCGAGCAGCGCGATCGTCGGCCAGCCACCGCCGGCGCGGCGGGCGAGCTCACGGATCAGCAGGGCACCGGCGCCGTAGATCGGGATGTACATCAGGACCAGATACAGCATCCGGACCGGCACAGTGCCCAGCGCGAATTCCGCGACCAGCGGCGTCACCAGCACCAGCGTCCACGCGGCCTTGCGCGCCCCCGGCTGTCGCGGCTGTTTCGCCTGCTTCGGGAAGGCGGTGCGGACTGGGCGGAGGTTGGTGATGACGACAAGGGCCGCGAGCAACAACCACTGGACGACCTGTACCGAGCGCAGCCAGACCGGATAGGCACCTGTGAGGAGAAGGTAGCTCACGGCAACGACTCCCGCGACGGCGAGCGTCCGCACCCGGACGTAGGCGCCACGCCGGCCGCGCCGCATGCGGCGCGCGAGGAACCAGTAGAACCCTGCGACCACCAGGACCATCGACGCGCGGATCCAGAGCGAGATCCGCAGCTCCTCGGCGGTCTTGCCGCTGCCGTGGGCCAGCTGGTAGGTCACCACCTGCGTCGCGAAGACGAGGGTCAGTACGGCGAACGTCGCGCCGGCCAGCAGGTTCGCGAAGAGCAGCAGGATGGCCCGGCGTACCCAGGTCGCGGCCGCGGGCTGCAGGACGGTGTCCCCCGAGGAAATCGTCATACCCCGGAGGGTACGAACGGACCGGGATCTCGGCATCCGACCAAAGTCGAGGGTCGGCTATCCGCAGAAGGGGCCCTTCGACTCGAAAGTGTGCCGGGTGAAACGGTCCGCGATCAGGGCATGGGTGTCGGCGTCGGGGTGCAGGTCGTCGGTGAGGGGGTGGGCGGCGTTGTCGTCCTCCCCGTACAGGGTGCGGCCGTCGAGGTAGTGCAGGTTGGGATCCTCGATGGCGCGCTGGGCGACGATGCGGGCGAGTTCGGCGCGGACGATCTCGAGGGTCAGTTTGCCGGCCGGGATCTCGTCGGGGTTGCCGGTGGCGGTGAAACCGAGCTTGCCGGCGGCCAGGGACTCGAGGTTCCAGCCGGTGGGGCCGGGGGTGTTCTCGTGGATCGGGCACAGGATCGGGGAGACGACCAGTAGCGGGGTGTCGGGATGGCCCTCGCGGATGGTGTCGAGGAAGCCGTGCACGGCGGGCTTGAACGTGAGCAGGCGGAAGCCGTCGGAGTTCACGAGGTTGATGCCGAGCTTCAGGCTGATCAGAGCGGCCGGCGTGTCCCGGATCGTCCGCGCGATGAACGGCTGCAGGAGGGCGCTCCCGCCGAAGCCCAGGTTGAGCAGCTCGACTCCGGCCCGGGCCGCGACCAGTGCCGGCCAGGTACCGGTCGGATGCGTGGCGTTCGAGCCGTGGCTGATCGAGCTGCCGTGGTGCAGCCACAGCCGCTGGGTCGACGGGACCGGCTCGACCGGCGCATCGGTGCGCAGGGCAACGAGTTCGGTGGTCTCGTCGTGCGGCAGCCAGATCTCGACGGTCTTCGGTACGCCGGCCAGTCCGTCGACTCGCAGCGTCTGGACGGAACCTTCCCGCAGCTCGGCGGAGCCGGTCGTCAGGTCGATCGTGATCACGTCGCCGGACGGTGCGGTGAGTTGGGTGAACAGCTGTCCGTCGACGAGGACGTCGTACAGGCCGTCCGGTCGTCCGGGAGCGCCGAGGTAGTCGCGTTTGGTCGGCAGCGTGTCGAGCTCCACGGCGGTGGCCGACGTACGGAAGACCAGACGGACACCCGACGGTTGCGTGTCCACCATCGCCATCTGCGGGTCGTCGTACTGCGCTCGCGCCCGCGCCGGGAGGCGGTGTGGCAGGAGGCCGCGGGCTGTCTGCTCGAGGTCCAGGGCGCCGCGCAGGAGTTCGGGGGTGATGGGAACGGTGATCACGAAGGATGCCTCTCGGGCCAGTTGTGGAGGAGGAAGTCGAGGGAGTCCACGATGCGGGTCCAGCTCTCGGCGCTGCCCGGTGCGCTGTAGGCGAAGGCGCCGGCGAGCTCGAGAGTCACGTAGCCGTGGATGACACTGCCGAGCATCCGTACGGCGTCTGTCTGGGCGGGCTCGTCCAGGTCGTAGGCGCGCAGCACCGCCCGCATCAATTCCGAATGCCTTCGCCCAGCAGCCACGTACTCCGTCCCCAGAACCGAGGTGGAGGGAACCCGCCGCCGCTGCCCCGAAGCCACCCCCCGCGACCCCCCAGCCACAACCCCGTCGATGGAGCTGGCCGTGGGGGTGGTGGGTGGGGTGTGGCGGGAGGCTTTGTAGCGGCCGGGGTGGTGTTGGGCGTAGGTGCGGTAGACGTCTGCCAGTGCGAGCAGCGCGTCGCGTCCGGCGCGGCCTGCGACTGCGGCGGCGGCCTGGTCGGCGAGCTCCGTGAGAGCGACGGTCGCGATCCGGGTCTTGAGGTCGTCGGAGTTGCGGACGTGGGAGTACAGGCTGGCGACCTGCACGCCGAAGCGCCGGGCGACCGCCGACACGGTGACCTGGTCGAACCCGACCTCGTCGGCCAGCTCGGCACCGGCCAGCGCCAGCCGCTCGCCACTCAAACCTGCTCTGGCCATATCTCATTATGTAGTTGCCTAAACCCTTTAGGCAAATCCAGGCAAGAAGAAACCCTCACCGCGCCATTGCGATGAGGGCTCCTGTGCAGGTCAGGCCGTGCGCTTGGTCCGGTGCAGGTGCGCCGGGCCGATCTCGCCCTTGCGGAGCAACTCGACCCGCTCGGCCAGCAGCTCCTCCAGCTCGGAGATGCTCCGGCGCTCGCGCAGCATGTCCCAGTGCGTACGGGCCGGCTTCTCCTGCTTCGGCTCCGGCTTCTCGCCGGTGGAGCGGGCGGCCTCGCTGCCGCAGTGCGGGCACTCCCAGACCGCGGGCACCTCGGCGTCGTGCGCCATGGTCACCTCGACCACGTGGCCGCGGGGGCAGTCGTACGTGATCATCTGGCGCGGCGCGAACTCGACACCGCGGTCATCCTCGAAGCTGACCCCACCCAGCCCCGAACCACGCAGTACGCGATTAGACATGTCAAACCTCCGAGATCGTCATCCGTGCCAACGGTCGGCCGGCCCGGATCATTCCCATTTTGGCATGTCCGAGCCCTTTGTACGCACCTGACAGCACCGTCATGACCCGCTGTCATCGGGTGTTCACAGATCACGGTGTGTCGCGAAGCACCCCAGGTACGACGTTCCCAATCGATATCCGGTTCACAGCCGGTTGCCAGGAAGTCAGGATCTCCTCTTCAGTATCCGTCCCTAGCCTCTGCGTCCATGGTGCTACCCCGCCACAAGCTCCGTGGCCTCAGTTTCGTGAACGTGGCCCTGGTGGCCATCGTGCTCGTCATCGGCGTGACCGCCTACTTCCTGTTCTTCAAGAAGGACCCGCCGGCGGCCAGTGCGACCCGGCCGACGGTCGCCGTACAGCGTGGTCAGGTCACCGCGAGCGTGAGCTCGAGTGGCACCCTACAGAGTTCGCAGACCGCCTCGCCGCAGTTCGAGACCTCCGGCACGGTCACCCAGGTGCTGGTGAAGGTCGGCCAGGTGGTGGCGAAGGGTGCGGCGATCGCGAAGATCGATCCGTCCGCGGCCGAGCGGCAACTGCGGATCGCGCAACAGAACCAGATCGCGGCGGCGAACTCGGTCACCGCGGCCGACGAGACGCTCGCCGATGCGCAGGAGGCCCTGGAGGAGGCCGAGGAGGCGTCCGCCTCGCCGTCACCGACGCCCACCCCGGCCAACGGTCAGCAGCAGCAACAGCAGTCCCAGTCCCAGTCCCAGTCTCAATCTCAGGGTCAGGGTCAGAGCCCGGAAGTTGCCGTCAGCAACGCCGAGGCGAGTCTGGCGAAGGCGAAGGCCGACAAGGAACAGGCCGACCAGAACGTCGAGGCCGCGCAGGCGGCGGTCGACGCGACCACGCTGAAGGCGCCGATCGCCGGCACGATCACCGCGATCAACGGGGCCGTCGGCTCGGTGTCCGGCGGGTCCAGCTCAGGTTCAGGCAGCTCGTCCGGCAGCGGAGGAACCAGCGGACAAGGCTCGACCTCAGGTCAAGGTTCAGCCTCGACCTCCGGTACGTCGTCGTCGACGTCCGGCACGGGCTTCGTCGACATCGCCGACCTGAAGGCGCTCCAGGTGGTCGCCGCGTTCGCGGAGGCCGACGCGATCAAGATCAAGGCCGGCCAGTCCGCAACCGTCGCCCTGAACGCCGAACCCGGTACGACGCTCACCGCCTCGCTGGCGTCGGTCTCACCGACTCCGACCACGACCAACGGCGTCGTGTCGTACTCGGCCACGTTCAGCCTCGCCAAGCTCCCGTCGAACGCCCGGATCGGCCAGACCGCCAACGTCACCGTGCAGACCGCGAAGGCCGCCAACGCCCTCTACGTGCCGAGTACGGCGATCGCGACCAGCGGTACGACGTACACCGTCACGATGGCCGACGGCAGCGGGACCCGGGAGGTGAAGGTCGGCGTCCGGGGCGACAGCTACACCCAGATCACCTCGGGCCTGAACGAAGGCGACCAGATCGAGTTGCTGCAAGGCGCGATCGGCGGCACCGGGACCCAGAACGGCCAGACCGGTCAGAACGGCCAGAACCGGCAGGGTCTGCAGGGCGGCGGTCAGTTCCCAGGCGGTATCGGTGCAGGCAACGGCGGCGGAGGTTTCCGTGGCCGCTGACGCCCTGATCGAGATCCGGGACGTCACCAAGACGTACGGACACGGCGAGACTGCGGTGCACGCGCTCCGGGGCGTGTCGTTGCGGGTCGGGGCGGGGGAGTACGTCGCGGTGATGGGCTCGTCCGGATCCGGCAAGTCCACGTTGATGAACATCCTCGGCTGCCTCGACGTACCGTCCCGTGGCGAGTACTGGCTGGACGGCAGCAACGTCGCCCGGCTGAGTGAGGACCAGCAGGCGCTGGTCCGTGGCCGGAAGATCGGCTTCGTCTTCCAGTCGTTCAACCTGATCCCGCGCACCACGGCACTCGCGAACGTCGAACTGCCGCTCACCTACGCGCACCTGCGCCGGGCCGAACGCCGGAAGCGGGCGAACCGCGCACTCGAGCTGGTCGGTCTCGCGGACCGCACCGGCCACCGGCCGAACCAGCTGTCGGGTGGCCAGCAGCAGCGGGTAGCGATCGCGCGGGCGCTCGCCACCGGTCCGCGGATCCTGCTCGCCGACGAGCCGACCGGCAACCTGGACGCGCACTCGACCGACGAGGTACTGGGCATGTTCGACCAGCTGCACGGCGAGGGCCGGACGATCATCGTGATCACCCACGAGCACGAGGTCGCGGCCCGGGCCCGGCGGCTGGTCCAGGTCGCGGACGGCCGGATCGTCGCCGACGAGGTGACGCGCTGATGTCGCCACGCGACCTGATGGGCGCCGCGCTCCGCGGCCTCACGGCCAACAAGCTCAGATCACTGCTGACCGTCCTCGGCGTGTCGATCGGTGTCGGCGCGGTGATCGTGCTGGTTGCGGTCGGCAACGGCTCCGGGAAGGCGGTGCAGGAACGGCTGGAGGCGATGGGCACCAACCTGCTCACGGTCTCCACCACCGGTGGCGGCGGTGGCTTCGTCCGGGGTCAGGCGGGGCCGGCCAACCAGCAGTACAGCCTCTCGCTCGACGACGCCGCGGCCCTTGCCGACAAGAAGCTGGCTCCTGATGTGTCCTCGGTCGCTCCGGTGATGACCAGCTCCGGTACGGCGACCAACGGCGACACCAGCTACACCGTCAACCAGGTGATCGGCACCACCCCGGAGTACCTGCCGGCCACCAACACGCCGGTGCAGCTCGGCCGCTCGTTCACCCAGGCCGATGTGGACACCTCGCAGCGGGTGATCCTGCTCGGGCAGACGGCCGCGACCGAGCTGTTCACCCGGCCGGCGAGCGCGGTCGGGCAGACGATCAAGCTCGGCGCCGTCGACTTCACGGTGCTCGGCGTCCTGGCGAGCAAGGACAGCACCGGGTTCAACGACCCGAATGCGACCGCGATCGTCCCGATCACCACGCTCCGCGCGACGCAGGCCGGGTACGGCGCCTTGAATCAGATCGTCGTACAGGCAGCCGACAAGGACCGGGTCGACACCGCGCAGGCCGAGGTCACGCAGTTGCTGACCGCTCGCCACCAGGTGCCGGCGACGACGACCTCGCCGTTCCGGATCACGAACTCGGCGCAGATCCTGCAGACCAGCCAGGACACCGCGGCGACGTTCACCGCGCTGCTCGCGACCGTGGCCGCGATCAGCCTCGTCGTCGGCGGCATCGGCGTCACCAACATCATGCTGGTCACGGTCACCGAGCGGACCCGGGAGATCGGCATCCGCAAGGCCCTCGGCGCGCGGCGCCGGACGATCCTCGGCCAGTTCCTGATCGAGGCGACGCTGCTCAGCCTGATCGGTGGCGCGGTCGGGGTCGGGGTCGCGCTGATCGTCACCCGCTTCCAGCTGGCCGGCGTGCAGCCGGTGCTGGTGCCGTCGTCGATCGGACTCGCGCTCGGCGTGTCCGCGGCCGTCGGCCTGTTCTTCGGCAGCATGCCGGCGCACCGAGCCGCCGGTCTTCGTCCCATCGATGCGCTACGTCATGAGTGAGAGGCCAGTAGATGAGTAACCAGACGCCCGACGAGTTCGCCCAGATCGGGTCCGACGAGGAGGTCGAGTCGGCGCTGACGCCGAAGAAGACCCTCAACCTGCCGCTGGCGACGGCGATCCTGACCGGCATCGTCGTGCTCGCGATCGGACTGGCCGGTGGCGCGGGGCTGCACGCTGCGTTCGCGTCGGACAGCTCGTCGAACCAGCCGCAAGCCGGTCGCGGCTTCGGCGGGTACGGCGGCTACCGGGGACAGAACGGCGGACAGAACGGCGGACAGAACGGCGGACAGAACGGGCCGGGGAACTTCGGCGGCGGGCAGGGCGGGCAGGGTGGTGGGACGATCGGGACGGTCGTCTCCGCGAACGGCTCCGAGCTGGTCGTGAAGACCCAGTCCGGCAACGTCACGGTCAAGCTCACCGGCGACACGACGTACGAGATCAGCTCGAAGGGGACCGCCGCGGACCTGAAGGCCGGCGAGCAGGTTGTGGTCACCGGTCAGAACGCCAACGGCACGATCACCGCGAACACCGTCCGCCAAGGTGGCTTCGGCGGCTTCCGCTCCAACCCGACCGCAACCCCGTCGTCGCGATGACGTTCACGTCCGGGTGGCGAACAGGGATACCGCCGTGGAGTCGAGGGTGAAGGTGCCGCCGACGGCGTCGATGGCGGCGGCGGTGCCGTCCAGGACCGCCTCGAGTTTGCCGGCGTCGGCGAGCGGTTTCGCGAGGCCGCTCGTACGCATCTGGTCGAGCCACTCGTCGCGGGTGTAGGTACGGGACCACGGGAACGTCGGCCGCCGGATGTCGGTGAATGCCGGACCCAGGTTGTCGGCAGCGCGGTGGAGGAAGTGCTCGTACGCGCCGAGCGGTGTAGCGGCGGCGCGTCCCGCCGCCGGGTTCTCGGGCAATACGTCGCGGAGCACGTCGGCGAACGCGGCGCCGAGACTGGGCGGCGGCTGCAGGACGTACCAGAAGACCGCGAACGTTCCGCCCGGCCGAAGGACCTTCGCGGCCTTGGCAGCGCCATCCGCCGGATCGATCCAGTGCCAGGTCATCCCCGCGACGAGGGCGTCGTACGTGCGGCCGGCGGCATCCCAGGACTCGAACGACGCCACTTCGACGTCGACCCCGGTGCTGCGTGCGTACGCCGCCATGCGCTCGTCGACCTCGACGCCGAGCACGCGACACCCGGCCGCCTGCAGTTGCCGCGCGACGATTCCGGTCCCGCAGCCGACATCCACCACGTCCGGCCCTGGTGCAGTGCCGGCGATCGCTTCGATCAGGGCGTCCGGGTAGCGCGGCCGGGCCCGGTCGTACAGGGTGGCATCCGCGCCGAACGACTCGGCCATGTCCCGTCGCCGATGCGGCTCGCCGGTGGGTGGTTGTGACGCTAGAGTGGGCATGTGCCCACGGTAGTGGGCGATTGCCCACTCGTGTCAAGGGGATGGTGTGGATGCCGACCGGCGTGGCGATGCGGGATGCCCGCGAGCAGCTGTTCGACGCGGCCGAGCGGGTCCTGCTCCGGGACGGGCCCGAGGCCCTCACGAGTCGCGCGGTGACGACCGAGGCAGGGTGCGCGAAGGGCCTGCTGCACAAGCACTTCACGGACTTCGACGGCTTCCTCGCGGAACTCGTACTGGACCGGATCGGCCGGATCCACCAGCGGGGCGAAGTGCTGATGAAGGCCGTCGACCAGGGGAGTGTCGTGGAGAACCTGACCGCGATGCTGGGCGAACTGTTCGGGTCGGTGGCGGTGGCGATCGTGAGTCTGACGATCTCGCGCGACGGTCTGCGGGCCCGCCTGCGCGAGGCTGTCCCGACGGGTGTGCCGATCCTGAGCGAGGCCGGGCAGGTGATCCGGGACTACCTGGCGGCGGAGCAGGCGGTCGGGCGGATCCCGGCCGGCGCCGACATCGACGTACTCGGACTGACCCTGATAGGCACCGCGCACATGATGTTCGCCGACCGTACCGGCGCCCGCCCGGCGGAGGCCGACGTACGGGCGTTCGTCGCCTCCGTCGTCCCCGCCTAGTCGACGCAGACATCCGATGAGTCATTGACTCGCGCGCTCGGAAAGCGCTAGTTTGCGACGAAATAAGGTCTGGAAAGTACAAATCCGAGACGGATGACTGATGACGACAGCTACCGCGGTAGGTGAGCAGGAGATCATCCGGACGTATCTGGACCGGCTGCGGCTGGACCTGGTGGTCGCTGCGCGGATCACGAAGGTGCATCGCGAGTGGTCCCGGCCACTGCAGCCCGATCCGTTCTCGCGGCTGTACCTGATTCTGGAGGGGGAGGGGCGGCTCGTCGTCGGGGACCAGGAGCTGTTCCCGCGGCCCGGTGAGCTGGTGTACCTGCCGGCCGAGGTGCCGGTGTCGTACGAGACGATCAGCGACAACGTGTTCCGCAAGCACTGGCTGCACTTCAACGCGCTGATCGGCGACCGCGACATCGGCGAACTGATCACGCTGCCGTACGTCGTTCCGAGCAAGGCGCCCGAGGCCGCCGCAGCGCTCTTCGAGCAGGTCGGTGCCGCGGATCGGGACCCGCCCGGTCTCGCAACGCCGCTGCGGCTGCGGTCGGCGCTGACCGCGCTCTTCGCGCACTACCTGGACAGCGCGCCGCCCGGCTCGGTGCGGTTGTCGCCGCAGCAGACGGCTGAATCCGGGATCGTCCAGTACATCCAGGAGAACCTCGCGACGCTGCCGAGCGTGGAGGAGCTGGCCGCGGTGTTCGGCTACGACCTGGCGACCTTCACGCGGCACTTCCGGGCCGAGTTCGGGTTGTCGCCGAAGCAGTACGTCAAGCGGGCCCGGATCGAGTGGGCCCAGCGCGAGCTGTCCGCCACGGCGCGCCCGATGGAAGAGATCGCGGCCGCCGTCGGGATGGATCAGTCGTATTTCTCGAAGGTCTTCCGGCAGGTGAGTTCGGTGACCCCGAGCGAGTACCGCAAGTTGTACCGCCCCAACAACTAGGAGACTCGGATGGATCGACGGACGTTCTTGAGCGGCGCCGGTGCCGCCGTCGCGTTGTCGCTGGTGAGCGCGCGGACTGCGTTTGCGGACCAGCAGGCCACGGTGACCTCGCTGGCCGAGTTGCAGCAGGCAATCAACGGCGCCACCGCCGGCACCACGATCACGGTCGCCAACGGTACGTACGACGTACCGTCCGGATCGCCGATCACGATCACCAACCGGCACGGAAGCAGCAGCGCACCGATCACGATCGTGGCGCAGAGCCGCGGCGGCGTGGTGCTCACCGGCGAACAGAGTTTCGTGTTCGCCGGGTCGTCGAACGTCACGCTCAGCGGGTTCGCCTTCCGGCAGAGTACGACGCTGGAGATCCCGGCGGACTGCTCGCGGATCAGGTTGACCCGCAACGACCTGCAACTGGCCGCCGCGGCCGGGCACTGGGTCGTCGTCCGCGGCGACGACGCGAAGATCGACCGCAACGTCTTCCACGACAAGTCCACCCTCGGCGTCTACCTGGTGGTCGACGGGCCGGGCGCTGAGGCGATGGCGCAGCGCACCTACATCCTGCGCAACTACTTCCGCGATCACACGTACGGCGGATCGAACGGAGGCGAACCGATCCGGCTCGGCGTGAGCGGCCGGGCGCTCAGTACGGCGGACGCGACGGTCGAGTACAACCTGTTCGAGCGCTGCAACGGTGACCCCGAGGCGATCTCGGTGAAGTCGTCCGGGAACACGATCCGGTACAACACGATCCGTTCGTCGCTCGGCGGACTCGTACTGCGGCACGGCAACCAGAACCGGGTCGAGAGCAACTACCTGCTGTCCGGGCAGAACGGCATCCGGATCTACGGCAACGACCACCTGATCGTGAACAACTACGTCGACGGGGTCGCCGGCGCCGGTGTGGTGCTCGGCAGCGGTACGGAACGGGACCACTACGAGGGCGAGCCGTCGAGCTCGCGGACCGGCAACGACGCGCCCGACCGGGTGACGATCGTGCTGAACACCCTGCGGAACAACGGCCAGGCGCTGGCCGGCGAGAGCCAGCGGACCGTCCCACCGCTCGGATGCGTGATCGCCGACAACCTGATGGCCGGCGACAGCGGCGAACTGGTGAACATGCCGTACCTCGACGGCCTGACCTGGTCGGGCAACCTCCTGTGGGGACAGGCAACCAACGGCAACATCCCGTCCGGCTTCACGCGTGCCGATCCGAAGCTGGTCGCGGGCGCCGACGGTGTCTACCGGCTCGGTGCGGGAAGCGCCGCCGTGAACGCAGCGAGCCTCGACCACTCCGGTCAGGTCACCGAGGACCTCGACGGCCAGGCCAGGATCACGCCGTACGACGTGGGAGCCGACGAGTACTCGCCAGCTTCGCCGGTACGGCGTCCGCTCACCCCCGCCGAGGTCGGCCCAGCCGCACCCTAGACGACGGTCGGCTGCGCGTTGCCGGCCTCCTCGATGCCGCGGCGCATGTCCACGCGCAGGAGCAGCGCGATGCCGACGATGAAGAAGACGGCGAGGGCGACGATCGCGGGACGGTACGAGCCGGTGAGCTGATGCACCAGACCGAACAGCAGCGTGCCGAGCCACGACGTCCCGCGTTCGCCCGCCTGGTAGAGCGAGAAGTACTCCGCCTCGCGGCCCTTCGGGATCAGCTGGCTGAACGCCGACCGCGACAGCGCCTGGGTGCCGCCGAGCACGATCCCGATCGCGACCCCCATCGCGAGGAACGGCGCGATCTGGTGCGCCGGCAGCATCAGCCCGGCGATCACGATCAGGATCCACACCACCAGGCCGCCCGCGATCGTCCGGCGCGCGCCGTAGCGCCGCGCGACCCGGCCGAAGACCAGCGCCCCGAAGAACGCGACCAGCTGCACGAGCAGGATGGTCGCGATCAGCACCTGGGTCTCGAAGCCGAGCTGTTTCTCGCCGTACGTCGACGACACCGAGATGACGGTCTGGATGCCGTCGTTGAAGAACAGGTACGCGATCAGGAACAGCATGGTCATGCGATAGGCCCGCATGTGCTTGAGCGTGGCCGACAGCTGCCCGAAGCTCTGCCGCACCAGGCCGCCGCTGCGTACCTGCTCGACGTTCAGCGGTGGACGGTTCCGCAACCGCAGGAACGGGAAGAAAGTGAACAATCCCCACCACAACCCGGCGCTGAGCAGACTCAGACGTACGGCGGTGCCCTGGCTCATCCCGAGCGCGTCGTGGGCCGTGACGACGGCCAGGTTGACCAGGAGGAGCAGGAAGCCGCCGGCGTACCCGAACGCCCAGGCGCGCGACGACACCGTGTCCCGGTCGTCGGGCGGCGCGATGTCGATCAGGATCGAGTCGTACACGACGAGTGACGAGCCGAGACACAGGTTCCCGATGAACAGCAGCAACGCGCCGAGCCCCCATCGCCCGCCGCCGACGAACACCATGCAGCTGGCGGCGATCGCGCCGGCCCAGGCGAAGCCGCACATCAGCAGCTTCTTGTTCTCTATCCGGTCCGCGATCGCGCCGATCACCGGCAGGAACAGCGCGGAGACCAGCGTCGCCACCGTCACCACGTAGAACGCCAGCGAGCCGGGGGAGATCCCGAGCCCGAGCACGTCGAGGTTCGTCCGGCAGGGGTGGTCGGTCGTCCCGGCGTACCCGCAGGCCGCGGTCTCCGCGACCGACGTCAGGTACGGCGCGAACAGGACGGTGCCCGTGGTGGTGACATAGCCCGAGTTCGCCCAGTCGTAGAGGCTGAACCCCCAGTACTCGCGCTTGTCGACCGCCGCCGGGGCGGAGAGGAAACCCATGCGCGGAAGTGTGTCATTTCCCGGGTACGTCGCGGCGTACCAGCGGATAACACTTCAGTGCCCTCTTAATGCCACTGACCTCGCTCGATCAGAACCTCCCGCAGAACGTCGGTGCGGTCGGTGATGATGCCGTCCACCCCGGCATCGAGCATCCGGCGGATGGTGTCCGCGTCGTCGACGGTCCAGACGTGCACCTGCTTGCCGCGGGAGTGCGCACGCCGGATCAGGCCGGGCGTGAGCAGGTGGACGGCGCCGTACTGCTCCGGGATCTGCAGGCAGGCACCCTTCGAGCCGAGCGCGAACGGGAGGAACCGGATCAGCGCGATCTCCCAGGAGCCGTAGCCGGTGCACAGCCGCGGGCCGAGGAGCTTGCGGATCCGCCGGACCCGCGACTGTGAGAACGACGACACGCAGACCCGGTCGATGGCGTTCGCGGCCCGGAGGACCTCCGCGGCCGGCTGGAGACCGCCCTCGGCCTTGATGTCCAGGTTGAACCGGACGTCCGGGAACTGCTCGAGCAGGTCGTCCAGCCGGGGGATCGGCTCGTGGCCGTTGATCCGCGCCTTGCTGACCTCGGACCAGGGCAAGTCGGCGATCGCGCCGGTCCGGTCGGTGACGCGGTCCAGTTTGTCGTCGTGGAATGCGATCACGACGCCGTCACTGGTGGCGTGCAGGTCGGTCTCCAGGTAGCGGTACCCGAGGTCGACGGCATTCTGGAACGCGTGCAGCGAATTCTCGTACCCGAGGTTGTCCGGGTGCTTCGCGCCGCCCCGATGCGCCATCGCGATCGGGCCGTCGTGGTCGAGGTAGGGGTACACGTCCTGCAATGTACCGCTGCGGGTATGTACCGTTGGACCGGTGACCGTATTCCACCCCTGCCCCGATCTGTGGACCCTCGATCCGGACGTCCTGCATCTCAACCACGGCTCGTACGGCGCTGTGCCGCGGCGGACGCAGGAGCTGATGGCGAGCCTGCGGACCGAGATGGACGCGAACCCGATGGTCTGGTTCCGTACCGTCGCCGACCGGCTGACCGCGAGCCGTCTCGCGCTGGCGTCGTTCCTCCAGACCGACCCGGACGGGTTCGCGCTGGTGCCGAACGCCAGCGCCGGCGTCACGGTCGCGCTCCAGACGCTGCCGATCCCGGCGGGCAGCCGGATCGTGCTCACCGACCACGCGTACGGCGCCGTCCGGTACGCCGCCGAGCGCTTCGCGAAACAGCGCCACGCCGAGGTGGTGACCGTGGCGATCCCGTTGGAGGCCGACGACGAGACGGTGGTCGCGCTGATCGCCGACCAGCTGGACGGCGCCTCGGTGCTGATCGTGGACCAGATCACCTCGGGTACGGCGAAGGTGTTCCCGATCGAGGCGCTGGTGGCCGCCGCGCATGAGCGCGGCGTACCGGTCGTGGTGGACGGCGCGCACGCCCCGGCGCTGATCGACGCCCCGGCCGCGGCGGGCGCCGACTTCTGGACGGGCAACTTCCACAAGTGGCCGGCCGCCCCGCGCGCCACGGCCGGCCTGGTCGTCGCCGAGCGGTGGCGGACGGCGTCGATGCCGCTGATCGTGTCCTGGTCGGAGTACGACGAGCGGATGCCGGAGCGCTTCGACATGCAGGGCACGTACGACTACGTGCCGTGGATCGCCGCGCCGGAGTCGCTGAAGGTCCTGGCCGACCTGGACTGGCCGACCCGCCGCCCCCAGCTGACCGCGTTGGTCGAGGAGGGCGCAAGGGTGCTGGCGAAGGCGCTCGGGACCGGGGTGGCGGACGTGGTGCACGCGCCCGCGACGATGCGGCTGGTCGAGCTGCCGTCGTCGGTCGACCTGTCCGGCGGCGACGCGCTGAAGATGCGCGTGTCGCGGGAGCTCAAGGCGGAGATCACGTTCACCGGATTCGAGGACCGGCGGTTCATCCGGTTGTCGGCGCACGCGTACAACGCGCTGTCCGATTACGAGAAACTGTCCGAGGGACTGCCTAAGCTCCTCGCGTGAACGATATCCAGGGGTCCTACAACACCGCCGCCGTCGACTACCACGCGATCCTGAAGGACTACCACCGCGCCGATCCGTTCGAGCTCGGTGCGCTGGACTACTTCGCCGCGCTGGTCGACGACGGGCCGGTCGGCGATCTCGGGTGCGGGACCGGGCGCGTGACGACGTACCTCGCCGGTCGGGGTCTGGACGTGTTCGGGGTCGACCTGACGCCGGGCATGATCGACGTGGCGCGGAGGGAGTACCCGGAGCTCCGGTTCGAGGTCGGGTCGTTGTTCGAGCTGGAGCTGAAGGACGACGAGCTGGCCGGGGCGCTCGCGTGGTACTCGCTCGTCCACACGCCGCGCGAGGAGCTTCCGGTGGCGTTCGCGGAGCTGTTCCGGGTGCTGCGGCCCGGCGGCCATCTGGTGCACGGCTTCAAGGTCGGTAGCGGCGACCGCCCGCTCACGCAGGCGTACGGCCATGACGTCGACCTGCAGGTGTACATGTACGACGTACCAGACGTCGCCGGCCTGCTCGCCGACGCGGGGTTCGTCGAGGTGGCCACACTGACCCGCGCCGCGCTGCCCGGCGAGAAGGACGCCGGGCAGGCAGCGCTCATCGTTCGTAAGCCCGCTACCCCTTGATCGCTCCCGACGTCAGGCCGGCCACGATCTGGCGGTTGAAGAACAGGAACATGATCAACGGCGGGATCGTGATCAGCAGGATGTCCATGAACAGCAGGTTGTACTGCGTCGTGTACTGACTGGAGAAGTTGAACAGTGTCAGCTGGACGGTCGCGTTCTGGTCGCCGGGCAGGAAGTACAGCGGGTTCACGAAGTCGTTGAACACGTTGACCGACTGCACCACCACGACCGTGACGATCACGGATCTGAGCAGCGGGAAGATGACCCGGAAGAACAGCTTCAGCGGACCGGCGCCGTCGATGATCGCGGCCTCGTCCAGCTCCCGCGGGATCGTCGCCACGAAGGCCCGGAACAGCAGGATGCAGAACGACAGGCCGTAGGCGATCTCGATCAGGATCAGCCCGGGCATCGTCTTGAACAGTCCCAGCTTCTGCAGCACCCAGATCGTCGGTACGACGGCCGGCGGGATGATCAGCCCGGCCAGCACCAGGAAGTTGATGAAGCCGTTCCACCGGCTCTTGCGGCGCTGCAGTATGAACCCGGCCATCGCGGCGAGCACCACCATGCCGACGACACTGACCACGGTCAGGATCGTGCTGTTGATGAACGCGATCACCAGCATGAAGTCCCGCGCCCGGACCACCTCGACGAAGTTCTGCACGAACCGGAACTGGTGCGGCCAGGAGAAGCTCAGGTCCGCGGACTGGGTCCGGTCCTTCACCGCGGTCAGCACGATGAACGCGAACGGGATGATGAACACCACGATCGAAACCAGGATCGCGACCGCGCTCAACGCCCACTTCCGCGCGGGCCGGTGGTTGACGAGTTCCGCCGTGCTCACAGGTCGACCTCCTTGCGGTTGAGGAACCACGACAGCGGCAGGATGATCGCGGTGACCACGACGAACAGCACGACGTTGCCCGCGGTCGACAGGCCGTAGAACCCGGCCTGGTACTGCTTGTAGATCACCGACGCGATCACGTCCGAGGTGAACCCGGGCCCGCCACGCGTCATCGCCCAGATCAGGTCGAACGACCGCAGCCCGCCGATCAGCGACAAGATGATGACGGTCACGGTGGCGGGCCGGGACAGCGGCAGCACGATCCGCCGGAACTGCTGCCACGAACCGGCCCCGTCCACCCGGGCCGCCTCGATGTACTCGCGCGGGATCGACACGATGCCGGCGATGTAGATCAGGGTGGCCAGGCCGACGCCCTTCCAGACGTCGACCGCGGCCACCGACAGCAGCGCCCACTTCGGGTCGGTCAGCCACCCGGGGCCCTGGATCCCGATCGCCGCCAGCGACTTGTTGATCAGCCCCTGGTCGGGGTTCATCAGCACGGTGAAGGTCAGCCCGACGCCGATCGTGGAGACCAGCACCGGGAAGAACACCACCGACCGCAGGTAGCCGCGGGCAACGATCTGCGATGTCAGCAGCACCGCGAGCAGCAGCCCGAGCACCACCTTCGACCCTGACGTGACGACCGCGTAGATCAGTGTGTTCGTGAAGCCCTTGACCAGCTGGGGCTCCTGGAAGAACAGCTTGAAGTTGTCCAGCCCGATGAACTTCGACTCGAACAGGCTCCAGCGGGTGAGGCTGAAGTAGAGCGAGGCGAAGGTCGGGACCAGGAACAGTACGCCGTAGATCACGGCTGTGGGCAGGTAGAACCAGTTCGAGTACGGGCGGTAGACCTTGCTCCCGGTTTTCGCGGCCGCCGCTGTGGCCTTGCCGCGTTCCTGGGTGATCGTCACGGCCACCGACCTCACCAACCCGCCAGACCCAGCTGCTGGGCCTGCTTCTTCACGTCCTCGTCGTACCGCGCCGCGCCGTCCTTCGCCTTCCGGATGCCCGAGCCGACCTCGACCGTGATCTGTTCCAGCGACGGGCCCTTGACCGGCGAAAGGAACTCCAGCGCGAGGCTGGACGCGCCGGGCTTGTCGAGGTATGGCTGCATGTCCTTGATCGCCTGCGGTACGTCGTCCCCGAGCTCGCAGCCCTTCACCGCGTACGGGCCGGTCGGCGCGCCGGCCGTGTTCTGCGACTTGCAGCCGTCCGGGCTGGCGACGAATGCGAGGAACTTCTTGGCCGCGTCGAGCTTGTCGCCGGTCGTGGTCTTCGGAATGTACAGCCCGCCCGGCGTCCACAGGGTCAGGCCGTTGGTGTTCGCGTCGTCACCAGGTAGTGCGAACAGGCCGACGGTCTTGGCGGCGTCGGGGTAGGTGGCCACCATGTTCGCGACCACACCGGACAGGATCGGGTAGTGCGCACCCTTGCCGGTGGCAAGCATCTTCAGGCCGTCGGGCAGTTTCGCGGACGCGAAGTCCTTGTTCTCGTAGCCGGCGTCGTGCACCGCCTCGGTGTGCTCGAAGCCCTTCAGCGCGGCCGGTGAGGTCGCGTACTTCGCCTGGTTCTTGGTGTACTTGTCCGCGAAGTCCGGCTCCGCGGCGGAGACGTTGTGGAAGTCGCCGAGCACGAACAGCTGCGAGGTCCACGTCTCGCCGTACGTCTGGATCACCGGCGCGACGCCGCCGCCGGACGCCTTGATCTTGGCGTTGTTGGCCATGAACTCGGCCCAGGTCTTCGGGATCTTCAGGCCGAGCTTGGTGTAGACCGGGATGCTGTAGAGCACCGCGCCGCCCTGGAAGCCGCCGACCGGCGCGCCGTACACCTGGTCGTCGGCGGTCACGGTCTTCTTGAAGTTGTCGTCGAGATCCTTGACGTACGGCTCGTCGGTGATCGGGACCAGGTTCTTCTGCGGCGCGATCGCCTGGAACAGCGACCCGGTGTTGTAGTTGAAGACCTCGGGCATGTCACCGGTGGACAGCCGGGTCTTGACGATGTTGTCGCCTTCGGTGCCACCCGGGCGGGTGTCGACCTTGACCGTGATGTTCGGGTACTTCGCGTGGAAGTCCTTGGCGAGCTGCTCGGCCTCCTTCACGTCCTGGTCCTGGTTCGTGGTCAGGTACGTGAGTTCGACCGAGTTGCTGCCGCCGGAGTCGTCGCTGGAACCGAGACTGCCCGCGCTGCACGCGGCGAGAGTGAGAGAACAGACGGCCAGCAGGGCGAGCCCGCTGGCTCCTGGGCGGAACCTCATCATGACCTCCAAGGGATGTTCTGCAACGGCAGCGGGGCGGTCGGGGTGAGTGCTTGGCTAGTGGTGGAGAACGGCCGCGAGTGCGGCCTTCACGGCCTCGGCGTCCGGGGTGCTGCCCCGCGGGCCGATCGCCTCGACGAGCGCAGTGGCCGGTTCGTTCAGGTACCGCTTGAACCGCCCCGCGAGCTCGGCGTCGTCGGTGACGGCGCCGGCCTCGACGGCCGCCTCGGCGACCGCCGACCAGGTCGGCAGGTGGTCGAGCAGTTGACGGACGGTCGCGTCGGCCGGCAGCTCGGGCGCCTCGGCGTACGGATCGGTCGCGGTCCATTCGTGGGTCCCGTGGCCGACCTCGACGGTCTCCTGACCGGGTACGTCGACCTTCGCGCGGGAGCCGACCGGGACGGTGACGGTCAGCGTCACCTGACCGTCGGCGCGGGCCCACGCGACCGACGCCTCGCCGTACGGCGTCAGGTGCCTGGCGGACGCGTTCGTGAGCTGATCGGTGAGCAGTGGCCGTACGTCGATGCTCTTGTAGCCCGGCTCCGCCGCCGCGAGGCCGGCGACGCGGCGGTGCAGCCAGTCGGCGACGGCGCCGAGGGCGTAGTGGTTGAACGACGTCATCTCGCCGGGGTTGATGCTCCCGTCGGGCAGCATGCTGTCGTAGCGCTCCCAGATGGTCGTGGCTCCCATCGTCACTGCGTACAGCCAAGAGGGGCAGCCTGTCTGTAGCAGAAGCCGGTAGGCCAGCTCAGGATGACCGGTATCGGCCAGCGCATCGGTCATCAACGGCGTTCCGACGAATCCGGTACTGATCCGGAAACCCGCGGTCCGGACCAGATCGGCGAGCCGCTCGCCGGCCCGCTGCCGCTGGGCCTCGGTCGGCAGCAGCGCCCACTGCAGAGCCAGCGCGTACGCCGTCGGCGCGTCGCTGAGCACCCGGCCGCCGTCGGTCACGTACTCCGCCGCGAACGCCTGCCGGACACGCGCCGCCAGGTCGGTGTACTCGCGGGCCATCTCGCTGTCGCCGACGATCTCCGCGGCCTTGCCGACCACCTCGGCCGAGCGCGCGAGATGCGCGGTGGCGATCACGTCCGGATCGGCCTGCGCGCGCGCCGCGTCCTCCGGCGGCGCGGTCGGGTCCAGCCAGTCACCGAACTGGAACCCGCCGGACCAGAGCAGGTCGCTGCCGGCCAGGCCGGCCATCTTGTCCACCCACGCCCGCATGCTGGGCAGCTGCCGAGCCAGCAGCCCGGCGTCGCCGGTGCGCTCGTAGATCACCCACGGCACAATCGTTGCCGCGTCACCCCATGCGGCGGTGGCGGGTCCCTCGTTGCGGAGGACGTCCGGTACGACGAACGGGACCGACCCGTCCTTCTGCTGCTCGGCCGCGAGGTCCGCGAGCCAGTTGGTGAGGAAGCCCGCGGCGTCGAACAGGAAGTTCGCGGTCGGGGAGAAGACCTGGATGTCGCCGGTCCAGCCGAGTCGCTCGTCACGCTGCGGGCAGTCGGTCGGTACGTCGACGAAGTTGCCACGCATGCCCCACACGACGTTCTGGTGGAACTGGTTGAGCAGCTCGTGCGAGGAGTCGAACCAGCCGGTGCGCTGCAGGTCGCTACCGATCACCACCGCCTCGAGGTCCTCCTTGCGCAGGTCGGTGACGCCGTTCACCTCGGCGTACCGGAATCCGTGGAAGGTGAGCGGCGAGTCGAGAGTGACCTCGTCCGGGCCGGCCAATACGTAGGTGTCGGTGGCCTTCGCGGTGCGCAGCGGGCGGACGCCGAGCTCGCCGTGCTCCAGGACCTCCGCGTGCCGCAGGACGATCTCGTCACCCGCGTTCTGGCCGCGGACCTTGAGCCGGACCCGTCCGACCAGGTTCTGGCCGAAGTCGACGAGTGTCTTGCCGGACGGCGACGTGCTGATCTCGAGCGCGGGCAGGACGTCGGTGATCCGCACCGGCGGCCCGTCGGGCGCGACGAGCAGCGAGAGGTCGGCGTCGAGGACGTCGACGGGGGTGGGTTCGCCGGGCTGCTTGCGCAGGTCGGTGGTCTGCCCGTCGTACAGGTCGTCGGCGAGGACGTTGCTCTCCCGGGACGTCCAGGTGCTGTCGCTGCCGAACGTGTGCACCTGCCCGTCCTCGGTGGTGACCTCGAGCTGGGCGAGGATCGCGAGCCGGTCGCCGTACACCTGGTTCTGGTCCCGGAAGCCGATCCGGCCGCGGAACCAGGCGTTGCCGAGCAGGAACTCGAGCTTGTTCTCACCCGCTCGGACGAGCTCGGTCACGTCGTACGTCTGGTAACGCAGCCGGTACTGGTACGACGTCCAGCCGGGTGCGAGCTCCTCGGTGCCGACGCGCTGCCCGTTGAGCTCGGGAAGGTAGATGCCGTGTGCGGTGGCGTAGAGCCGGGCCTTGACGATGCCGTCCGGGAGATCGGCCACGCCGGCGACCAGGGGAGCGGGGGAGCCGTGCGGGTTGTCGCGCGGGCTGACGAAACGGGCCGACCAGTCCTCCGGCACGAGCAGCCCGGTCTCGATGGATGCGGGCTCACTCCACTCGCTCCAGTCGTCGTTGCCCCGAACCCGGACGCGGACCTGGGCGGACTCGCGGGAGCCGAGCGCGTCAGCCGGCCAGGGCACCAGGATCTGGTCGGGGGACTGCACGGTGAAGACTTGAGCGGTGTCGCGGGTGATCTCGATCTCGTACGCCGTCTGTGCGTAGCCGGCGTCTGCGGCCGGGACCTGCCAGGAGATCCGGGGGCTCGCGGTACCACCACCCAGAACGGGTGCGGCCTGGTGCTCGAAGCGGACACTGGTGGGTGCGGCGAGTTGCGACATGGGACTCCAACCGAGTGAAACGATTCATTGGTTGCTCCGATCCTGCGACCGGCGGTCCCCGGCTGCTAGCCCGATGTGCACTCGGTCTAGCACAATCTGCACCTCGCCTCGTATCGTGAAGCATGGCCGACGAGCCCGTGAGGACCCGCGGAACCGTGCTGCACTTCATCGAGGGCACGGTCGTGCACGCGGGCACGCACGTGCACGAGAAGTCGCATCCGTTGCACACGCACAGCTTCTTCGAGCTGGCTCTGGTCACCGGCGGTGAAGGCGTCCATCACAGCCTCGCGGGGCGTCAGCGGATCGGCGCCGGCGACGCGATCCTGCTCCGGCCCGGCGTCTGGCACGAGTACCTCGAGTGTGAGTCGCTGGAGGTCTACAACTGCTGTTTCGCCGCGGACCTGGTCCGCCGCGAACTCGCCTGGGCGCGCGAGGATCCCTTACTGGGTTACCTGTTGTGGACCGGGCCCTTCTCGGAGAAACGCCGCGGAATGCTTGCGACCCACCTCGACCCGGCGACCGTGAAGGAGGCGGTCGGGCATCTCGACGGACTGCGTCAGCTCCGCAATCAGCCGTTGAGCCGGCATCGCGGCGAGGTGATCGGCTGGCTGTCGTTGTACCTGAGCTGTGTCGCCCGAACGGTTGCGGACAGAGACGAACGGCGCGAGTACACGCATCCCGCCGTTGTCGACGCGATGCGGATGATGGAGGCCGAGCCGGCCCGGCACTGGACGCTGACCGATCTGGCCGGCGAGCTGCACCTCGCGCCGGGCTACCTGGTCCGGCTGTTCAAGTCGGTCACCGGTCTGCCGCCGATGGCGTACCTGTCCCGGCATCGTGTCGAACTGGCGGCCGACCGGCTGCTGCACACCGACCTGCCGATCAACCGGATCGGTGAGTCGGTCGGCTGGCCCGACCAGAACTACTTCGCCCGCCGATTCAAGTCGCACTACGGGCTGTCCGCATCGGTCTACCGACAACGTTTCAACGGAATGCGGCTCACGCCTTCCGGTCATTGACCAGCAGCTCGAGCCCGTCCAGGATCCGCTGCAGCCCGAATTCGAGGCCCTGGTTCTCACTGCCGGCCGTGGTGCTCATCGCCGCGACCAGATGCGGGAAACGAGCCGCTTCGGTGGCGAGGATCCCGGCGAGCGACTGCTGCATGTCCTCCTCGGTGAGACCGGTGGTGAGACCGGGGAACGTCGTCGACTGCTGCACGATGTTGCGGATGTGACTGGTGATCACCAGGATCGAGTCCAGCTGCTCACCGCCGCTCAACCCGGTCCCGGCGAGGGCGCCGACGCCGCGTTCGATCCAGGCGAGCTCGTTCGGACCGAGCAGGCGGCGTCCGATCGTCGACTGGACCAGCCACGGGTGGCGCAGGAACCCGTCGTACAGATCCATCGACCAGGTGTACAACGCGTCCCGCCAGGGTGACTCCGGCCGGTCCGGCGGGGCGCCCATCGCCAGGTCGCTCATCACCGCGACCAGCTCGGTCTTGCCTGGCACGTAGCGGTAGAGCGCCATCTTGGTGACCGGCAGCTCGCCCGCGACCCGCTGCATGGAGACCGCGTCGAGGCCCTCGGCGTCCGCGATCCGGATCGCCGCCTCGGCGATCGCGGCCAGCGTGATCGCCGGTTTGGGTCCGCGGCTCGGCGCCGGCTGGTTGCTCCAGAGCAGTTCGGTCATCCTTCGATCCTTCTCGAAATCTCTTGCACTGTGTCTACCATACACTTTACTGTGTCCGGCAGACACAGTTAATGCTAGGGAGACGATGATGAAGGTTCTGGTTTCGGGTGCGAGCGTGGCGGGGCCGTCGGTGGCGCTCTGGCTCGGACGGGCGGGGCACGACGTGACGGTGGTCGAGATCGCGCCCGCGCTGCGGCAGGGCGGGTACGCCGTGGACTTCCGCGGCGAGGTGTTCACGACGGTGCTGGACCGGATGGGCGTGCTGGACGATCTGCGCTCGCTGCAGACCGGTGGCAGCGCGATGCGGTTCGTCGACGAGTCGGGGCGCAAGCTGATGCGGCTGCCGGCCGAGTTCGCGGGCGGGGAGCTGGAGGTACTGCGGGCCGATCTGTCGCGGGTGTTGTACGAGCACAGCCGCGCGCAGGCGACGTACCGCTTCGGGGACACGATCGCTGCGCTGCACGAGCATGCCGACGGGGTGGACGTGCGGTTCGAGAGCGGGGTCGAGGAGACGTACGACCTGGTGATCGGCGCGGACGGGATGCATTCCGTCGTACGCCGGCTGGCCTGGCCGCAGGAGCAGGTTCTCGAGAAGCACCTCGGGTACTACGTGGGCGGCTGGGAGGTCCCGAACACGCGCGGCATCTCCGGTGACTCGCTGATGTACAACGTGCCGGGGAAGCTGGCGAGCATCGGCGCGGACCGTCGGGATCCGGCGCTGGCGCAGACGTTGTTCGTGTTCAAGTCCCCGGTGCTGGAGTACAACCGGCGGGACCTGGACCAGCAGAAGGCGATCCTGCGCGAGCAGTTCAGCGGGCTCGGCTGGTACGTGCCGGAGCTGCTCGAGGCGTTGCCCGCGGCAACCGAGTTGTACTTCGACTCGATCAGCCGGGTCCGCGTGGATCGCTGGTCCACCGACCGGGTCGTGCTGCTCGGCGACGCGGGGTACGGCGCGACGTTCGGTGCGCTCGGCACCGGGACAGCGGTCGTCGGCGCCTACGTGCTTGCGGGCGAGCTGGCGCTGGCTCCGGACCTGCGGACCGCGTTCGACGCCTACGAGGCTCGGCTGCGGAAGTCGGTGTCGAAGACGCAGGACGGCAGCCGGGCAGGGTCGTTCCTGGCGCCGGCGAGCCGCTTCGGGATCGTCGCGCGGAACGCGACGCTCAACCGGCCGTTCTTCCTGAACCAGATGCTGAAGCTGGCGCAGAACATGAGCGAGCTGATCGAGCTGCCGCCGTACTCAGTGAAGCAGGGGCAGTTTGTGCAGGAATGACTCCCACGCGTCGGGCAGCCAGCCTGGCACACCCAGAACGGCCATGTACAGCCAGATCGCCACGAGCACGCAGACGAACAGCGCGACGGTCCCGAGGGCCTTCAGCCAGGCGGGCTGCTTGCCGGTCCAGGCGGTGAGTGCCTTCACCCAGTCCTTGACCCGGTACAGCAGCCGCTGGGCCCACTCGAACTCGCTGGCCAGCACCGCGAGGCCCGCGATGAACAGCGGGATCCCACCCGGGCCCGGCAGCCAGCCGGTGAGCGGCGCAGCGATGATCAACAGACCACCGAGCACGCCGACGCCGATCCGGTAGAACAGCAACTTGCGCGGATTCTCCCGGATCCGCCGGCGCCATTCCCAGCGGTCGTCCGCCGCATCGAGCGTGACATTGTGATCCGTGCGGTCGGGACTCTGTTTCTCGGCCACGCCCCCAGACTACTCAGGCGGCGGAATCAGATTGTCCGAACGCGTGACAATCGGGCGCGATCCCTTCAAACTGGGCGTCACTTGCCGGGGCTTTGTCAGCACTTTTCGTGACTGACGAGTCTCTGAACCAGGGGCGCGAGGCCAGGGGGGCTGAGGCGTGATCCGAGTTGTGCTGGGGCATCACGGAGCGCTGGTACGGGGTGCGCTGGCGACCGTGCTGTCCCAAGATGCAGAGGTGGAGGTCGCGGCCGAGATCGACAGGGCTGCCGACGTGCGCAAGATGGTGACGCGCATCAGGCCGCACGTGGTCGTGCTCGATGCGGAGCTGGCCGGCGAACTGGCGGCGAAGGAGCGCTCCGGATGGCTGCCCAATATGGGCATGCTGATCCTGATCGACCGCGATGCGATAAGCCTCGGCTGCCTGGAGCTGGCGCGATCGGCCCCACATGTCGGGTTCATCTCGATCGACGCCTCGCCGGCCGAGCTGGTCGAGGCGGTGCGCAGTGTCGCGGACGGCATACCGGTGATCGATCCCGTCGTCGCGCTCGCCGCGCTGCGCGCGGTCCGCAATCCACTGACCGCGCGCGAGACCGAGGTACTGCGGCTGGTGTCGACCGGGGCGACCGCCCAGGAGATCGCACACAAGCTGAATCTGAGCAGCGGCACGGTGCGGAACTACTTGTCGCACATCCTCACCAAGGTCGACGCCCGAAGCCGGATCGAGGCGGTGCTGAAGGCTCAGGACGCCGGCTGGATCTGATCCTGGTCGCTGTGCTGTGCCGGTTGCCAGTGCCCGAGCAGGTCGCGGTACAGCGGCGACGTACGGAGCAGGGTGCTGTGCCGGCCGAGCGAGGCGTCGTCGCCGTCGAGGACGAGGATGCGCCGGGCGCGGAGCGCGGAGCTGATCCGGTGTGCGACGACGATCAGGGATCCCGGCCGGGCCGCGAACGCTTCCTCGGCGCGGCGTTCGGCCTCGGGATCGAGATGGCAGGTCGCTTCGTCGAGTACGGCGAGTGGTGCCGGCGACAGGTACGCCCTGGCCAGCGCGATCAACTGGCGCTCACCGGCCGACAGTTGCGCCGGATGGAGCGTGGCGCGGGTGCCTCCGAGCCTGGCCACCAAGGTACCGGCGCCGACAGCCTCGATCGCGCGTTCGAGTTGGTGCGCCGTCGCGTCGGGGGCGAGATAGCTGACGTTGTCTGCCACGGTCCCCGAGAACACGTAGGCCTCCTGAGGGATCAGTACTCGGTACCGTGCCAGCAGTTCGGGGGCCAGTTGCGCCGGCGGAACGCGGCCGATCGTCACGCGCCCACCGGTCGGTGCCAGCAGGCCGCAGACGAGACCGGCAAGGGTCGACTTGCCGATGCCACTCGGCCCGACGACGGCGAGGTGGTCGCCGTCCGGCACCACCAGGTCGAGCTTGTGCAGCACCGGCTCCGCGTGCGCGCCGTACGCGAAGGACAGCTTGTGCAGCCTGGCCTGGTGATCGCGCGGTTCGGCCGGTACGCCGGGCTTGTCGGGCGGCGGCCCGCTGTCGAGGATCCGGCCCAGCGTGACGACGTACCGAAGACCGCTGTCTCCGAGGGCGGACATGACCGTGTTGAGCGCCGGCTGGAGACCGAGCAGCACGTAGGTGAGACCGCCGAGCAGAGTCCCTGTGCTCACGCCGCGACCGAGTAGCCAGGGTCCGGTGGCCAGCAGGAGCAGAAGGGGCAGCCAGCCGCCGATGGCGAAGCAGAGCGTCCGCAGGGCGGCGACCCTGGCCAGTGCGCGCTCGGCGGCGGCGTGCGCGTCGATCGGTTCGCCGACCAGTTCCGCGGCGAAGTCCTCGGCGCCGGAGGCGGTGATGTCGCGGACGCCGGCGAACGCCGTACCCGCGGAGGTCGTCAACTGCTCGTCGGCGGACAGGGAGGCCTCGACCTGGTGCGCGGCCCTGCCGAGGATGCCGAGTGAGGCGGCGAAGCCGAGCAGGAACGGCGGTACGACGATCAGCGCGATGATCGGGGCCAGCGACAACAGGCCGGTCGCCACGCCGGCCACGGTGATCGCGAAGCTGCGGATGACCAGGATCAGTCCCGCGTACGTGTCCCGGACGATCTCGACCTGCCGGTTCAGCCGCGACACGGCGCCATCGGTGCGCTGGCCGGCGGCACCGCGGCGTACGGCGCCGCCGACCACCAGCCGGACCAATTCGTCCCGCACAGGTTCGACCAGATCGCCGAGCCGTTGGTAGGTCTGTCGAGCACCGACCGCACCGACCCCGGCCGCCGCGATGAGAGCGCCGAGCCAGCCGAGTCCCGCCTCGGGCCGTCCGGCGAGGAACGCGTCGGTCGCGTGCGCGACGGCGACTCCGTACCCGACGGTGGGCAGGACCTCCGGGACCGACCAGGCGGCGAGCAGAAGAGCGGGACGCCGCCGGAGTGCGGCCACGCCGAATCCCAGTTCGCGCCTCATCCGAAGATCTCCCGGTACGCCGCCGCGTGCCAGAGGCGAGCGTGTGAACCGACGCCGCGGACCTGACCGTGCTGGAGCCAGACCACGACGTCGGCACGCGCCGCAGTGGCCGCGCGATGGGTGACGATCAGCCGGGTCCGGTGCAGCCGGTCGTCGGTGAACGTCTGGTTGATCTGCATCTCGGTGGCCGTGTCCAGACTGGACGTGGCATCGTCGAGGACCAGCAGCCGCTCGGCGCTCCAGGCGCGGGCCAGTCCGAGCCGCTGGGCCTCCCCGCCGGACATCGGTGCCTCAGGCAACGGAGTTCGGTAGCCGTCGGGCAGCCGGCTGGCGTAGTGGTGGACATGTGTCGCGCGTGCGGCCGCGAGCATCCGGACCGGCGTGACGGCACCGGCCGAGATCGATTCGCTGACCGTTCGCCCGAACAGCACGGGACGTTCGAAGGCGCAGCCGACAGCTCGGCGCAGCGCGGGTCGCGCGATGGCCCGCAAGGGAACGCCGTCGAGGAGAACGAGACCCGAATCCGGGTCGCGCAGTCGTGCGGCGAGCGCGGCGAGCACGGACTTCCCGGCGCCGCTCGGCCCGACCACGGCGATGGTGGCGCCGCCAGGCAAGTCCAGGGTGACGTGGTCGAGGAGCGTGACCCCGTTGACCGTCACGCACACATCGTCGAACTCCAGCCGCCCAGGCCCCGGCGGCAGCGGCAGCGTTCCGTAGGCGACCGGCTCGACCGCCAGGATCTCGGCGCTGCGTCGGACGCCTGCCCGTGCGCGGGCGATCTCGCCCAGGAGGCCGGTCAGGCTGCCGAGCCCCGCGCCGATCACGGCGTACTGCGCGGCCGCGAACAGTTCGCCCGCGGTGATTCGGCCGGCTACCAGTTGCAGACCGCCGATCGCGAGAACCGAGACCAGGACGAGCGGCCCGACCAGCGCGGCCTGCGAACCGGAGCGGGCCAGCACCCGCCAGGTCAGCCGGCCGTGGCTGTGGAGTTCGGGCAACGGAGCGAGGATCCGTCGTTCCTCACGCTCGACCGTTCCGGCGGCGGCGATCGTCCGGATGCCGCCGAGAGCTTCGGTCAGCAAAGCGGCGATCCGGCCTTGCGTCTCCTGGTAGGCGAGGCTGATCTCGGTCGTACGGCGGGCGAACGCCCACAGCACCGCGATGACCAGCAATACGCCGCCGAAGAACGCCGCGGCGAGCCACGGATCGATGAGAGCGAGCAACACGAGGCTGCCGAGCGGGGGCGCCGCCGCGGCTACGGCGGTGACAGCGGTCGGGCCGGCCTGCGCCGCGTCGCTCGCACTGCCCGACACCCGGCTGACCAGATCGCCGGTTTCGAAGCCTCGAATGCCTTCGGGCCCGCCCGCGAGTACGCGTCCGACCAGCTGGTGTCGCAGCCAGGCGGTGGTGCCGGCAACACACGCAGTACCGGCGAATGCGTCGAGCAGGGCGCTGACGACGCCGACTGTGATCAGCACGCAGGCGAGGGTCAGCCAGTCGCTCAGTCTGTTGCCGGAGGCAATGGCGTCGACGGCGTGGCCGAGGACGGTCGGCAGGGCGAGCGTGACAGCGCTGCCGAGCAGCGCGGAGAAACCGACCAGCGGAAGCCAGCCTCGGCCGTGTCGCGCCACGGCGCCGAAGGTGAGGCCGGCCGCGCTCATCGCGTCAACCCGGTGTGCGCGGCGAGGAAGGCCAGCATGTCAGCGGCGAGGGACACTCCGCGGCTGACCGCAGACGGACGGTGACCGCCGTCGTCCAGCCGGAACAGGATGGGCTTGGTGCCGTCCGTCGCGTGCTGCAACGCGGCGCACATCTTGCGCGCGTGCAGTGGGTCCACCCGGGTGTCCGCGCCGGACACCGTGAACAGGACTGCGGGATAGTCCTTGCCCTCGACAACCTGATGGTACGGCGAGTACGCCAGCAGGTCCTCGAACTGGGCACGATCGGCGACCGACCCGTACTCCGGGATCCACCCCGCACCCTGGCCGAAGTGCTGGTAGCGCAGCATGTCCAGCACGGGGGCCGAGCAGACGGCCGCCGCGAAGAGCTCGGGCCGTTGCGTCAGCATCGCGCCGACGAGCAGCCCGCCGTTCGACTCACCACAGATGCCGAGTTGGGCGGGCGTTGTCCAGCCGTCGGCGATCAGGGTCTCGGCCGCCGCGATGAAGTCGTCGAACACGTTCTGCTTGTTGTGCAGGACGCCGGCTTGGTGCCACTTGTCACCTTCCTCCCCGCCGCCGCGGACATTCGCGGTGACGAAAACGCCGCCTGCTTCGACCCAGGCGAGCGTGAACGCGGAGTACGTCGGGGTCAGCGGCTGCCCGAATCCTCCGTACCCGTAGAGGATCGTCGGCCGTGGCCCGTGGCGGCCTGGTCGCGCAACGATGAGCATCCGGATCGGGGTGCCGTCAGCCGACCGGTAGATGACCTGCCGCACGTCTGCCTGCGGTACGTCGACAGTGCCGGGCGGCTCGGCCCACGGCGTGGTGTCCTCGGTGCGGGCGTCGTACCGATAGACGGTCGCTGGGGTGAGGTTGTCGGTGTAGCTGAACCAGGCCTCGTGACCGCCCTCCGGTCGTGCGGTCAGAGAGCCGACCGAGCCGGTACCTGGCAGCGGCACCTGGGCGAGTCGCTCGCCGGTCCGCAGCTTGTGGACCGCGATCTCGCCGTGCGCATGCCGGCTCCTCGCGACCAGTAGCACTGGCTGATCCAGCTCCGGGCCGTCGAGAACTGCCAGCTCACTCAGGGGTGCGCCTGGGTCCTCGGGGATCAGCTCGTGCCAGTTCGCGGGGTCCGGGCGGGTGGGGTCGCCGACGCAGATCCGGCCGGCCGGTGCGCCGAGCGTGGTGACGACGTAGAGCCGTCCGTCGTGGCCGACGATCATCGCGCTCCGGGCATCGACGCCGTCTTGCGCGACCGTGAACGCGGGTCGGTCCGGCATCGAGAGATCGGCCAGCCAGACGTCGTTGCGGGCGCCGGACGCGGCGGAGATTGTCAGCCACCGCCCGTCCGCGCTGATCTCCAGCCCGTACGACGCCTCGCGCGTGAGCACGGGGACATCATCGGACCGGCCGAGGCGGTGGAGGAAGACCTGTCGGCCGCGGACGAAGTAGAAGGAGTGCCCGTCAGGGGTCCACGCGACGGGGGAGTAGCGGCAGCGGTCGATCGGACCGTCGAGCACCTGGCCGGTGCGGGTGTCCATGACGTAGAGGTTGGCCGCCTCGGTTCCGCCGCGCGACAGCTGGAATGCGAGCAGGTTGCCGTCCGGCGAGGGTTGCCACTCGTCGAGCGTCGTTTCGCCGGTGGGATCGAGCTCGACCGGATCGATCAGCGCGCGCTCCGGGTCGGCGGCGTACAGGATCGGATGGTCCTGCTGGGCGGTCCGGCGCAGGAAGAACCGCTGTCCGCCACGCCACTGCGGAGGACTCACCATGCCGACGCTGCTGAACGCGGCTACCCGAGCCTGGAAATGGTCCCGGTCGGGCAGCGCGACGGCCTGCCAAAGCTCGTCCTGCGCGGCCTGCCAGCGCAGGGTCTGTGGGTCGGTTGCGTCCTCGAGCCAGCGGTACGGGTCAGGCACGGCACGGCCGTGCAACCGGTCGACGATCGGCCGGCGCTCCGCGTCGGGGTACCTCAGGCCCAGGGTGTGCACCGGGCTCCTTTCCCGGTCCGATGCTCCGGGCGGGACCGCCAGATCCCGTCCGGGGCATCGGACCTACTGCGGGTCAGTGGCAAAGAAGGAGACTGAGGTTGCTGGGGCGCTGTGAACCACAGCCCAGAACCGTCAGCGTGCTGCCGCCGCCGCTACCACCACCGTGTCCACCGGGAGCCTGAAGCCCCTGAAGGTCGAGGAGTGCCATGTCTACACCTCCTTCCGCGTACTGGTAGGACTCGGACTACCTGCCGCGGACGGGTGTCCGAAGAACGGGAGGGCCACTGGCTGCTCGTGCAACGCCGCGCCCAGGGCCAGCAGGATCCCGGCCGAACCGGTGGCCAGATCCATCGAAAGACGAAGTAGTTGGTTGCCCGGGAACGCGAGCCCGTGGGCGTAGGGCAGTGCGTGCCATTGGAGTCCGCGGATCAGCTCGGTCGTTGGCTGGCCGGTGTGCGCCGCGGCCGCGAGTACGCCTGCGCGGCCCATGAACAGGCCTGGCTGGACGAAGTACCCGCACCGGGTGACGCGCTGCAGAGCAGTCAACGCCTCAGCCAGTTGCTCGTCCGGGCGAAGCCGTAGGTAGCGGTCCAGCACGAGTGCGATACCGGCCGATCCCTCTTCGAGGTAGGGCAGGGTCCGCCAGCCCTGGTTCACCTGGAGCGTGCCTGTCGCGTCGAGGGTGCAGCGCCGCAGGTCCTGCCGCAGCGCTGTCTCCGCGAGGTCCAGCAGGCCGATGTCGCCGTACTGCTCATAGGCATGCAGGAAGAGGAGAGCTGGGCCCGACGAGCCGAACATCAGTCCTGCCCGCGGGTTCGGATGCCCACTGATCTGCGGTACGTCGTCCACCTGGCCGAGCCGGTCCGCGACCAGGTCGATCACCTTGGTCGCCGCGGCGCGCAGTCCGGGCTCGCTTGCGAAGTGGAGGAGGTTGAGCCCGATTCCCGCCAGACCCGAGTGCAGGCCGAGCTCGTGTGCATCCAGCGGGGCCGCCAGGCTGCGGTCGACGGCGTCCAGCGCGTCCTGCTGGTATCCCAGCTCGGCGAGTGCGTATGCGATGCCGTGCAGGCCGTCGTACAGGCCGGCGCCGATCGCGGGATCGGACGCGTGTCGCCGGAGCCAGTCGTCGTACTCCGGGAAGCGGCCGGCGCCGGTGCGGTGCAGGGCGTACAAGACACCGGCCGCGCCGTACGACAGGTTGACGCCGCCACCGGGCTGGAACTGGGCGATGTCGCCGGGGAAGAGCCGGTCGTCGCGGTCCGGGGTCGCGCTCGCGACGATGGCCCGGGTGATCGCGTCGCGGACCTGCTCCCAGCTCTCCCGGCCGGGCATCGGCAGCTTTGCGGGCAACGATTCCGGTGTACCGTCCGGACCGGTGATGGTCGCGACCGCCTGGTCGATCGTTGCCTTGGGCACCGGGAAGGTCGCGGTGACGAGTTCGGCCAGGTGCCGGGCCTTGCCCGGGTGCCGTGGCAGCAGCATCGTGGTCTGCGGCGCGAACAACCCCAGAGCGAGACACGCCAGCGCGTACTGATCGGCGTCGGCGCCCTGGCGGTCCAGCGGAGCGGCGTACCCGGGATGCGCCAGCGCGGGACGGGCTTGCTGCTCGGCCAGGGTGGCGACCTCGAAGTCGATCAGGACGACGCGGTCCTCGGCGCCGACGAGCACGTTGTCCGGGTGCAGGTCGCCGAACACCACGCCGCGCTCGTGCAGGCCCTCGATCGCCTGCTCGACCCGGTGCAGCATCTCGACGGCCCAGTCGGTGTACTCCTGCAGCGCGGCCGGCGAGGGATCCGGCCGGGTCAACGGGTAGCGCATCACCACGAGTCGCTGCAGCGGGTTTGCGTCGACGAACTCCTGCACCAGGAAGTGATGTCCGCCGAGGACGAAGTAGTCCTTCACGGCCGGTACGACGTCGAGCCCGGCCAGCCGTTCGAGGATGGCGCGCTCGTGCTGCATCCGGGTCACTGCGTCCCGGCCGTCGACATCGAGCCCGGCGAGCGGACGGCCCTCCTTGAGCACCACCTGGGTCTGCGTCTCCCGGTCCCGGCCGAGGTAGACACCGCCGCCGTTGGAGAACTGGATGACGCTCTCGATCGTGTAGGCCAGGTCGTTGGTGGTGACCGCGTTGCGGGCGGCCAGGTGCGGTTCCAGGAACGAAGGCAGCGTGACCCAGGCCGGCGTCGAGAAGACCGGGCCGCGGGTGTCCGGGACGAGCCGGCCGCTCGGGTCCTCGATGGCGAGCACTCGTTCGCCGGTGTCCGACAGGCAGTGCCGCTCGGCGAAGGCGCCGTACCGGACGAACAGCGGACCCTCGCCGTAGCGCAGGTCGCTGAGGATGTACGGGCCACGGATGCCGACGAGCAGTTCGTCGAGCTCCTTCAGGATCAGCTCGCACTCGGAGATGTCGGCCGGGTAGATGGTGAGCAGTTTCCCGCTCGAGCCGCGGAAGGCAGCCTTGGAGTTCATCATCACCAGGACCGCTTCACTGCGCAGGAACTTGAACGGGATGCCGCGCTGCACGCAGTACTCCCACACCGCCGTCAGCGTCCGCTCGGCGTCCTGGCGACAGGCCGAGACGTGGATCTTCCAGCCCTGGTAAGGCAGGGTCAGGCTGCGGGGCGCGTAGTGCATCCAGAGCTCGCCGGCCTCGTGGTCCCAGCCGTCGGGTACGGGCCGGTCGCAGATCGCGAACGCGGGGTGCTCGGCGCCCTCGCTGGGCCGCTCGTAGAAGTAGCGGTCGGCCAGACAGTAGAGCTCGTACTGCTCCATGCCACCCCCAGCCCGTCGGACGCCTCGACGAACATCCTCGGGAAGTCCTGAACGCCGGCGTAGTGAATGGCGTCATCACTTTTCCGTGAGGAGCGCGTGACTCTACTCACGCGTATGTCACGACATGGCTGGCTGCGAGTGGTGACTGAGGCGTTGCCGTGGGTCGATCAGCTGGCGGGGTTTCCGAACTCCCAGTGCCAGGGCTCCTCGCGGTTGCGGCCGGGCTCCGCCCAGGCGGGGTGGACCCAGCCGTATGCCGGGGCGTGCGCCTTCATCCACAGGTACTGCGGGGTGTTGTACCTGTCGATGCCGCCGCACAGGTCGACTGCGACGCCCCAGCCGTGGTTCGACGTACCGGGGAGGGCTGCCAGCGACGGCTTGCGCTGGTACAGGCTGACCTGGGAGGCGTACGAGCGGTAGGAGTCGGTGATGCACAGCGACTTGCCGAACTGGCCGCGGTACGCCGCAGCGAGTTTGAGGTACTCCGCGGCGGCGTCGCAGCGGAGCATGTGGCCGCCGCCGATCGCGCAGAGCTTGCTCGCCGGGATCATGCCGTTGCTGTAACCGCCCCAGCCGGTGCTGGCCGACCCGGTCGCGAGGAACGGCATCGGGTTCACCGGTTCGCCGCCGAGCCGGACCTCGAAGTGCAGGTGCGAACCGGTCGAGTTGCCTTCGGTGCCCACAGCACCGATCTGCTGCCCGGCCGTGACCTGCTGACCGTCCGTGACGTCGACCCGGCTCAGGTGTGCGTACAGGGTCTCGAGGCCGTTGCCGTGGTCGATCCGGACCAGGTTGCCGGCCCAGGCCGGGTGCTCGATCCGTACGACGCCTGACGTGACAGCGCGCACCGGCGTACCGATCGGGGCCGGGAAGTCCTGGCCGGTGTGCGAGCCGGTCGACCACTCGGAGCCGGACTGACCGAACGGCGTACCGATCTCGTAGGTCCCGTCCGGCAGCGGCCAGGTCCAGGAACCCGAGCCGACGTCGTACGACGTGACAGTGTTGCCGCAGCGGAACGCGTAGGCGTCCGAGGTGGCGACCGGGGCGACCTGCGGCTTGGCCGGAGCGCCGAGCGTCGGGCGCAGAGCGGCGTACAGGTTGTCGGGGACCGTGGTCACGACGACCGCGCCCTTCGACTCGTCGGCGGCGATCATCTCGCCGTTGTCGAGGGCGACGCCGATGTGGACCAGACCGAGGGACTTGCTGCCCATCACGAGCAGGTCGCCGGGCTGGATCTGAGCGGTCGGGACGGCCTGGTAGTCCGGGTACACCTTGCCCACCAGGTTCGGGAGGGTCGTGTACGGCTGCCAAGCGACACGGGCCGCGCCGAGGCAGCCGTACTTGTCCGGGCCCGTCGCTGCCACGCCGTACGGCTTGCCGACCAGAGCGAACGCCTGGTTGACCGCGCGGATCGTCTCGGCCGACAGCACCCGGATGGTGCGGCCGGCTGTGGTGAGGGACGCGACGCCGGGGACGGGTGCGCCACGGCGCGTGAGTGGCGCGAGACCGGTGGGGAGTTTGGACGGGTTCTTGAGTACGGCGGCGGCCGGGGGAGTGACCTTCGCTGCGGTCAGTTCGGTCAGGTAGGTCTGCCAGCGGGCGAGGGCCTGCGCGTCACGGATCGTCTGCAGTTGCTGCGAGACCCCGGACGCCAGATCGAGGTCGGCTGTCTGGTCGGCCATCGCGGCGGACGCGTCCGCGGCCTTCTGCTGGACCTGCTTGCTGAGCTCCTGGGCCTTGGCGGCGGCGTCGTTCGCGGCGGCACGCTTGGTGGCTGCCTCCGACTTCAGCCGGTTCGACTCCGTCTCGGCGGCCGTGGCGGTCTTGTACTGCGAGACCTGGGTGCTGCCGAGCTGGGTGATGGCGGTCTGCCGGTCCGCGATCTCCTGGAGGTTCTCGGCGACCGAGGAGAGCGACCAGAGGAGGGACTCGGTACCCATCACGGTCGGGATGCCCAGCTGGTACGCCTGCGCGGTGATCACGCCGAGGCGGCGGCGCTCTTCGTCGGCGCGGCCCTTCGACGTACTCGCCGTAGTCTCTGCGGCCTTGGCTGCGGCCTCGGCGGCCCGCGCTTCCTTGAGGGCCTTCGTGTAGGCGATGGTCGCCTTCGCGAAGTCCGCCTGCACGGCTGCGGCCTCGGCCTGGAGCTGCTCGAGCGAGCGGTTCACATCCGTGACGGACGCCGGGGGAGGCTGGGACGACGGGGAAGGCTGCGCCGGGTCGTCGGCGTACGCCGGCAGTGCCACGACTGCCAGTAATGTGCCGAGCGCCGCCAATCGCAGCCCCCGGCGTCTCGCCAGATCCATCCGTCCCCCATGCGCATCTACCTCATGGCGCCTCACGCGCGCACCCAGCGTAGGCGGCGTACGGTCCTTACGGAACCCCGGCTAGCATTCACACCATGGCCTCGCACTTTGACGTTGTTGTCCTCGGCGCGGGTCCGGGTGGGTACGTCGCGGCGATCCGCGCTGCCCAGCTCGGCCTGAAGACCGCAATCATCGAGAAGAAGTACTGGGGCGGTGTCTGCCTGAACGTGGGCTGTATCCCCTCCAAGGCGCTGCTGCGGAACGCCGAGCTGTCGCACATCTTCCGCAAGGAGGCGAAGACCTTCGGCATCAGCGGTGAGGTGACCTTCGACTTCCCGACCGCGGTGCAGCGCAGCCGGAAGGTCGCCGACGGCCGGGTCAAGGGCGTCCACTTCCTGATGAAGAAGAACAACATCACCGAATTCGACGGCTGGGGCTCGTTCACCGATGCGAACACCCTCGACGTGACGCTGAACGACGGCTCGTCGGAGACCGTCACGTTCGGCTCCTGCATCGTCGCGACCGGCGCGACCACCAAGCTGCTGCCGGGCACTCAGCTGAGCGAGCGCGTCGTGACGTACGAGGAGCAGATCCTCACCGAGGAGCTGCCGGGCTCGATCGTGATCGCCGGCGCGGGCGCGATCGGCGTCGAGTTCGCCTACGTCCTGGCGAATTACGGCGTCAAGGTGACGATCGTCGAGTTCCTCGACCGGATGGTCCCGCTGGAGGACCCGGAGGTCTCCAAGGAGCTCGCCAAGGCGTACAAGAAGCTCGGCGTCGACGTGCTGACCTCGACCCGGGTGGACTCGATCGACGACTCCGGCGCCTCGGTGAAGGTCACGGTTACCGGCAAGGACGGCGTACAGCAGACGATCGAGGCCGACAAGGTCATGCAGGCGATCGGCTTCCAGCCGCGCGTCGACGGGTACGGCCTGGACAAGATCGGGGTCGCGCTGACCGAGCGCGGCGCGATCGACGTCGACGGGTTCTGCCGGACCAACGTGCCGAACATCTTCGCGATCGGCGACGTGACCGCGAAGCTGATGCTCGCGCACGCCGCCGAGGCGATGGGCGTGATCGCCGCCGAGACGATCGCGGGCCACGAGACGATGGAGCTCGACTACGCGATGATCCCGCGGGCGACGTTCTGCCAGCCGCAGATCGCCAGCTTCGGGTACACCGAGGAAGAGGCCCGCAAGCTCGGCCACGACGTGAAGGTCGCGAAGTTCCCGTTCACCGCGAACGGCAAGGCCCACGGCCTCGGCGACCCGACCGGCTTCGTCAAGGTGATCAGCTCCGCGAAGTACGGCGAACTCCTGGGCGCGCACCTGATCGGCCCCGAGGTCACCGAGCTCCTCCCCGAGCTCACCCTCGCGCAGAAGTGGGACCTGACCACCAAGGAACTGGCCCGCAACGTGCACGCCCACCCGACCCTCAGCGAGGCCCTGCAAGAAGCCTTCCACGGCCTCGAAGGGCACATGATCAACTTCTAAACTTCTGAATCCTCTGAGTCCGACCTCCGGCTGCTCGTGCCCCGCTGGCACGAGCAGCCGTTCTCGTTGGTTCAGGCGATAGCGGTCGCTTCGAGTTCGACCAGTTGGCCGGGGATCGCGAGGCGGGTGACGCCGAGCATCGTGGTCGCCGGCGCCACTGCGGCGGCGGCGAGGCGGGACGCGAGTACGCCGTACTGCGGGAAGAGTTGGTCGATGTCCGTGGTGTAGACGTTCAGGCGGACGAGGTTCGCCAGCGACATGCCGGCCTCGGTGAGGACGGCCTCCAGGTTGTCGAGGCTCAACGTCAGTTGCGCGGACATGTCTCCGTCGTGCTCAGGTTTGCCGTCGGCAGTGGTCGCGGTCTGCCCGGAGCAGTACAGGGTCCGGGTGTGGCCGGAGACCAGTTCGCCCTGGTCGAAGCCCAGTTCCAGCGACCACGGCACGGGGTTGACTGCGGTTCGTTCAATCGTCATGCCGACGAGCTTTCCGGCAAATCACGACATCCTTCGTCGTGTATTCGGCTAGGGTTTCCGGGTGCGTGCCGACCGGTTGGTCTCGCTGGTCCTGTTGCTGCGTCAGCGTGGCCGGCTGACGGCGGACGTGCTCGCTCGCGAGTTGGAGGTTTCGACCCGGACCGTTCTGCGGGACATCGAGGCGCTGTCCGCGGCGGGTGTCCCGGTGTACGCCGAGCGCGGGCGGCACGGCGGGTTCGCGCTGCTGCCCGGGTTCCGTACCGAGCTGACCGGGCTGAATCATGACGAGGCGCTGGCGCTGCTGACGGCCGGGTCGGGGGTCTTCGGCCTCGGCTCGGCCCTCGCGTCGGCCATGCGGAAGGTGGTCGACGCGCTGCCCGAAAGCCATCGGACCACCGCGAGCGAGGCAGCACAACGCATCCTCGTGGACCCGGAGACCGATCTGCTCTCGCGCCGGCTGATCACCAAGGAAGTGCCCGATGCGACGATGCTCGAGGTACGGCGCGCAGTACTGTCCGGGCACCGGCTGCGGATTCACTACGTGGCAACCCGTCAGGAACCGCAGTGGCGCACGGTCGACCCGATCGGGCTGGTCACCGTACGGGACCGGGGTTATCTGCTGGCCCGGAGATCCGGCGAAGACCGCACCTACCGCCTTTCGCGGCTGCTCGCCGCGGAGGCGCTTCCCGAAGTGGCGGAGCGCCCCGACGAGGTCGACCTGGACCGCATCTGGCGCGAGCGCAGCTCACAGTTCCTTGCCGACGGCCACCTCACTGTCCTCGTCCGGGTCAACCCAGCACGCCGCGAGGACCTCCTCGACGCCGCGGTGGCAGTCCGAGCCGAAGCCCCCGACCCAGACGGCTGGCTCCGCCTCGAAGTCACCTTCCAAGACGCCTGGCACGCCGAGTGGTCCCTCTGGCAACTAGGTCCCAACGCCGAAGCCCTAGCTCCACGGTCCGTCCGAGCCGCCCTCCACCACCGCGCCACCACCATGGCCACCCGCTACAGCGACTAGCCCGCGCCCGATCCGGCGGGGTGCGGGCGTGCAGTTTCGACAGGAGGTGTCGGTCGGCGGCCAGTGCACCTAAGCGTGAAACTGGACCCGTGTACGGCGTACACCGGGTGCACTATCTGTCGTCCTGCACGCTGACCGCTCGATCGGCTTCGGGGGTACGCGTACGCCGCGCTCAAGGGCGAGCCGACCCGCAGGTTGCGGAGGATCGGCAGTCGAACGTCACGGGCAAGGACGCGCTCGTCGAGCAGGCCGTTCGTCGAGCAGGCGCCGGCGCGGCGACTGGTTCAGCGCTCGGTCAGGTCGCCGAGTACGGGTTTGACGTCGACGACCGGGGTGCCGTCGAGGGCTTCCAGGTTGCGGACCTGGAGGCGGAGGTCGTCGCGAGCGAGGACTGTCACCCGGTGGAGGCCGAGTGGGTTGGGGCGGTCGGGGGAGCGGGTGCTGAAGACGCCGGTCGGCGGGCGGGAGGTGTCGCCTCGTGGGTGCACCTGCTGTACGTCGCGGTCGGCGCGGTCGAACCACGTGATGAGGGTGAGTTCGTCTCCGGCAGACACGTCCGCGAGCGCAACCCGAACCGACTCGTCGAACACGACCCAGGCATCCGGCGCACCCTCATCCCCTTGCCGCGGCGCATCCGCCCGATCGCGCAGGCTCGACTCCACCCGCGCGACGACACGCAATCTCGGGTCATCCGCCACCACACACCTCCGACCGTTGCCTGAGCAGACAGTACGCGTTGCCCGCCTGATTTCCCTTGTGGACAAGGGCTCTGGTCACAGGTCGATTTGGTAACGGAGTGATCACGGAGTAAACTGGAACACATGTTCGAAGGTGATCTGGAAGAGCTGTCCACCGTGGATCTACTGTCCACGGCGTCGGAGTTCGGCCAGATCCAGGATCGTGCCGGTGTCCGGGTGCTGGAGGCGGCTCTGGTGTTCGCCGATCGCAACGCGATGGTGGAGGGCGAGCCGCTTCCCGGGTACGAGCGGATCCAGGTGTACGGCGGGGAGGGCTGCCCGGGGGTCGCGGAGTTCGCCCCGATCGAGTTCGGTGCTGTCATGCGGATGTCGAGCGGCGCCGCCTCCGCACTGATCGGCGAGGCCCTGGCGTTGCGGCACCGGCTTCCGCGGATCTGGGCCGCGGTGCTCGCCGGGAACGCAGTGCCCTGGCGCGCTCGCAAGGTTGCGCATGCCTGTCTGTCCTTGTCACTCGAAGCGGCTGCGCTGGTCGACAAGCGTGTCGTCCGGATCGTCAACACTGTCACCCCTGGTGCCCTGAAGAAGATCATCACCGCGGCCGTCTGGGAGGCCGATCCCGACCTCGCGAAGGCACAGGCGGAAGCCGCCGCGAAGGCGCGAGGGGTGTTCGTCGCTCCCTCGGACGACCACGGCACGAAGAGGTTCTGGGTCCGCGCCGCCGCAGGCGACGTGATCCGGTTCGACGCGACCGTCGACGACCTGGCCCGCGCCCTGAAGACGCTGGGCGACACCGACACCCTGGACGAACGCCGCGCAAAGGCGATCGGCTGGATATCCGACCCAGCCGCAGCCCACCAACTCCTCGAGGTAGCCCGCCACCTCGCCCGCACCCACCCAACCCACCCCCAGCCCACCACCACAAACCCCCAGCCGGAGCCGGAGCCGCGCCGCGCTGGACCACCCCGGCCAGAACCCGAGCCGCGCCGCGCAGGACCACCCCAGCCCGAACCGCCGCGGTCCGAGCCATCCCAGCCCGAGCCGCGCCGCGCTGGACCACCCCGGCCTGAGCCGCCCCGGTCCGAGCCATCCCAGCCCCAGCTGCCCCAGCCGGAGCCGTCGCAGCCGGGGCCACGGCAGTCCGAGGCGCTGGAGTCCGAGGCGCTGGAGTCCGAGCCATCCCAGCCAGAGCCGCGTCGCGCTGGGCCACCCCAGCCTGAGCCGGCGCAGTCCGAGCCGCCGCAGCCGGAGCTGCCTCAGCCGGAGCCGCGCTGCGCTGAATCGCCACAGCCTGAGCCGCCCCGGTCTGAGCCATCCGAGCCCCAGCTGCCCCGGCCGGAGCCGCGCCGCGCTGAACCACCCCGGCCTGAGCCGCCCCGGTCTGAGCCATCCGAGCCCCAGCTGCCCCAGCCGGAGCCGCGCCGCGCAGGACCACCCCGGCCTGAACTGCCCCGGACCGAGCCATCCCAGCCCGGGGTGCCCCAGCCGGAGCCACCGCAGTCCGAGGCGGTTCCGGCCGACGCGCTCCTGGTGATGGCGTTTGACCGAGGTGAGGGCGGTGACGAGGTGCGCGGCGATTTCACTGAGGGTGCGTCTGGGCGATGGGCCGAGCCTGGGTTCGAGGACGAGTTCGCGGGTGATGGTTCCGCTGCGAGTGGTCGGGCCACCGACGCGGACGCGTTCACGCGGCGGATGCTGGCCGGCGAACTGCCTGCCCGCCTCGCCGCGATCAAGCAAGAGGCGTACCGCAGCGGTCTCGGCGCTGGTCCGAGCGGCCGCGGGCAACCCCGGCACACCGTGTACGTGCACCTCACCGATCGGACGCTTGCCACCGGCAACGGCGTACTGCGGGTCGAAGAGCTCGGACCGCTGCTCGCCACACAACTCACCGAACTCCTCGGCCACGATCAGGTCGTCGTGAAACCCGTGATCGACCTGCACGATCAAGTCAGCGTTCACAGCTACGAGATCCCCGACCGGATCCGTGAACGTGTCCGACTGCGACATCCGGTCGACATGTTCCCGTACGGCGCGGCCGAGGCCACCAGGCGGATGGATCAAGACCACATCACGCCGTACAACCGCACGGGCCCACCTGCCGAAGTGCGGCAGACCGGCACCCACAACCTCATACCCCTCAGCCGACTCCACCATCGCGCCAAAACCTTCGGCGGCTGGCGCAACCGGCGCCTGCCCACCGGAGCGGTCGAGTGGACGAGTCCCCACGGATTCACGTTCATCGTCGACCACACCGGCACCCAACCAGCCAGACGCAGTCCCGCTGAGCCAGAGGTCGACACGGCGGGCAGACAATGAGCTCCCGCGCAGCGCCACAGGACATTCATCGGGAGTCTGTACGACGGAGCAGCGCGAGCGCTCGATTGGACTCGGAGTATCAAACGAGGGAGGCGCGCCGACCAATTGGGCCGCACCGTCGAGCGCGTTCGAGTGGGCGGAGCGACTGCATCGCGAACGAGCGGCCGCGGTACGTCGTACGCGCGAACTATGGTGCTGCGCATGGAGAGCGCAGTCGGGGACTCGAGCCTCGGGCTGACGCGCGGAGAGGTGCGATTAGTCCCGAGCGATCCTGCTTGGCCGGCGGTGTACGAGCGGGTTGCTGTGGAGCTGAGGGCTGCGCTGGACGCCCTCGCCGTCGCGGTCGAGCACATCGGGGCGACGGCGGTGCCTGGACTGCCTGCGAAACCGATTCTGGACGTCGCGATCGGTCTGCGAGCCGACGCCGGCCACGACGCGGTGAACGACGCGGTGAACGACGCGCTGCATTCGCTCGGGTTCATCTGTCGTGGGGTCGTCGACGAGGACGATGGGCCGAGCTCGATGTTCGGTTGGGAAGACGTTCCGCGGCATCGGGTCGTCAATCTGCATCTCGTGCGGTACGACGGGCGGCGGTGGCGTGCGTGGGCTGAGTTCCGCGATCGGCTCCGCGCGGATCCTGGAGCGCGGGATGCTTACGCCGCGCTGAAGGGTGAGCTTGCGCGCAGATTCGCGAACGATCGCCAGGCTTACATCGCCGGCAAGGACGAGTTCGTGCAGGAGATCCTTCGAGCGTGACGCGCGGGCGGCGAAACCCGTTCTGCGCAGCTCGTCTGGGCAGTTAGTTCTGGGCAGCTCAGTGCGGATACCTGTAGATGGTTTGGAGGGGTTCGTCGGCGTGGTGGACGTGGAAGGCGAGGCCTGGGTGCGCGCTGGGGTCGACGACTGTGCCGGTGGGGGAGGGTGGTTCGAAGGGGAGGGGGACGGTGGAACGGATGCCGGGGGCACCTAGTACGGGATGGCCGGCGAAGGTGCTGACGATGGCGTTGTGGACGTGGCCTGTCAACAGAGCGGTGATCGGTTTGCCGGTGAGGACTTCGGCGAGGGCGTCGGGGTTGTGGAGCTTCCACTGGTCCATCACCGGGTGGTGCAGCTCGAACGGCGGGTGATGCATCGCGACGAAGGTCGGTCCGTCGAACGGTTCACGCAGTACGCCGTCCAGCCACGCCAGTGTCTCCGCGGACAGCAGCCCGTGATCCGCATCCGGGACCGTGCTGTCGACGAGGACGAAGCGCGCAGCGCCGACCGTACGCACCTGATGAACCGGATGCCCCGAACCATCAGACGTCACCAGTTCAGAAAGCCCCGCCCGCAGAGGAGCGCTGACGTCGTGGTTGCCGGGCAGCACCAGCACCGGTACGTCGAAGGACAGCTCCCGCGCCACCTCGTCGTACTCGGACGGAAGCCCGTGATCCGCAAGATCACCCGTCACCAGTACGACGTCCACCGACGACGATCGCACGTACGACGTGATCAGCCGCAGTCGCGTCCGCGCCTCCTCGGAGCCGTCCAGATGCGGGTCACTGAGATGCGCGATCACGTACATGCCAGCACCCTAACCGCAGAACCCTGTCCGGCAGATCGCCGCACGGAATCACCCCGCCGCGTTCCAGGACCGGCCGGGCCGCGTCGAGCGGACGTAGTCCAGGAACGCGCCGGTCGCGACTTAGCGTCCGGTGACTTGTAGGTCTAGGCGTGCTCGACCTCCCAGAACTGGTACGGCCGGTCCGCGACCTTCGAGGCGTCCGGTACGACGACGTCGATCGTCACGGCTGCCACGTCCACGAACTCCCGTGCACCGCCGAACTCGGCGTACCCGATCGCGCCGTCGATCTCGTACACCCGGATCAGCAACTCTTCCGCGCTCCCGACCCCGCAACGGAGGTACTCCACGGCGGCCGCATCGTCGTCGCGCGTGCAATCGTCCGAGGTGATCCCCAGCTCTCGGCTGGGTTCCAGTTCGTGAGTTTGCTGGCGTAGACGTCGCGCAGTTTGCGCCGTCGTCAGGCCCAAGACACCCGGCGCCCGGTTCACGACCACCGCGAACATCACACCGCGATCGCCTCGCTACTGAGGCTCGGGGCGTCCCGGACCGGTCCGTCCGACGCCGCGATCACGTTCCCGCCGCGGCCGCGTTCTTCTGACCGAGGTCGTTGAGGTCCTGCACGCCGCGCTGCCGTTCGAGGCGATCGTGATGTCGGAGCGCGAGCACTCGGTCGAGTACGCGCTGCGCAACCCGGTCATCGTCGGCTCGGCCGCGGTAGAAGCCGATCACCGGCAGCCGGCCAGACGCGCAGTTGCCCGGTGGCCCGGCTCTCACACGGTACGCGAGCCGTTGCGGCGCCGGAGGTGCGGTCGCCGGTGGTGAATGGGTGCTTACGGCGCGGTGACGCGCCGGGTGGTGACTTGGCCGGTTGCGGCCGGTCTGACAGATTTGGCGGCATGGCTGAACAGGTGGACGTGGTCGTCGTCGGACTCGGTGTGGGCGGGGAGGAGACGGCCGGCCGGCTGGCGCAGGCCGGTTTGCGGGTGGTCGGCATCGAGTCCCGCCTGGTCGGCGGCGAATGCCCGTACTACGGGTGCATCCCGAGCAAGATGATGATCCGGGCCGCGAACCTGGTCGCCGAGACCCGTCGTGTCGACGGCATCGCGGGTACGGCGACCGTGCAGCCGGACTGGACGCCGGTGGCGAAGCGGATCCGCGAAGAGGCCACCGACACCTGGAACGACCAGGTCGCCGTCGACCGGCTGGTGAACAAGGGCGCGACCGTCATCAAGGACGTCGCGACGATCACCGGCCCGCGGACGGTGCGCGCCGGCGACACGGAGTACGAGGCCGCCCGCGGGATCGTGATCGCGACCGGGACGGTCCCGTCGATCCCGCCGATCGAGGGCCTGGCCGGTACGCCGTACTGGACGAACCGCGAGGCGATCGAGGCCGAGACGCTGCCCGCGTCGCTGATCGTCCTGGGCGGCGGTGCGATCGGCATGGAACTGACGCAGGTGTTCGCCCGCTTCGGCGTCCAGGTGACGGTCGTCGAGGGCGCTCCCGAGGTGCTGTCGATGGAGGAGCCGGAGTCGGGTGTGCTGGCCCGCGAGGCGCTCGAGCGCGACGGCGTGACGTTCCGGCTGGGCACGCACGCACGGCAGGTCGGGTACGCCGGCAATGAGTTCACCGTGACGCTCGAGGACGGGAGCACGGTGTCCGGCGAGAAGTTGCTCGTGGCAACGGGCCGGCGGGTGGCGACCGCGGACCTCGGGCTGGACAAGCTCGGTCTCGACCCGGCCGCGCGCCGGATCGAGGTCGACGAGCACGTCCGGGCCGGCGACAAGGTGTGGGCGGTCGGCGACGTCACCGGTGTCGGCGCCTTCACGCACAACGCGATGTACCAGGCCGACATAGCGGTCCGCGACATCCTGCAGGAGGCGGACGCGCCGACTGCGAGCTACCACGCGATGCCGCGGGTGACGTTCACGGACCCGGAGATCGGTGCGGTCGGGCTGACCGAGAAGCAGGCCCGGGACGCGGGCCTGACCGTGCGGACCGGGTCGACTCCGATCCCGGCGTCGACGCGCGGCTGGATCCACAAGGCCGGTAACGAGGGCTTCATCAAGGTCGTGATGGACGCGGACCGCGGCGTGCTGGTCGGCGCGACGAGCGCGGGTCCGACCGGCGGCGAGGTGCTCAGCGCGCTGGCAGTCGCGGTGCATGCCGCCGTACCGGTGAAGAGCCTGCGGCAGATGATCTACGCGTACCCGACGTTCCACCGGGCGATCGGCGAGGCCCTCAAGGAGCTGTAACAGGTGAAGATCACCGCAGTCACCGTCGAGGTCACCTCGGAGGCCAAGGCGCACCCGGTCCGCGACGCGATCCAGCTCCTCGACCGCAACGGGGTGACCCGGGTGCGCATCGACACCGACGAGGGCGTGAGCGGCGAGAGTACGACGTACTTCGGGCGCGTGGAGAGCTCACCGGCCGTGCTGGCGAAGATCGTCACCGAGCAACTGGCGCCCGCGATCGTCGGCGAGGACCCGACGGTGATCCGGGGCATCCGGCAGAAGTTGCAGGCCCTCACCGACTACCAGGGCACGGCCGGGTTGTCGTCGTACGGGATCTCGGCGATCGATCAGGCGTTGTGGGATCTGCTCGCCAAGTCGCTGGGGGTTCCGGTCTGGCAGTTGCTCGGCGCGCAGCGGACCGCGATCCCGTCGTACGCGATGGTCGGCTGGCTCGAACTGGACATCGCCGGACTGGAACGTGTCTCGGCGCAGGCCATGGAGCAGGGCTTCCGGGGTGTGAAGATGAAGGTCGGCGGCGGACCGCTGACCGAGGACGTACGGCGGATCACGGCGGTCCGGAACGTGATCGGCCCGGACGCGCCCTTGATGGTCGACGCGAACCAGGCCTTCGGGTACGCCGATGCGCTGCGGCGCGGGCGTGCCTACGAGGAGCTCGACTGCCGCTGGTACGAGGAGCCGCTGCCGGCGGGAGACACGGACGGGCACGTGCGACTGGCGGAGAAGCTGGACATCCCGATCGCGACCGGCGAGAACCGGTACGGGCAGGCTGCCTTCCGGGATCTGATCGCGCGCGGAGGTGTCGGCGTCGTCCAGCCTGACCTGCGGCGAGCGGGCGGCCTGACCGACTGCCTCGAGATCGGGCTGATGGCGGCCGGGTTCGGCGTTCCGTACGCGTCGCACGGAGGTGGCGCGCACATCCACGTACTGGCGGCGCTGCCGAACACGATCTATCTGGAGAGCGGGCTGCTGCCCCCGGGCGTTCAGTTGGAGGACGGCTGTTACCCGTTGCCGAGCGAGCCCGGGCTGTCGGCTAGTTGGTGACTTTCACCGGGAATCCTCGGTGAATTTGTTACCAAGCCCTTGAGAGTTACTCGCCGGTCAGCGAAGGTGACGTTGAGTACTTCCGTCGCCACACTTCGCTCACAAAGGCGGTCCGCCCATGAAGTCAATCGCCAGTTTGCTGTCGGCCGCGGCCCTCGGAGCCGCGGCTCTGCTCGTCCCCGGAGTCGCGCACGCCGCGGCTCCGAACTACGTCGCACTGGGTGACTCCTACGCCTCCGGAGTCGGAACCCGCACCTACATCGAGAGCAGTGGATCGTGCCAGCGCTCGACCAAGGCGTACGCGTACATCGACGCCGTCCGGCTCGGCGCGAACCTCACGTTCGTGGCCTGCTCCGGCGCCCGGGTCGCGGACGTCACCGCCAACCAGTTGCCGTCGGTCACCAGCTCGGCAAGCATCGTGTCGGTCCAGGTCGGCGGGAACGACGCCGGCTTCTCGTCCGTAATCACCGAGTGCGCGAAGCCGTCCTGGCTCGCCGACTGCTCCGGCGCCGTCGCGAACGCCCAGTCGATCATCAACAACACTCTGCCCGGCCGGCTGAACAACCTGTACTCGTCGATCAAGAGCCGGGCCTCGTTGGCGCGGGTCGTCGTGGTCGGGTACCCGCGGCTGTTCAACGGCACCGACTGCAACGCCGGCACGTTCTTCAGCCCTGACGAGATGACCAAGCTGAACGCGACCGCCGACCTGCTGAACTCGAGGATCTCCAGCGCCGCAAGCGCGGCCGGGTTCGCGTTCGTGAACCCGACGCCGGCGTTCATCGGGCACGCCGTCTGCGGCAGCCCCGAGTGGATCAACGGCCTGTCGAACCCGGTCAGCGAGTCCTACCACCCGAACGTCACCGGCCAGGCGGAGTACGCCGACCTCGTCCAGCCGGCACTCTGACGCTTCGAGGAGATGCGGAACCGGCCGGTTCGTGGTGTCATGCAGGGGTGACGCGGAGGTCCGTCGACTGGTTGCTGGCGGCCAGGATGCAGGCCAACCGTCTCGCGCGTCCGGTGAACGAGGCCGGCCCCGGAGGGGTGGCCGACGTCGTACGCCGGACGGGGGGTCTGCAGGCGCAGACCTGGCGAGGAGCGGCGTACGCCGTGCGCGCCCGATCGACCGCGACCACCCTCTCCGACGTCACGCACGCCCAGGTGACCGATCGCAGCGTCGTCCGCGGCTGGTTCATGCGCGGGACGCTGCAACTCGTCGCGGTCGAGGACGCAGGCCCGTTGCTCGGCCTGCTCGGCGGCAAGCTGATCAAGGACACCGAACGCCGGTACGCCGAGTTGGGCCTGCCGGAGCGTACTCGGGCAGCAGCAGCCGGCGTACTCGAGGAACACCTGCTGGCCAACGGCCCGAGCAGCCGCGCGGACCTGGCCGAGGTACTTGTGCGCGCCGGGCTGATCGCGGAGCCCAAAGGTCAGGCTGTCTACGCGCTCATCAGATACACCGGTCTGCTCGGGCGTCTCTGCTACGGGCCAGGCGAGACGTGGGTGGCGGTGAGTGACTGGCTGGGCAAACCCCTCACGCTGCAAGGCGACCTCGACTCGCTGGCGCACCGCTATCTCACCGCCTACGGCCCGGCGACCGCCCGCGACTTCGCCACCTGGTCCGGCCTGCCGGTGCCGGACGCGCGCCGGGCGATCAGGTCGGTGGCCACCTCCTCCTTCGAGGTCGAGACCACCGACCTGTACGCCGTCGAGGATCTGCCCGGCTGCCAGGACGCCCGCATGCTCGGAGAGTTCGACGCTTACCTGCTCGGATACCAGAACCGCTTCCAGGAGCTGCCCGCCTCGATCTTTCCCGGCGGCGGCATGCTGCGGCCGGCTGTGATCAAGGCCGGCCGCGCGATCGGCTCCTGGCAGCACGCGGACCGTTCGACTGATCTGTTCGAGCCGGCGGATCTGACGGACGAACTGCGCGATCTGGTCCGTTTCTCAGCCGACTGAGCCGTACTCCCGAAGACCTCATCCGCGGGTCACGCGCGTGACCTCGCTGAGCAGTTCCTGCAACTGGGCGGCCAGTCGTGCCCGTCCGTCGGGGGAGAGTGAGGCGACCAGCTCGGACTCGCGCGTCAGCACCAGGTCGACGGTTCGCTCGATCAGGTCGTGGCCGGCCTGGGTCAGCGCGACGACCACCGCGCGGCTCCCGTCGCCGGCGGACCGGCGCGTCACGAGGCCGCTGTCTTCGGCGCGGGCGACCCGCTGCGAGATGGCCCCGGCGG
>DASXXB010000170.1:0-10326 GCA_036503355.1 Kribbella sp. | reverse complement strand
GGCCGGCTCCGCAGAGCCGGCCGCGCCTGGGGGGAAGGGGGCTTCGGGTGGTGAACGTGCCGTCACATCGCGGGCCGGGCCCGCAGCTCGGGCGCGCAGGGCTGGGGCGGCTGCGGTGCGCGCCTGCGGAACCACAACGGGCGCTGGAAGTCGTGACGGATCCGGTCCTGGCGGTACTTCATCTCCGCCTGCACCGCGGCGGTCGAGTAAACGAACATGATCTCCTCCACTGCTCTCACTGCCTGAGAAGACAGTGCGCGCCTGAGGAGACGCCCCACATCAGCACAACTCCCTATGCCTGCGGCAACTACCTCCCTAGGCGGCTTCCCGCGCGGGGTGAGGTCAGCTGCGGTAGGTGAGGTTCAGCTCGTAGTGGGTGGGGTCGAGGAGTTCGTCGGCGTACTCGGCGAACTGGTCGTTCGCGGTCCAGCTGGTCCGGGTGGTGTGCAGGAACCAGGTCTCGGCGGGGCGGTCGAGGTGGCCGGCTTCGACCGGGGTGAGGGGGCGGCCGCGGAGGCGTTGTTCACAGTGGTCGAGGTACAGGCCGGCGCGGTTCAGCGTGACGCTGATCGAGCCGTTGTCCAGGCCGCGTTCGGGCAGGTCCCGCAGCGACTCGAGTGCCGGGATCCGGCTGCGTTCGAGCGAGATCGCCGTACCGTCGGTGAGCTGCCGGACGCGCTCGATCACCACCACCTCGGGCGAGGCCAGACCGAGCCGTGAGGCCAGCACGGGATCGTCCTCGAGCTCGATCCGCACGGTCCGCATCCGGGTCTGCACACCCTGCTCGGACAACGCGTGCGTCCACCCGAGCCGCCCGTCCAGCGGCCGCCCGTCGAACAGCACGTACGAACCCTTGCCGGTCCGGGTCGCGATCAGCTCGTCCTCGGCGAGTACGGCGAGCGCCGCGCGGACCGTGTTCCGGCTGACCGAGAAGCGTTTCGCCAGCTCCACCTCGCCGGGCAGCTGCGAGCCACGCCGTACGACGCCCGACTTGATCTCCCGCGCCAGTACCCGCGCAACCTGCTCGTGTTTCAGCGAAATCATCGGCGGCTCACTGGTTCAGCGCACGCAACTGGCCGACGGTGACGATCTCCAGCATCGGCGAGTACAGCCGCATGATGTCGATCGCCTTGCGGTGGCTGGCGTCGTCGGACCCGGCGCAGGCATCCTCGACCACCTGGACGTAGACGCCGGCGTCCACCGCGGCCAGTGCCGTCGTGATCACGCAACAGTCTGTCGTGACCCCACTCAGCACGAGATGGCCGCCGGTCCCGACCCGCCGCGCGAGCTCGGGCCCCCAGGCGCCGAACGTCGTCTTGTCCAGGGTCTCGGCGCCCTTGAACTCGTCGACGAGTTGATAGGCCTCGGACTCCGGCGGCTGCAGGGCGAACGGATAGTGCTCGTAGTAGGTGACCCACGAGCCCTCCGGCTTGTCCGGCGCGAGGAACCGGGTGAAGACGGCGTCCGGCGTGAAGATCTCGAGCAGCTGCTTGGTCGGGTCGATCACCCGCTCGAAGTCCGGCGCGGCCCAGCCGGACGCCGGGTCCGCGAAGATGTTCTGCAGGTCGATGATCGCCAGCACCATCACGCCTCCTGACGCCGTACGGCGGACCGTCCGCCGAACCACTGCACGACGAACCCGATCACGAGCGCGCCCAGTACGCCGAGGTTCGCGTAGGCCCAGGCACCACCCTTGCCGCCGAGCCCGAACGCCCCGAGCAGGTACCCCTGCCAGGTCAACCAGGATGCCAGCGTGTTGGTGACGAGGCCCCACCCGATGCCGGTGGCAACGATCATCGTCACGACCGGAAGCCACCGAATATCGCCGTACCGCCCGGTGGACCGGTACAGATCGTCCTCCGCGTAGTCGCGGCGTCGCGCAGCGATGTCGGCGAGCATGATCCCGCACCAGGCCGCGATCGGTACGCCGAGCGTGATCAGGAAACCCTGGAACTGGCCGAGGAACTCGCCGCCGTAGAACACGACGTAGATCGTCCCGGCGATCATCACGACGCCGTCGACGAACGCCGCGACGTACCGCTTGACCGGCAGCCCGAGCGACAGCAGCGCGAGGCCGGACGAGTAGATGTCCAGCACGGCGCCACCCACCAGGCCGAGCACCGCGACGATCACGAACGGCACCAGGAACCACGTCGGCAGCGCGCCGGCCAGCGCACCGATCGGGTCCGCGCTGATCGCCGTGCTCAGATCCTTCGAGGAGCCGGCCAGCAGCAGACCGAAGACGAGCAGTACGACGGGAGCGACCGAGCCGCCGAAGGTCGTCCAGCCGACCACACCGCCACTCGACGACCGCCGCGGGAGGTACCGCGAGTAGTCCGCTGCCGCGTTCACCCAGCCGAGACCGAACCCGGTCATCAGGAAGATGAGCGCGCCGATGACCGCCTGCGCGGACCCGCTCGGCAGCGCGGACACAGCGCTCCAGTGGATCTGGTCCGCGACCAGGACGATGTAGACGACCGTGAGTACGCCGGTCACGACGGTGATGACCGTCTGCGCCCGCATGATCAGGTCGAACCCGAGGACGCCACAAGCGACGGTGAGCAGACCGACCACGATCAGCGCGATCACCTTGGTCAGCGCGCCGCCGCCCCAGCCGAGCCGCTCGAACACGGTCGCCGTCGCCAGCGTCGCGAGGATCGTCAGCACGGTCTCCCAGCCGACGGTCAGCAACCAGGACACGAGCGACGGCAGCTTGTTGCCGCGGATGCCGAACGCGGCGCGGCTGAGCACCATCGTCGGCGCCGACCCGCGCTTGCCGGCCAGCGCGATCAGCCCGCAGAGCAGGAACGAGAACACCACCCCGATCAGCCCCGCGACCGCTGCCTGCCAGAACGAGATCCCGAACCCGAGCGCGAACGCGCCGTAGCTCAGTCCCAGCACCGACACGTTCGCCCCGAACCACGGCCAGAACAGCTGGCTCGGGCGGCCCTTCCGGTCCGCGTCGGCGATCACGTTCAACCCGTTGCTCTCCACGGACAGCGCCCGGGACTGCTGCACCTCGACCTGATCGGTCATCTCGGCTCCTTGGGAAGGACCTGTTCAGTCCTGTTCAAAACGACGGTAGGTCGCCCGGGCCTGGCGGTCAACGGAATAGGCTGGCCACATGGCCGAGACCGAGCTGGGGATGCCGACCGTACGGCCGGCCGTGGGTGCGTTGGCGAAGCTCGCCCCGGAGCCGGTGCGGTACCTGCTGAACTGGGGCCGGAAGTACTCGCTCTGGGTGTTCAACTTCGGGCTGGCGTGCTGCGCGATCGAGTTCATCGCGGCGTCGATGGGCCGGCACGACTTCATCCGGCTCGGCGTGATCCCGTTCGCGCCCGGGCCGCGGCAGGCCGACCTGATGGTGGTGTCCGGGACCGTCACGGACAAGATGGCGCCGGCGATCAAGCGGCTCTACGACCAGATGCCCGAGCCGAAGTACGTGATCTCGTTCGGCTCCTGCTCGAACTCCGGCGGCCCGTACTGGGACTCGTACTGCGTGACCAAGGGCGTCGACCAGATCATCCCGGTCGACGTGTACGTGCCCGGCTGCCCGCCGCGCCCCGAGGCGCTGCTGCAGGGCATCCTCAAGCTGCAGGAGAAGATCGCCGGCGAGAACGTGACCTCGCGGTACGACGAGCCGTCGGCAGCCGCCCTCACTCGCGGTCTGGTGCAGCCTTGAGCGCGGACGCACTGCAGGCGCTGACCGGAGCGGGCATCGCGGCGTCCCAGGCGGACAGCTTCGGCCCGACCGCGATCGACGTACCGCCGGAGTCCTGGGTCGCTGCCCACGAGGTACTGCGGGATGCGGTCGGCCTCACGTTCTTCGACTTCCTGAGCGCGTCCGACGAGCTCAAGGACGGGTTCCGGGTGGTGACGCATCTCGCGGACTTCTGGGGCGGGTCGCACGTCGAGCACGTCCTGGTGCGCACGCTGGTGCCGCGCGATCACGCCGTACTGCCGTCGCTGAGCGAGCTGTACGCCGGGGCGAACTGGCACGAGCGCGAGACCCACGAGATGTTCGGGATCGGCTTCGACGGGCATCCGAACCTGACCACGCTGCTGCTGCCGGAGGAGTTCGAGGGGCACCCGCTGCGGAAGGAGTTCGTGCTCGCGTCGCGGGTCGCGAAACCGTGGCCGGGTGCGAAGGAGCCGGGCGAGTCCGACCACGCTCCGTCGGGCGCACCGAGCCGCCGCCGGACGCTGCCGCCCGGCGTACCCGATCCGGATTCCTGGGGCCCGCGGCGGGCCGGCTCGCCCGACCCCGATCCGCTGGCGCCTGCCGAGGCCGCGTCGGCTCCCGCCCGTCCGCGCCGCGCGGGCGCCGCCGGGGAGCGCCGCACCCGCCGCCAGTCACCTCCCGCCGATACTCCGCCTGCCGACCCGCCCGCCGAGCAGTCGTGATTCCTGGTGCGGGAGAGCTGGCGAAGTACACCCTGGAACGTCAGCACCCGCTGACCCGGACCTGGGTGGACGACGCGCGCCGGCTCGCGATCCTGGCCGAGGAGCACGCGGCGCTGGACATCCTGCTCGCCGAGGACCTGGAGGTCGCGGCACTGCGGGCGGAACGCCTCGCCCCCGGGAAGCCGGCCGAGTCGATGCTCAACCGATGGGTTGCCGTGGGCAACGACCTGCACGTGATGTTCAGCATGCGGTTCGAGAACATGAACCTCGCCAGGCCGTTCGTCGACGCGACCCCGATGAGCCGCTCGCCGGAGCCGCCCGACCTGCCGCGGATCGCCGCGGCCGCGCAGGAGTACTACGGCATCCACACGCCGCTGTACGTCCGGCTGTGGAGCGCGGAGTCAGGCATCGACGGGACGGTTCCGGACCGGCGCTTCCTCGCCGCACCGATCAGTGAGCTCCAGCCGTACGACGTACCGCCCGGCCTCGCGCTCCGCCTGGCGAAGACGGTCGACCACTACGACGACGCCCGCCGCGCGTACGCCGCTGTCGACGCCGAACATCCGCACCACCCCGAGGAAGCGGCCATCCAGGACCGCGACGACCTGCAGGAAGCCGCGGACGAAGGGATGCTCTTCGACGTCACGGTGAACGAGGAGTGGGCCGGCTACGCGGCCGCCGTCATCAAGCCCGACGACGCCCTCGGCCTCCCCGCGTACGTCGTGCGTGAACTCGTCCTGGCCCCGGAACACCGCGGCCACGGCTACGGCCGCCACCTGAGCGCCCTCCTCGCCCAGGCCCTCCCCGACCCCACCCGCATCCTGATCGGCACCATCCACCACGCCAACCACGCCGCCCGCACCGCCGCCCTGGCCGCCGGCCGCCAAGACGTAGGCGGCTGGGTTCAACTCCCACTCTGACGAGCCGATCGGCTGACCTGTCAGGCCTGTGGCGGCGTGTAGTAGAAGACTTCTTCGCGGATGATGCGGCCGGACTCGACTGTGCAGAGGGAGAGTTTGGTGGTGTGGGTGTTGTCGTGGTGGAAGGTGAAGCGGATCGCGAAGTGGTCGTCGGTGACGAGTGGACCCAGTACGTCGATGGCGTCGTACGTGAGGTTCGCCGTTTGCCGGTGGGCGTTCTCGAGGATCGCGTCGGTGCCTTTGACCTCGATCTCCTCGCCGCCGGTTTCGAGGGGTGCTACCCGGACCATGTCGGGGGCGGTGAGGGCGAGCGCTTCGGTGAGGCGGCCCGCGGACAGGGCCGCGGTGTAGCGCTGGGCGACCTCGGTGGTGGTGAGGGCGCGGAACTCGTCGGCGTGTTCGCGGGCCCATTCGGCGAAGGTCAGGGCCGGGCGGCCGGTGAGTTCGGGGACGGTTCGCGTGACCGGCTCGGGGTTGTCGACGAGAGACGCCCAGTAGGTGACGGCGCTGTCGGCCAGCGCCGGGTCGGCGCCCTGGTCGAGCATCGCCTGGCGGGCGGCGTCGTCGGCGAGTGGCTCGATCTGCATCGCCGTACCGACGGCGCGGGCGATGGTCTCGACCTGGTCGCCCAGCGTGATGACCTCGGGGCCGGTGATGTCGTAGGTCCGGCCGATGTGCCGATCGTCGAGCAGGGTCAGGACCGCGACGGCCGCGATGTCGCGCTCGTGGATCATCGAACGGCCGGCGTCCGGATACGGGAGGCGGAGGGTGCTGCCGGCACGGAACTCGTCCGCCCAGGTCTGCGCGTTCACCGCGAATCCGCTCGGCCGGACGAACGTCCACGCGCGGTCCGCGGCGCGGAGCAGATTCTCGACGTCACCCCACACGCCGCCCGCGGCCGCGTTGAGCGAGGACAGGTACACGACCCGCCGAGGAAGCTCCGGGACGATCACCTCCGCTCCCTCTGCGCTGTACGACGGCCAGAGCAGGAACGCAGCGTCGACGTCGGCCGCGGCCCGGCGTACGGCGGTGGGGTCGTGGATATCGCCCTGGACGAGTTCGACGTCCGGCGGGAGGCCGGCGCGTTCCGGCGTACGGACGAGGGCGCGGACCGACACGCCCGCGGCGAGCAGGCCGTCGACGACGTGCCGGCCGACGCGGCCGGTGGCTCCGGTGACAAGAATTGTTCTCATACGACCCACCCTTTGACCTCAACGTTGGTTGAGGTCAAGTCACAACCACTAGGCTGACGGCCATGCTGGAGTTCGTGGTGCGGGTGGTGGGCGTTCTGGTCGCCTTCCTGGTGGCGCCCTTGCTGGTCGGTCAGGCCGAGCACAAGGTGATGGCGCACATGCAGTCACGGCTCGGCCCGATGTACGCCGGTGGGTTCCACGGCTGGGCGCAGCTGGTCGCGGACGGCGTGAAGTTCGTCCAGAAGGAGAGCGTGGTCCCGGCCGCCGCGGACAAGCGAGTGTTCGAGTGGGCGCCGGTGGTCGCGATCCTGCCGTACCTCGCCGCGCTCGCCGCGATCCCACTGGCGCCGGGCGTCGTCGGCGCCGACCTCGACTCGGGCCTGTTCTTCGTGCTCGCGGTGATGAGCATCGGTGTCCTCGGGTCGCTGATGGCGGGCTGGGGCAGTGGGAACAAGTACAGCCTGCTCGGCGGGCTCCGGGTGGCGGCGCAGCTGATGAGCTACGAGCTGCCGTTCGTGCTGTCCGCCGCGAGTGTCGCGGTCGCCGCCGGTTCGTTGAGTCTGACCGCGATCGGCCACGCATGGAACCCGTGGTGGTTGCTGTGGCAGCTGCCCGGTCTCGTGGTGTTCTTCATCGCCGGGCTCGCCGAGTTGCAGCGGCCGCCGTTCGACATGCCGGTCGCGGACTCCGAGGTGATCTTCGGCCCCTACACGGAGTACACCGGACTCCGCTTCGCGATGTTCCTGCTCGCCGAGTACGCCGGGATCGTCGTACTCGCGGCCCTCACCACCGTGCTGTTCCTCGGCGGCTGGAGCGGTCCGGGTCCGGAGTCGATCGGCTGGATCTGGGCGCTGCTGAAGATCGCCCTCGTCTCGGTCGTGGTGATCTGGGTGCGCGTCTCGTTCCCGCGGATGCGCGCCGACCAGCTCCAGAAACTCGCCTGGCAGGGCCTGGTCCCCGTAGCCCTGCTCCAACTGGCCCTGACCGGCCTCGGCGTAGTCATCTTCTGACCAGTCGGGGAGGATCTTCTACCCGAATCGGCGCACAAGATCCTCCCCACCCTTCATGGAGTTGCGAGCGCCTCGGTTGGTGAGAGGCGGGAGGCGCGGACGGCGGGGTAGAGGCCTGCCAGGCAGCCGATCACGAGTGTCGCCAGTACTCCGCCTGCGAGCGCCCAGACCGGGATCACTGTGAGCCAGTTCTGGTACGACGCGTAGGCGGCGGTGACGGCTGATCCGAGGAGCGCGCCGCCGAGGCCGCCTAATGCGGACAGCAGCAGCGACTCGGTCAGGAACTGGGTGCGGATCTGGCCGCGGGTCGCTCCGAGAGAGCGGCGCAGTCCGATCTCGGCGCGGCGTTCGAGGACCGAGATCACCATGATGTTCGCGACCCCGACACCGCCGACCAGCAGCGCGACCGCGCCGAGGCCGAGCAGCAACCCGGTGAACGCCTGGCCGGCCGCCTGCTTCGCGGCGAGCGCGTCCGAGGGGCGCGACACCTCGACCTCGTTCGGCGCCTCGGGGTTGGCCGTTGCCCCCAGCACCGATCGCACCGCCGGGACCTGGGCGTCGTCGGACCGGGTGTAGATCGTGGTCGGATGCCCGTCGAACGACAGCTTGGCCGCGGCCGGCCAGCCCATCAGGGCGGCGCTGTCCAGCTCGGGGGCGAGCGCAGCCGGTTCGAGAATGCCGAGCACCGTGAACCAGGTGTTGCCGATCAGTATCTGGGTGTCCGGGCCGGCCCTGGTGATCCCGAGCCGTTCCGCCGCGGTGGCGCCGAGAACGGTGGCCGGAAAGTTTCCGGTTGCGGCGTCGAGCCACTTTCCGCTGCGCGTGGTGGCGCCGATGGTGTCGAGCAGGTTGGTGCGGGCGGCGTACGCGATGATGCCGTTGGTCTCGACGTCCGGGATCTTGTTGGTCCGATACACCGACGCGTCGTCGACCTTGCCGATCGCGGACTCGGCGCGGACCGGTGCGATCCGCCCGACCATCGCCTCCGCGGTGAGCGGGAGCTGGGCCTGCTCGCCGGTCAGCCGGGTGCCCGGCGTGACGGTCAGCAGATTGGTGCCCAGGGCATCGAGCCGGCCGTCGAGCTCGGCCCGGGACGACGACGAGATCCCGACCACGGCCACCATCGCCGCGATCCCGATGGCGATCCCGAGCGCGGACAGGAACGCCCGCAGCGGACGAGTCCGCAGGCCCACCGCCCCCACCCGCAAAACGTCCCGCACCCCAAGCCGGGCCGCCCGAAGCCCACCACCCAGCCCGCGCTCCGCCCGCCCGGTGAGTTCTTCGGTCATGCGTGCACCTCCTCGACGATGTGGCCGTCGCGCATGTGAAGCCGGCGGGGGAGCGAGGCGGCGATGTCGCGGTCGTGGGTGATGACGACGACCGTCGTACCGGCCGCGTGCAGGTCGCGCAGGAGCTGCATCACGCCCGCGCCGGACGCGGAGTCCAGCGCACCGGTCGGCTCGTCCGCCAGCAGTACGGCGGGTTCGCCCGCGACCGCACGCGCCACCGCGACCCGCTGCCGTTCACCACCGGACAACTCGTGCGGCTCGTGGTCGAGCCGGTGCCCGAGTCCGACCCGTTCGAGCGCCGCCGCCGCGCGCTTGCGGCGTACCGACAGCCGCAGGCCGGAGTACAGCAGCCCGTCCGCGACGTTGTCGACCGCGCGGACCCCTGCGGCCAGGTGGAACTGCTGGAAGACGAACCCGATCCGGGTCGCCCGCAACGCCGACAGCTCCGCATCGGACAGCCGCGCCACGTCGTACCGGTCGATCCGGACCGTTCCGGAGGTCGGACGGTCGAGGGTGCCGAGCACGTTCAGCATCGTGGACTTGCCGGACCCGGACGGCCCGACGATCGCGACCAGCTCGCCGCGCCCGATCCGCAGACTGACGCCGCCGAGCGCGTTCACCCCGCCCGCGTACACCTTCGTCACCTCGGTCAGCTCGATCATTTCGGGATCCCCACCGTGGTGCCGGCCGTGATCCCGGCGCCGGTGATCTCCACCTGTCCGCTCGCGAACAGCCCGGTCTTCACCGGCACGTACCGCGACGTCGTACCGTCGGTGACCTCGACGCCGAAGCCGCCCTCGCGGAGCGCGACCAGGGCGGCGACCGGAACGGTCAGCACGTTCTTGCGTTCGGACGCTGTGAACGTGACGTCGGTAGCCGCCGAGGACCACGCGCCGACCGCCTTCTGATTGGCGATCCCAATGATCACCTCGACTTTGGTTTCCGGATCCTTGTCCGGACTTTCCGCCGGGATCACCACCGTGGAAACTTTCTGGATCTTTCCGGAAACGGATTTTCCGTCCGGTAGCGCGACCGTGACGGCGGCGCCCATCGTCGCCAGCCGCTGGTCGGCGGCGTCGAGCCGGACGGTGACCGCGCGCGTGGTGCCGGTGTAGTTGAGCACCGGCTGGTTCGGCCCCAGCGGCGATCCCTCCTCGGCCGGCACGCTGTCCACCCGGATGTGACCGGGCGCGAACAGCACGCTGCCGAGTTCGACGACCCCGGTCTCGTCCAGACCGAGATCCTCCTGCCAGTGCTCGACGGCCGCCGCCGTCGCGTCGGTGTACTCGTCGTCCACGGTGAACCCCGTGTAGCCCATGGCCTGCAGGTTCTGCTCGAGCTGGAGGACGTCGGTGCCCTCGGTCCCGATCGCCAGCCTGCGGTACGCCGGCAGCGCGCCGTACAGCAGCGTGGTCGGCTTGTTGTCGATGCTGTAGACGGTGTTGCCGCGCCGCAGCTCCTGGCCACTGTCCGGTACGCCGGTCACGGTGCCGGCGACCCGGTTGACCGC
>DASXXB010000169.1:0-1980 GCA_036503355.1 Kribbella sp. | reverse complement strand
GCACCAGACGCTGCAGGTGATGCTGTCGGCGCTGGCCCAGAACATCCGCTCGGGTCAGCTCGGTGCCGACTGGACCAGCGTCTGGGGTCAGTTGCTCGCGGCAAGCACCGTGGCGGCGATCCCGGTCCTGATCGTGTTCGTCGTCCTGCAGCGTCACCTGATCAAAGGCGTGATGGCCGGCAGCCTCAAGGGCTGAAGGGACAGCACCCCTCGCTTCGCTCGGGGGAGTGGGAACCGGCAGCCTCAAGGGCTGATTCTGCAGCTTTATCGGAGAGACAGACTGTGAATACACCAAGACCTGAGTATCCCCGCCCGCACTTCGATCGCTCGAGTCGCTGGCTGAATCTGAACGGCGCGTGGGAGTTCGCCCGCAGCGCCGGCGCGTTCGCGGAAACCGTCGTCGTACCGTTTCCCTGGGAGCATCCCGACTCCGGGGTGGTCGCGCACTGGTTGCCGACGGCCTGGTACCGGCGGCGGATCGAGCGGCCGGCGGACTGGGCAGGGGAGCGGACCATCCTGCACTTCGGCGCCGTCCACCATCACGCGACGGTGTGGGTGAACGGCGAGCTCGCCGTCGAACACTCCGGCGGGTATCTCCCGTTCGAGGCCGACATCACCGACCTGCTGGACAACGGTGCAGGCGAACTCGTCGTGCAGGTGGACGCGCCGACCGACAAGCGGTTCATCCCGCACGGCAAGCAGCGCAGTATGCCGGCCGACGACTACGACGGTTGCGCGTTCACGCCGTCGAGCGGGATCTGGCAGACGGTGTGGCTCGAGCCACGACCGGCGTCGTACATCTCCCGGCTCGAGCTCCGGCCGACGGGGACGCTCGACGGCATCGAGGTGACGATGACCGGCCCGTCGCCGGTGCGTCTCGAGATTCCGGGCGTCGTCGTCCGGGAGTACGACGAGTGGCCTGGGTCGGTGACGCTGCCGATCGCCGATCCCGTGTTGTGGAATGTTGACAATCCGCATGTCTACGACGTCATTGTGACCGCCGGCGCGGACACGGTGCGTTCGTACACCGGGTTGCGGAAGATCGAGTGGCACGGCAACAACCTGGTGCTCAACGGCGTACCGACGTACGTCCGTGGGGTGCTCGACCAGGGGTTCTGGCCGACGGGCGGGCACACCGCGCCGAGCGACGAGGCGTTGCGGCGCGATCTGGAGCTGGCGCGGGCGGCCGGATTCAACCTGGTGCGCAAGCACATCAAGCTCGAGGACCCGCGGTGGCTGTACTGGGCCGACCGGCTCGGCATGCTGGTGTGGGCCGAACCGCCGTCGACGGGGCGTTTCTCGGCTGAGTCCGTTGCCGCGTTCGAGGACGTGGCGGCCGGGATGGTCGCGCGGGACGGCAACCATCCGAGCATCGTGATCTGGGGTGGGTACAACGAGGAGTGGGGCCTGGACTGGGACGTACCGGGTGACCCGGCCAAGCAGGACGCCGTACGGCGGGCGTACCGGATCATCAAGGACGCGGACCCGACTCGTCCGATTGTCGACAACTCGGGATGGGCACATGTCGAGACCGACCTGGTCGACTGGCACTACTACGACGAGAACGTCGGGTCGTGGGCCGCGATCGTGGACCGGCTGGTCAACACCGGCGACGGCAGCTTCCCGGTGCGGCTGGGTCCGGATTTCGTGGCGGTGAAGACGATCGCGGCGCCTGGTTTCGACGGCACCGACAAGGTGCAGCTCAACGGCGAGTACGGCGGCGGATCGACGAGCGTGGAACGTGGGTGGCACCTACGGTGGCAGACGCAGGAGCTGCGCAGGCATTCGCGGAACGCCGGGTACATCTACACCGAGCTGTACGACATCGAGCACGAGACCGTCGGCATCTACACCTACGACCGCCGACCCAAGGACCTCGGCGGCGCCTTACCGTCCGACATCCACGCGGAGACCGTGTTGATCGTCGACCTGATCCCAGAGGCACCCGGCCGAGACCTGATCCTCCCGCCAACCGCTGAG
>DASXXB010000168.1:0-6562 GCA_036503355.1 Kribbella sp. | reverse complement strand
CTTGCGGCGCTCCATCATGTACTGGTACTCCGGCGAGTCGGTGCCGGGGTGGAAGTACGGCGGGTTGTACGCGTCCTCGAGGTCCTTGTCCTCGATCGGCAGGTACAGCCGGTCGCGGAACGCCTTCAGGTCGTCCGAGGTCAGCTTCTTCATCTGGTGGGTCGCGTTGCGGCCCTCCAGCGCCTCGATCGTCCAGCCCTTGATGGTCTGGGCGAGGATCACGGTCGGCTGGCCGACGTGCTCGGTCGCGCTCTTGAACGCGGCGTACACCTTGCGGTAGTCGTGACCGCCGCGCGGCAGCTTGCGCAGGTCCTCGTCGGACAGCCCGCTGACCATCTGCTGCAGCCGCTGGTCGCCGCCGAAGAAGTTGTTCCGGATGTACTCGCCGGACTCGACCGAGTACGTCTGGAACTGGCCGTCCGGCGTGGTGTTCATCTTGTTCACCAGCGCGCCGTCGTGGTCCTGGGCGAGCAGGTTGTCCCACTCGCGGCCCCAGATCACCTTGATGACGTTCCAGCCGGCGCCGCGGAAGTACGCCTCCAGCTCCTGGATGACCTTGCCGTTGCCGCGGACCGGGCCGTCCAGCTGCTGCAGGTTGCAGTTGATCACGAACGTGAGGTTGTCGAGCTCCTCGCGCGCGGCCAGGCCGATCGCGCCGAGCGACTCCGGCTCGCCCATCTCGCCGTCACCGAGGAACGCCCAGACGTGCTGCTGGCTGGTGTCCTTGATGCCGCGGTTGTGCAGGTACCGGTTGAAGCGCGCCTGGTAGATCGAGTTCAGCGCGGCCAGACCCATCGAGACGGTCGGGAACTCCCAGAAGTCCGGCATCAACCGTGGGTGCGGGTACGACGACAGACCGTTGTGCGGCCCGCGGGAGACCTCCTGGCGGAAGCCGTCCAGCGCGTCCGCGCTCAGCCGGCCCTCGAGGAAGGCGCGCGCGTACATGCCGGGGGAGGCGTGCCCCTGGATGAAGACCTGGTCGCCGCCGCCGGGGTGGTCCTTTCCGCGGAAGAAGTGGTTGAAACCGACCTCGTACAGGCTCGCGGCGGACTGGTAGGTGGCGATGTGGCCGCCGACCTCCAGGCCCTTGCGGTTGGCCTTGCTCACCATCACCGCGGCGTTCCACCGGATGAAGGCCCGGATCCGGCGCTCGATGTGCTCGTCGCCGGGGAACCACGGCTCGCGCTCGGGCGGGATCGAGTTGATGTAGTCGGTGCTCCGCAGTGCGGGCACCCCGACCTGTCGCTCCCGGGCCCGCTCGATCAGCTTGAGCATCAGGTAGCGCGCTCGCGCCTTGCCCCGTTCGTCCAGGACCGCGTCGAGCGATTCGACCCATTCACGCGTCTCGTCGGGGTCGATGTCGGGGAGCTGGGTGGGCATCCCCTCGGTGATGATGGCTGGTGGTTCGTGTCCGGAAGCCACGGTGTCCTGCCGTTCTCTCTGGATTCTCTTCACCGCAATCCTGTCACCTGTTCGGAATGCGTTCTACTTCGCCTTCGGTTCCGGCCCGATTCGCGGCGCGCGGGCCGGATCTCAGCGGACACGCCTGGTACCCGCCACGCGGATACCGGACACGTCACGGAACCCTGGTGCATACTTGCGCGACGCGGTACGTCAGGATGGACTACCGCTATTGACACCTACCCCCGGGCAAGCGGGGACCACGGAGGAGGACACGTGAGCGCGACCGCGGATCACGCGGACGGCAAGGGCGGAGTGCCGAACATGGCGTCCCGGCTCGGCCTCGAGCCCGGCTGGGTCGTACAGGAGATCGGGTACGACGACGACTGCGACGACGACCTGCGTGACGCGATCCGGGAGGTCACCGGAGAGGACTTCGCCGGTGAGGACACCGACGAGGTCGTGGACGCAGTCCTGCTCTGGTTCCGCGAGGACGACGGCGACCTGGTCGACGCGTTCTTCGACATCCTGACCGACCTGAAGGCCGGCGGAGTCGTCTGGCTGATGACTCCGAAGGTCGGCCGCGACGGGTACGTCGAGACCAGTGACATCACCGAGGCGGCCCCGGTCGCCGGCCTGGCGACGACGAGCACGCTGAGCGTGACCGACGACTGGTCCGCGACCAAACTGGTGGTCCCGAAGTCCGGTCGCCGCGGGTGACTTCCCCAGCTGCCGGCCCGGCCGCCGGCAGCCGGGCCCCCGACTTCCAGACCCAGAACCAGTACGGCGAACCGGTCCGGCTGAGCGACTACGGCGGCCGGCGGGACGTCGTACTGGTGTTCTACCCGTATGCCTTCAGCCAGGTCTGCACCAGCGAGCTCACCGCGCTCCGCGACCGCCCTGACCTCCTGGCCGCGGCAGAGTTCCTCGCGATCTCGTGCGACCCTCTCTTCACCCTCCGGGCGTACGCCGACGCCCAGGACCTCCCGTTCAGCCTGCTGACGGACTTCTGGCCCCACGGCACGATCGCCTCGACATACGGCGTCTTCGACCCGTCCCACGGCTGCGCCCTCCGAGGAACCTTCATAATCGACCGCACCGGCACCATCCGCTGGTCCGTGGTCAACCCGCTCCCCGAGGCCCGCAACCTCGACGACTACGCCGAGGCCCTGGCAAAGCTGCGCTGAAACCTCAGGTAGACTCCTCCGGTCGTTCGATCCGGGCGGATAGCTCAGTTGGTAGAGCGCTTCCCTTACAAGGAAGATGTCGGGGGTTCGAGTCCCTCTTCGCCCACCTGTCAGTCGAAAACCTTCGCGACCAGGCGTTCGAGAGCCGGCGGGAAGATTTCGAGGATGTTTGCGTCCGAGTCACCCATGGTGATCGCCGCGGTGATGGTCTTGGAGCCGTCGGGGGTGCTGTACATGAGGGCGCCGTAGCCGCCGGGGACGCTGCCGTTGTGGTGGTAGACGGTTTGGGTGCCGAGGTCCTGCGTGAACAGGCCCAGGCCGTAGTTGAGCGGTCCGCTCATCGGTTCCGGCGTACGCATCTCGGCGAGCAGGTCAGCGGGGAGCAGCTTGCCGCTCTGGAGCGCGGACATGAACACCTGCAGGTCCTGGGTCGTCGAGAGCATGCTTCCGGCCGCGAACAGCAGCGACGGGTTCTGCTCGGTCACGTCGACGACCTTCCACTCGTCGCCGCCCTGGTAGCGGAAGTACCCGTGCGAGTGCGGTTCCGGGAGGTCGGTCCGGTCGCCCGGTTCCACCGTGCCGGTCAGGCCGAGCGGCTTCACGATCCGGCTCTCCAGTTCGTCGGCGAACGTGCGGCCGGTGACTGCCTCGATGACCAGCGCGGCGACCGTGTAGTTGGTGTTGGAGTAGCTCCACTCGGCACCCGGCTCGAACCGTGCAGGCTTGGCCAGCGCGAACTCCACCAGCTCGTCGGGCGTGTAGCCGCGCAGCCGGTTGTCCGCCCAGTCCTTGCCGGTCGCGGGCAGACCCGCGACGACCGTGCCGTCGGGGTAGTACTCGCCCGTGTAGTTGAACAGCCCGCTGGTGTGGTTGAGCAGCATCCGCATCGTGATCCGCGGGTCCAGACCGAACCGCGGCAGCCGGCCCGCGATCGGACTGTCGAGCTCGAGCTTGCCCTCGGCCACCAGTTGCAGCGCGATCGGCGAGACGAACGTCTTGGTCACGCTGCCGACCCGGAACTGCCCGCCCACCGGCGGCTGCTCGCTCCGGCCGAGCTGGCGGATCCCGGCGGTCCCGACCCATTCGCCGTCCTCGTCGTGCACCCGCAGTTCGAGCCCACCGAACCCGGCGTCGACGAACTCCTGCGCGGCCTGCTGCAGTTCCGGGCGATCCTGTACGGACATTCGTGCTCCTCGTGAAAGTGGTCTGCTGTACGTCGACCACGATCGCCGCGGCGCCTGACACGGGACCGCCACCGCCCTGACACGGTGTCACGTGACCGGCTTTCGTACGGGGCGTATCGCAAGCTGTCGTCACTCGTTGAAACCATGTCGGCGGTACCGGAGTTGTCGCAGGATTCTTAACCATCGGCTGGTGAGAACGGGCTCCTCCGGAGCGGGTCGCGGCTGGTAGGGTTCACGGCTGTCGGTCGGCGCGATGACGCACCGGGTGTACCCCGGTGAGGCATCTGTTCCGGCTGCTGGAAAACGGGGCTGCTGTCGGTGTGAAGTGAGGCGGGTCTGCCCAGAACCCGCTCCGTCCAGTTGGGGAGGCACGTGTCCGTGGGTCGCCAACCGGCCGCCGCGCTCCCCGTCGTACCCGGATCGTCTCCGCTGGTGGTGGCATCGGCGTGAGAAGTGGTGCGGACCGGCCGGCGATCTCCGCCGGGCCGGCGTTGATGATTCCCGCCGGGTACCCACGGGACCTGCCGAGCGCGCTGCTGCGGGCCGCTCGCGACTTCGCCGGCGCCGGTGTCGTCGAGATCGGTCCCGACGGCCGCGAGACCAAGCTGGACTTCCCGACCCTGCTCGAGCTCGCCGCGCGGATCCTCGCCGGGCTGCGCGCGAACGGCGTACGGGCCGGTGATCCGGCGGTCGTGCACTGCACCGAACCGGTCGGGTTCTTCGCCGCGTTCTGGGCCTGCACGCTCGGCGGCATCCGGCCGCTGCTGGTCGCGCCGAACCCGGGCGGCGACCGGACCGAGGAGGGCCGCGAACGGCTCCGCAAGATCACCGACCTGCTCGGCTGGACGGTACTGATCGGCCGCCCGTCCGACCTGCCGAACGACCTCGGCCTCCCGGTCCTCGACCCGGACGCGCTGGCCGGCCACGAGCCGACGTCGGACTTCCATCGACCGGCAGCGGACGATGTCGCCGTACTGATGCTGTCCTCGGGTACGACGGGTGCGCCGAAGATGGTGCAGCTGACGCACCGCGGGGTGGTCGAGTTCGCCGCGGGTACGCCGGCGATGCTCCCGGTCCGCCCCGGTCAGACGACGCTGAACTGGCTGCCGCTGGACCGCAGCGGGGCGTTCCTGCTGTACCACCTGCTGCCGGTGTTCACCGGGTGCACGAACATCCACGTGAACACCGACTGGGTGCTCGCCAACCCGCTGCGCTGGTTCGACCTGATGGAGCAGCACCGGGTCAATCACTCCTGGTCGCCGAACTTCGGGTACCGGCTCGCGACCGCTGCCGTGGCCGGCGAGCCCGACCGGCACTGGGACCTGTCGGCGCTGCGCAGCCTGGTCAGTGGCGGCGAGCAGATCACGGTGCCGGTGGTGTCGGAGTTCCTGCGGGTGACGAACCGGTTCGGCGTCGTACCGGAGACGTTCGTCGCCGCATGGGGGATGACCGAGACGGTCACCGCGATCACGTTCGCGCGGCCCGGTCTGACGCCCAACGTGCATCGCGTCCGGATCCCACCGACGGGCGTCGTGGAGTGGGTCGACCAGCGCCCGTCGTCCGGCAAGGTCGCGGTCGCCCGTCCCGGTACGACGCGGGTCGAGGCGCCGGGCGTGCTTTCGCTGGTGTCGGTGGGGGCGCCGGCTCCCGGTACGACGGTACGCATCGTGGCCCCGAACGGCGCCGTACTGCCCGAAGGCCGGATCGGGCAACTGCAGGTCGCCTCGGCGCGCGTGACGCCCGGGTACCTCGGAAACCTCGAGGCCGATCGCGCCGCGTTCCCGGTCGGGAACTGGCCGGCGCGCAAGTGGCTGGCGACCGGCGACCAGGGCTTCATCACCGGCGGGCAGGTCGTCGTCACGGGTCGCGACAGCGAACGCATCATCCTGTCCGGCAAGCTCCACCACGCCCAGGACATCGAGGCCGTCGCCGCCACGGTCGTCGGCGCCGAGCACGGCCTGGTCGCCGCCTGCGGGATCGCCGACGAAGAGAGCGGCACCGACCGGCTGGTCGTGTTCTACGCGCTCACCGCCGACTCCGTCCCCGGCATGGACCAGGCGATTCGCAGCCTGATCCAGACCCGCCTCGGCCTCGCCGCGCAGGTTGTCGGCGTCCCGCGCCGCGACTTCCCGACCACCCCCAGCGGCAAGATCCTGCGCCCGCTCCTCAAACAACGCTGGATCGACGGCACCCTCGAACCAGCCACCATCCCGCACGTGGAACCCGCCGGCGCCACGTCCGCGTCCGGTCCCACCGGCCAGGGCCCGTCGACGACCCCCGAAACCACCCCGTACGCCGACGAGGACCCGTCCGAACGCACCACCGAACTCCCCGTCGTCCACCTCGCCTGGAGACGCGAACTCCAGCAATCCATCCCCACCCCACCCCAACGCCCCACCCTCGGCCCCCACGCCAACCCCACACCCCCATCAGGTCCGCCGTCGTCCCCCGACCCGGCCGCACCGCCCATCGACGCCCCCGTTCCGGTCGTGCTCGCCGACCCCCAAACCGCAGCGCCCAACGACACACCAGCTCCTACGAGCGCAACGCCGACCGCAGGCCCGTCAGCCGAGCCACCCAGCGACGTACCGCCCTCGGCACCGGCCGACGGTGCGTCGGGTCCAGTGCCGAACGACGTACCGGCTCCGACACAATCCGCGAGCGGAACGCCGTCAGCTAAGGCGCCCAGCGACGTACCGCCCTCGGCACCGGGCGACGGTACGTCGGGTCCAGCGCCGAACGACGTACCGGCTCCGACACAACCCGCGAGCGGAACGCCGTCCGCGAAGG
>DASXXB010000167.1:0-11509 GCA_036503355.1 Kribbella sp. | reverse complement strand
GCCCTTGATCAGCTCGATGTTGTTCTTGATCACGATGTCGATGGCCAGGTAGTTCTGGATCGACACGGCCAGCTGGGTGAGCAGGTCCTGGTGCTTCTGCCGGACGTAGAACAGCACGTCCTCGCGGAACGCCTTCGCCTTCTCCGGGTTCGTCGCCTCGAGTTCCGCGATCGCCGCGGACAGCCGCGCGTCCAGGCGCTCGGCGACGTACACGTACTGGTTCAGCCGGGTCATCGCGTCCCAGAGCTGCTGCTTCTCCAGGTTCAGCGCGGCGTTGTCCTTGCCGAGCTCGTCCTGGCCGTTGCGCAGGCTGTGCAGGATGCCTTCGAGGTGGCTCTGCGCGCTCTGGTACTTGCGGAAGTAGTCCTCGATCTTGTCGCCGAACGGGATCATCCCGAGCAGCTTCTTCGGCCCGGTGGCTTCCTTCGGGTCGAGATCCTCGACGGTACGGCGGAGTTCGAGCAGCGTCTTGCCGACCGTCGAACCCTCCGACAGGCCGCCGCTCTGCAGCGCCCGCACCGGCGACTGCAGCAGCCGGTTCGAGCTTTCGGCGGCGGACCGGATGTCGACGTCGCCCATGCTGCGCACGTCGCTCGCCTTGGTGGCGAACTCCGGCGACCGCGGCTCGGCCGCCATCAGCCCGGTCAGGAACGCGTCGACCTTGCTGTCCAGTCCCGGCAACGCGGCCGGGTCGACCGCCGGCGCCATACTCGGCGCGGCCGTCTCGGCCACCGGCTGTGACGGCGGCGGAGCGGTCAGTATCAGCCCCGGCGCAGTGGCCGTCGGCGGCTGCAACGGCGCCGCGGCAGCAGGCTGAGCGGCAGCGGTGTTGTCGGCTTCAGTCATGGTGTTCCCCTCCGAGAGACGCCCCTGGTACTCCCGTGACGCGCGCCCAATCTAGTCGGTTCCAGGTCCCCACGGGCAGCCTGTCACCTAGCTGCGGCGATAACTGACGAAGTCGAAGCCGTCGTGGGGTTCACGGGCTGTCTCGGTCCAGTCGGCCGCAGTGAGCTCCGGGAAGGTGACGTCGCCGGTGGGGGACTGGTCGACCTCGGTGAGTTCGAGGGTGTCGGCGTGCGGGAGGGCCTGGCGGTAGATGTCGCCACCGCCGGCGACGTACAGGGTGCCGTCGTACTGCAAGGCGTCCTCGAGGGTGTGGACGACGTCGACGCCGGCCGCGGACCAGTCGCGGTTCCGGGTGACGACGACGGTACGGCGGCCCGGGAGCGGGCGGCCGATCGAGTCGTAGGTCTTGCGGCCCATGACCAGCGTGTGCCCGAGCGTCAGCTGTTTGAAGTGCTGGAGGTCCTCGCGGATCCGCCAGGGCAGGTCGTTGTCCCGCCCGATCACGCCGTTCCGGCCGACCGCGGCGATCAGAATGATCGTCATACCGCGATGGGCGCCTTGATCCCGGGGTGCGGGTCGTAACCGACCAGTTCGACGTCGGCGATCTCGTAGCTGTCGATCGAGTCGCGCTTCGCCAGCCTCAGTGTGGGCAGCGGCCGCGGCTCCCGGGTGAGCTGCAGGCGGGCCTGGTCCAGGTGGTTCAGGTACAGGTGCGCGTCGCCGAGCGTGTGCACGAAGTCGCCGACCTCGAGTCCGGTCTGCTGCGCGACCATGTGGGTGAGCAGCGCGTACGACGCGATGTTGAACGGCACGCCCAGGAAGATGTCGGCCGAGCGCTGGTACAGCTGGCAGGACAGCCGCCCGTCCGCGACGTAGAACTGGAACATCGTGTGACACGGCGGCAGCGCCATGTCGTCGACGTCCGCGACGTTCCACGCGCTGACGATGTGCCGCCGGGAGTCCGGGTTCTGCTTGATCGCGTCGATCAGCTTCGCGATCTGGTCGACGTGCCGGCCGTCCGGCGTCGGCCAGGACCGCCACTGGTACCCGTACACCGGGCCGAGCTCACCATCGGAGTCGGCCCACTCGTCCCAGATCGAGATGTTGTTCTCGTGCAGCCACTTGATGTTGCTCGAGCCGCTGAGGAACCAAATCAGTTCCCCGATCACCGAGCGCAGATGCAGCTTCTTCGTCGTCACCGCCGGGAAGCCCTGACGGAGGTCGTACCGCGACTGGTACCCGAACACACTCAGCGTGCCCGTGCCCGTGCGGTCCCCCTTCTGCACCCCGTTGTCCAGCACATGCCGAAGAAGCTCCAGGTACTGCCGCATGCCGCCAACCTACCTCCACCTCGACGCCGCACCGGTCAGCGGCGCGGATCGACCCGCCTTTCCGGAACAAAACTGTCACCAGGTGGCGAATTGTTTCCGGAGAGCAGGCGGCGTCGGACGGGGTGGTGGTTGCTGAGAGACTCACGCGTGTGGAGCTCGTCCTGACACTTGTGGTGCGTGTAGAGAAGAAGGCGCGGCCGGCCCAGACTGATGCGCTCGAGACGGCGGCGCGGGCGGTGCTGGCGATCCTGGCCGACGAGCGTTCGTACGGCGAGGGCGAATGGTCCGCGGCGATGACCGCCTGGCAGGACAACCGCATCCGCAAGATCACCAAGCGCGCCCGCGGTGCGGAATGGCGCCGCGCCGAGGCACTCCCCGGAATCACCGTGCACGGACAAGGAACCGGCGCCCCGATACCCGAGTCTGCGTCAGCCGAGCCCGCGACAGCGGAGACCGCGTCACCGGCGACCGCGATGGTCGGGGCGGCCGGGCCTGTGGTGGCCGAGGTGCGGGTGTTTCCGCCGAACCCGGTGGACGACGTACCGCCGGAGCTGTTCAAACTCCAGGTCAGCGGCACCGACTTCGAAGACACCGCGGACCTCCCGCCCCTCGAACCCGGCGTACCTGTCCTGTGGGTCAACCCGGCGCTGGAGATGTCCAGCGGCAAGGCGATGGCCCAGTGCGGTCACGCCGCCCAACTCGCCTGGTGGGCACTCTCAACACAGGCGCGGAAGGAGTGGGCAGCAACCGACTTCGAACTCGCAGTCCGTACGGCGACCCCGGAGCACTGGCGCCAGCTCCTGACAACCAACCTCCCCGTGGTCCAGGACGCCGGCTTCACCGAGATCGCCCCCGGCTCCCGCACCGTGATCGCAGACCATCCCCACCTCCGGCGATCTACCGGATGACGCGGTAGTGCAGGTGGGTGACGCGGTCGCCTTCGACCACGCGGGGGTTGTCGAGGAGGACCTCGGGGCCGACGTAGTCGCCGAAGAACCGGACGCCGCTGCCGAGGAGGGCGGGTACGAGGTTGTAGGCGATCTCGTCGACGAGGCCGGCGGCGAGGGCCTGGCCGGTGAGGTTGCCGCCGGTGATGCTGGTGTCGGCGTCGCCGGCGTACTCCTTGGCCCGGGCGACGGCCTCCTCGATGCCGTCGACGAACGTGAAGGGTGCGTCGGGGAACGGCCAGTCGGCCGGCGGCTCGTGGGTGACGACGAAGACGTGCTCGCCGACCGCCGGTACGCCGTTCCACCCGTTCGTGATGTCGAACAGACGGCGCCCGATCAGGTTGGCGCGGACGTTCGGCCAGGTCGAGCGCAGGTACGCCGCACTCGCCTCGCCGACGTGGAATGCGCGCTCCGGGTCCGTCCCGTACAGCTCGACCGGACCGTTGTTGTACCAGTCGAACAACGGCCCGACCCGATCCTCGGTGTCCGCGACGAACCCGTCCAGCGAGACTGCCGCGGTCGCGATGACGTTGCCCATGGCTACTTCACCACCCGGTATGTGAGGTGCTGCGCCGCCGGTGTGGACACCGCGTCGATCAGCTCCAGTGCGAAACCGGCCGACGGTTCGCCGGGGAACAACGGCGTACCGTCACCCAGTACGACGGGCGCGAGGTGCAACCGCAGTACGTCGGCCAGTCCTTCCGCCAGTACTGCGTGGCAGATCTGGCCGCCGCCCATCACGTACACATCCTTGCCGCCGGCAACCTCCGCCGCCTGCCGGACCGCCTCGGCCGGACTGCCGACGAAGTGGAAGCGATCACCCAGCCGGGTCTGCGACGGCGGCGTGTGCGTGACGACGAAGACCGGCGGGTTGACCTCCCCGCTCGGTTTCGCGCCGTACCCCAGCTCGTCGCTCCACCCGTCCGGCGCGTCGATGACGTCGAAGAGGTTGCGGCCCTGCACCACCGCGCCGCTGGCGTTGAACGCGGCGTCCAGGACCGCGCGGTCGGCGTCGGTGCCGTGGAAGACCCAGTCGTGGATCGGCATGCCGCCGTCCCCGAGCCCGTTGCCGACGCCGGCGTTGGGCCCGGTGACGTAGCCGTCCAGCGACACCGAGATGTCGACGACGACCTGGCTCACGATCCGTTCTCCTTCGCGACCAGCTCGGCGAGGCGGTCCATCGAGTCGTTGATGCCGCTCTCCATGCCGTACTCGATCGACTGGTCGCGGGCCTCGACGGACGGGAACACCGACTTCTGGTGCAGCCGGACGCCCGTCCCGGTGGGCTCCAGGGTCATCTTCTCGATGCACACCTCGCCCGGCGCACCCTCCCACTCGAAGGTCTGGATGACCATCCGGTCCTGTTCGACGGTGTGGAAGACGCCGCGGAACGCGTACTCACCGGACTCGTCCTTGTGCAGGTAGCGGTACTTCCCGCCGGTGCGTACGTCGTACTCCTCGATCGTCGCGTCGAGGTCGCGCGGGCCCAGCCACTGGGCGACCAGGTCGGGGTCGGACATGATCCGGAACAGCTGTGCCGGTGTGGCGTCGAACTCCCGGGTGACCTCCACGAACGGGGTGCCGGCCGGGGTGTTGATGGTGGTACCAGTCATTTCGTCTGCTCCTTCTGTTCCTGTTCCCGCGCGCCGCGCAGGAGTGCTTCCATCCGGCGGAAGCGGCGTTCGGTTTCGAGCCGGTACTCGTCGATCCAGCTCGTCAGTGCTTCGAGGGCGGCCGGCACCAGGTGACACGGGCGGCGCTGGCCGTCCCGGCTCCGGGTGATCAGCCCGGCGGCCTCGAGCACCTGTATGTGCCGCGACACCGCCTGCTTGGTGATCGGGAACGGTTCGGCCAGCTCGTTCACCGTGGCCGGGCCGCGCGACAGCCGCGCGATCATCGCCCGCCGGACCGGATCGGCCAGTGCCGCGAACGACCGGTCGAGCTGATCGTCATCAACCGTCATCTTTATCAACCATTCCCTTGATCAACCGATGTGTTGAATATAACGAGCGCCGAAGACGCCCGTCAAGCCGTCTCTTGAGCAACCTTGGTTGACAGATCGGGGTTGTCAACCTAGGTTGCTTAGATGAGCGAGTTGGTGGATCCCGAGGACCCCGCGGCCGGGCTGGCGGCGGTGGTGGCGCTGCGCCGGCTGGCCGATCGGCTGGAGGACAGCCAGGTGGAGCGCGCGATGCGGGCCGGCTGGAGCTGGTCCGAGGTGGCCGAGGTGCTGGGGATCACCCGGCAGGCGGTGCACAAGAAACACGCCCGGCGGCTCGTCGCCGCCGGAGTCGCCCTGAGGAGGCGCTGATGCCGAACGCGAAGGACGTGCGCGGGATCCTGGTACGTGACGCGCGGGTGCAGGCCCGCCGGGACGGTTCCCGGACGATCGAGGCCGAGCACGTGCTGCTCGCGCTGGCCGCGCTGCAGGGCTCGCCGGCCGCCCGCCTGCTGGCCGAGGCCGGGCTGACCGAGGCTGCGATCCGGACCGCACTGAACCGCGAGTGGGAGCAGAGCCTGGCTGTCGCGGGGATCGCGATCCGGCTCGGACTGTTGCCTCAAGCAACCCCCGATCCTGGTCGCGAACCACACCTGGGGGAGTCGGTGAAACTCCTGCTCCGCCGCGGCATGGACGCCCCGCCGAGGATCGGTCCCGGCGGCTTCAGCGCGATGCGGATCCTGGTCGGTCTGCTCGACACCGACCGCGGCCGCGTGGCCCGCGCCCTGCAGGCCGCCGGCGTCGACCGCATCGCGCTCCGCGCCAAAGCCGCCGAAGCCCTGCTCGCCGGCGCGGGCTCGTGAGACGGCGCTAGCGCCCTGCGTCGGAGGGCACTAGATCGTCTCGAAGCCGGCCATCATCGCCATGTCCTCGTGTTCGAGGTTGTGGCAGTGGATCAGGTACTTGCCCTTGTGGACGGTGAACCGGACCAGTACCTCGACCACCTCGGCCGGCCGGATGTCCACGGTGTCCTTCCAGCCGTGGTCGAACTCCGCGACCTTGTTCTTGCCGCCGCGGCTGAGCACCTGGAACGGCGCGAGGTGGACGTGCACCGGGTGATGGACGTCGGTGACGAACGTCCAGATCTCGTACTGGTCGAGCTTCACCTGTGCCTGCATCACCTTCGGGTCGAAGGCCTTCCCGTTGATCGTCCAGCCCTTGTGCCCCCCGGCGTCACCACGCCGGAACCGCCATTCGCGCCGTACGACGCCACTCGGCCTCGGCGTCACGGCGTACGTCGAGAGCGTCGCCGGGATGCGGCTCTCATCGGTTGCCTTGCGGGCGATCTTGAAACGCATCACGTTCGCGTTGCCGTCGAGCTTGTTGACGACCGTGACCTCGTCGCCCACCTGGTACTGCGAGAAGTCCACGATCACGTCGAACCGCTCGGCGGGCGCGATCACCACCGTCTCGTGCTCGACGGGCTTGCCGAGCAGTCCGCCGTCGCTGCCGATCTGCACGAACTTCGCAGGCCCCTTGTCGAAGGCGAGCTCGTATCGCCTGGCATTGCTGGCGTTGAGGATCCGGAAGCGGTACCGCACCGCGTCCACCTCGTGCACCGGCCACGGTGCGCCGTTCACCAGCGTGACGTCCGCGATGACACCTTCCATGTACTTGCGCTCGACGCCATGGCCGTCCGTCGCGAGCGGGTAGAGGAACGATCCGTCCGCGTCGAACGCCCTGTCCGCGATCACCAGCGGGATCTCCCGATCGCCCTTCGGCAGCGGGAGGTTGTCCTCCTCGGCGTCCCGAACGATGTGCAGGCCGAACAGTCCGCGATAGACCTGCGGAGCGGTGTAGTCCATCGTGTGGTCGTGGTACCAGAGGGTCGCGGCGCGCTGGGTGTTCGGGTAGGTGTACGTGCGCTTGCCCGTCGTCATGTCGCCGCCGGTCATCATGTGGTGGCCGGCGTGGTCGCCGTTCGCGGGCATGATCAGGTCGAGCGGCCAGCCGTCACTGGGCGCGGGCGTGTGGCCGCCGTGCAGGTGTACGACGGTCGGCGCGTCGAGCTCGTTGACCTGCTCGACGACGGTGGTGCGTCCACTGCGTACGTCGAAGGTCGGTCCGGGCAGCAGGCCGTCGTACCCCATGACTTCGGTCTTGAGGCCGGGCAGGATCTCCAGGCGCGCCCGCCGTTGTACGACGCGGTAGTAGTCGGCGTTCGCCTCCGAGCGGATCGGCTTCTTGACCGGCGGGATCGGGAGCGGAACCTGGAACGGAGCGGGCAGTTTCGCCTTGCTGCGCAGGAGTTCTCCGGCCTGGCCGGGTTTCGCCTCCTCGCCGCAGCTGGTCAGGGTCAGTGCGGCACCGGTGCCTCCGGCAACGGCCAGGAATCCACGGCGGGACATCTTCATCGCTTCGCCTCCCGGCGGCTCTTGCGTGCTGACGGGCGGAACGACCACACCGTCATCCAGATCACGGTGGTGACGATGGCGGTGCCGAGCGGGATGTGTACGGCGAAGTTCTGCAGGTAGCCGTACGTGAGCTGTACGAACTCCGCGACGACCAGGGCCGGTGACAAGACAGCGGGCCAGATCCGGCCGCGGCCGGCGAGGGTGTAGCAGGCCGCGGCGACGGTCTGCAGGAGCGCGACCATCCACACCGTGCCGCCGACCGTTGCGTGGACGTCGGTCATCGCGTCGACGTTGCCGGACAGGAAGTAGCCCGCGGCGATCGGCTGGACGATGATCAGGATCGCGTGCAGGACAAGCGTGACGCGCAGCACCTGCAGGCTGGCGCGTGGACGACGTACCTTGGAGGCCGGCTGGGGCTCGAGGGTGATCATGCGACAGCCCTTCTGCCGATCCAGAACGCGAAGGCGATCGTGCTCGCGACCAGGGCGATGCCCAGCGGGATGTGGATCGCGAGTTGCCGGCTGTAGCCCATCACGACCTGGACGACTTCCCCGGTCATGATCAGCAGGCTCACCACCGGCGCCGTCCAGCGGCCTCCGGTCCGCCACCAGATCGTTGCCACCAGCAACTGCGCGAGCCCGAGGAAGACCAGCGCCAGACCGGTCGGCTCGTGCATCCGCAGACCTGCGGGCGACCCGTCCAGGTAGATCCCCGCGAAGACCGGCTGCAGGCAGATCGCGGCCGCATGCAGACCCGCCGTCGCGCGGAGTGCGTAGATGACCTTCATGTAGACAGACAATAGTAGTCTGCCTACATGTAGATCAACCAGGTATCTCCCCGAGGGTCAGGTCAGGCCTCCCAGGGGTGCGACGCTGATGCCGGCGCGTTCGCAGACCCAGTGCGGGTCGGGACCGAGCTCCGGCTCGATGCGGAGCTCGTGGTCGTGCAGGTCGTCGCAGGCGGTGCAGCGCGGCCAGCGGACGCCGGAGTCCACCAGGCGGTCCTGCACGTCCTGCGCGACCAGCCCCGCGATGTGCTCGGCGCCGTCCGGCCACTGGTCGAGCCACCACTGACGGCCGGCGACGGCATCCTCCAGCAAGGACACCATCACCGCGTCGTCGAAGCCGCGCGCGGCGAGGTCGTGCAGCACCATCGCCCGCGCGGTCAGCAACACCCCTGGCTCATTCATCGCCCTTCAGAGTGCCAGACCCCGCCGACAAATCCACGTGGCGAGCTCTTTGAGCACCCATCAACCGGATTTCCGTCGCGGATTTGGTTGGTGGGTGCTCAAGGTGGGTCAGCTGACGGAGCAGGCGGGGTCGATGCGGTTGGCGAGGCGGAGTTCGCGTTCGGCGACGGTCCGCAGTACGGCGCTCAGCCGGGCGCGGACCGCGCGGCGCGGCGCGGGCTCGTCGTACGGCTGCTGGGGAGCGTTCGGGAGGGCCGACTGGGTGAGGCTGCGGGCGTTCTCGACAGCGGTGTTGCCGGCAATGAAGTACGTCATGATGCTCCCTCCTGAGAGCGTGCTTGATCGTCCCGGGAACCGAATGCGCCCGGGGAAGTGTGTGTGGTTGTCAGTGCCGAGGCGCCGGACCGCTGCTGGAGCGGACGATCAGCTGGGTCGGCATCATCAGTTGGCGCTCGGTCGTCGCCGGGTCCAGCAGGATCCGGCCCACCGCGCGTCCCTTGTCCTTGATCGGCTGCCGGACCGTTGTCAGCCCGGCGGCAGCAGCGGCCGGGATGTCGTCGAATCCCGCCAGCGACAGATCGCGACCCGGGGTCAGCCCCCGGACCTTCATGGCCTCCAGTGCGCCGAGTGCTTGCACGTCGCTCAGCCCGACGATCGCGGTCGGCCGGTCCTGCGAGTCGAGCACGTACTCCGCGCCACGCAGCCCGGAGGCGATCGCGTTGTGCCCGCCGGAGACGATCCGCAGCCGCGCGTCCGGCATCGCCTTCTGCAGGCCCCGGATCCGCAGCTCGCAGTCGGTGTACCCGACCTCGTCGAGCGTCAGCTCCACCGGCCGGCCGCCGGCGGCTCCGGCGTTGTCGACGAGTACGACGACCTCGCGGTGACCGAGCCGGGCCAGGTGCTCGCCCAGCTGCGCGGCGGCCTCGACCTCGTCGATCGCGACCCAGGACAGGTCCGGGTGGTCGCCCCGATCGGTCGACACCGAGGGGATCCCGCGGTTCGCGAGGATCTCCAGCGCCGGATGACCGCCCGGCACACAGAAGATCGCCGCCGCGTCGATCGCGGCCTGCTGTACGGCGTTGCTGCCGCCGGCGATGTCCGTGGAGCTGAGCGGCATCAGCAGCAGGCTGGTCGAGAACTCCTCGGCGACCTCCGCGAGCCCGGCGAGGAAGCCGACCGCGTACGGGTCCGAGAAGGCGTAGGCCAGTTTGTCGGTGAACAGCACCCCGACCGCGCCCGCCTTCCCGCTGCGCAGGGCGCGGGCGGAGGCGTCCGGACCGGCGTACCCGAGCTCCTGGGCGGTGGTCAGGATCCGCTCGCGCAGCGCGGTGGAGAGCTGGTCGGGCTTGTTGTAGGCGTTCGAGACCGTCGACGGCGACACGCCCACGGCCTTCGCCACGGTCTTCAGCGTCACACCCGCCATCTCGCCCACCTCGTCTGAATCGTTCTTCTAAATCGATCTAGAAAAACGATACAGAAGCGCGTCGGCAAGCGCAAGACCATTTCCGGCGTTCTGGACCGATGCGGGATGATGGCGGGCATGGGTTCGTTGCTGGAGATCATCGCGCTGCATCCGGCGGACGCGGAGGCGGCGCAGGAGGGTGGGGCGGACCGGCTGGAGCTGTGCGCCTCGATGGAGGCCGACGGGTTGTGCCCGTCGGTGTCGACCGTCAGTGCGATCCGCCGGGTCACCGACCTGCCGTTGCGGGTGATGCTGCGCCTGGAGAACACGTTCACCGCGAACGGCGCCGACCTGAACCGGCTGACCGCGATGGCGCAGTCGTTCCTGTCCGCCGGTGCCGACGGGTTCGTACTGGGCTTCCTGACACCGGACAACGAGGTGGACGTCGAGTCGGTGAGCGCCCTGGTCAGCACGTTCGCCGGTACGCCGTGGACGTTCCACCGCGCCATCGACGCAGTACTCGAGCAGCAGCCCGCCTGGCGCGCCCTGCGTACCCTGCCAGGGCTGGACTGTGTGCTGACGGCCGGCTCGTCGATCGGTGTCAGTCGCGGGCTGGACGACCTGTGCAAGCTGGCGCGTGAGGACGCTGCTGTCGCCGGCGTGATGATGGCCGGCGGCGGCCTGCAGCCTGAGCACGTGCCGTGGCTGTACCAGAGCGGCGTACGCCGGTTCCACGTCGGTACGTCGGTACGCCAGGACGGGTCGTGGACGAAGGCCTACGTGAACTCGCGCTTCGTCCGCTCCTGGCGCAACCTGCTGGACGCCCAGGACGCCCGCGGATGATCCTCATCGATCCACCCGCCTGGCCGGCCTGGAACCGCATCTGGTCGCACCTGGTCAGCGACGAGTCCCACGAGGAGCTCCACGCCTTCGCGAAGGCCGCCGGCATTCCGGCTCGCGGCTTCGACCGCGACCACTACGACGTACCCAGCGACCGCTACGACGATCTCGTCGCAGCCGGCGCCGTACCTGTCTCCAGCCGCGAGCTCGTGCGCCGTCTGACCGCTGCGGGGCTGCGGCACAGGAAACGGCCCTCAACCGATTCGGGTTGAGGGCCGTTCCTCACTAGTCGAGCAGCTCGGTCACGGTGCCGGCGGCGACGGTGTGGCCGCCTTCGCGGACGGCGAAGCCGAGGCCGACGTCCATCGCGACCGGCTTCTCCAGCTCCACGCCCAGCTCGATCGTGTCGCCGGGCATCACCAGGGCGATCTCACCCAGGTCGATCCCGCCGGACACGTCCGTGGTCCGGAAGTAGAACTGCGGCCGGTAGTCCGCGGCGAACGGCGTGTGCCGGCCGCCCTCGGCGGTGGACAGCGCGTGCAGGTTCGCCCGGAACTTCCGGTGCGGCCGCACGCTGCCCGGCAGCGCCACCACCTGGCCG
>DASXXB010000166.1:0-2865 GCA_036503355.1 Kribbella sp. | reverse complement strand
GCAGCCGCCTCCCGGCCGGCAGTCGGCGCACACGTCCTGTCGAGCTGTCGGTCAACCCGCCTCGGCGACCGCCGCGTTCTCGTCGAGGCCGGCCCACGGCTCCCGGGTCGGCGCCTCGCGGCGGCCCTGGGGGCAGATCTTCGCGAAGTCGCACCAGCCGCAGAGGGGTGACGGCTCGGGTGGGAACGCCTCGTCCGCCTCCGCGGGCGTCAGGCCTTCGGCCCAGCGCTTCTCGGCGGCGGCCGCGTCGTCGGCCATCGACTCGGCGCGCTTCTGATGCCTGGCCAACGACGCCTCGTCGTGATCCGCCGCGGCGATCGTGTTGGTCGGCAGGTGGTGCAGCTCGACCCGCGTGCACGGCTTGTGCAGCACCCGGCGCGCGCCGAGCACATACAACGCCATGGCCAGCGAGGAGCGCGCATCGACCGGTGTCAGCGGACGCCGGCCGGTCTTGTAGTCGACGATCGCCAGCTCGGTCCCGCCGCTGCCGTCGCGCGCCGGCCGCTCGTCGATCCGGTCCACCCGGCCGCGCAACGAGGCCCGCTCGGTGGTGAAGGCAACGGTGCGCTCCACTCCGCGCGGCTCGTAGTACGGGTCGGAGTCGCGCAGGTAGCCGAGCACCATCTCGGTCGAACGGTCCCGCCAGTCCAGCGACTGCTGCTCGTCGCGGAACCCCTCGCTGCGCCAGCTCGAGCGCATCTTCGCGACCACCTCGTCCGGCGTACGGCGGGACGCGGGCCAGCGGCCGAAGAAGTCCGCGAGTACTTCGTGGACGATCGCGCCGACCGTGTTGTGCGCCCACGGCGGACCCTTCGGCGGACGCGGCGTCTCGAGGTAGGTGTAGCGGTACTTCCGCTTGCAGTCCGCGAACGTCAGCAGCTTCGTCGGCGTCGCCACGAACAGCCGCGTGGGCATCCCAGGAAGCATGATCAGCCCGCCTTGATGAAGTCGCGGACGGCACCGGCCACGAGTTGGACCGCGATCGCGCTCAGCAGCAGACCGGCGATCCGGGTGATCAGCAGTACGCCGTTCTCGCCGAGGATCCGCATGATCACGCCGGAGAACCGCAGCGTCAGCCACATCACCAGGTGGATCGCGACGATGCCGGCCGAGATCGCGACCACGTCGGGCAGCGACCCGTTGGCGCGCTGGACGAACACCATCGTGGCGACGATCGCACCCGGGCCGGCGAGCAACGGCGTACCAAGAGGAACGAAGGCGATGTTCACGTTCTTGGTCTGGACCGGGTCCTCGGCGGTGTCGGTCAGCAACTGCAGCGCGATCAGCAGGAGCAGCAGGCCGCCCGCGCACTGCAGGGCGGGGAGCGTGATGCCGAGGTGGTGCAGGATCTGCTGACCGAACGCCGCGAACACCACGATCACGCCGAACGCGACCAGCACCGCCTGCCACGCCGCCTTCTTCCGCACCGCGCGGGACTGGCCCGCGGTCAGCGAGATGAACAGCGGCACGGTGCCCGGCGGGTCCATGATCACGAAGAGCGTGACGAAGACCGAGCTGAACAGGCCGGCGTTGATGACGCTGTTCACGGCAGGTAGGCCTCGGGAACAGCGGCGTCGGAGGCGGCGGCGTTGGTCTTGGCGACCTCGAGCAGCCGGTCGAGCTGCTCCGGCTCCGTGGAGTTCACCCCCAGGTCGTGGTCGATCTTGCCCAGACCGTGGTGGTCGCTGGAGCCGGTGTGGATGATGCCGAGGTTCCGCGCGATCGCGCGCAGCGCCTCCCGGGACTCCGGCGAGTGGTCCTGGTGGTCGACCTCGATCCCGGCCAGGCCGTGGTCCTGGACCAGCCGGCCGATGGTGTCCTCGGTCATCACCTTGTAGCTCGACCGGCCCCACGGGTGCGCGATCACCGGCACCCCGCCGGCCTCCCGGACCAGGTCGATCGCGTTTCCCGGCTCGAGCGCGTAGTGCGGGACGTGACCGGCACGACCGTCGGCGAGGTACTTGTCGAACGCCTCGCTCCGGTTCGCGACCGTGCCGTTCGCAACGAGCGCGTCGGCGACATGCGGGCGGCCGACCGACGGCGTACCGGTCGCTTGGGCGAGCACCTCGTCGACGGTCAGCGGTACGCCGATGCTGTTCAGCCGCTCGACGATCGCCGGGATCCGGTCGGTGCGGCCGTCCCGGATCACCTGAAGACCGCTCGCGAGCGGCGCGTACGACGGGTCGGGCAGGTAGCCGAGCAGGTGGACGCTGATCCCGTTCAGCTTGCAGGAGATCTCCAGGCCCGGCACGAACCCGATCCCGAGCTCCTCCGCGGCCTGACGTCCCTCCACCCAACCGTCGGCGGTGTCGTGGTCGGTGAGCGCGATCACGTCCAGCCCGGCCTGCTGCGCATGCCTGATCAGGACGGCCACCGGGTCGGTGCCGTCCGAACGGTTCGAGTGGGTGTGCAGGTCGATGCGCACGAGCTGTTCGCGTCCCTTCGCCGGGTCGGGTGTCACCGCTGATGCTATCCGCGTTCACCGCTGTCCCCTGGCACTTGTGCACAGACGCCCTATCCTCAGGGTGCATGGAGCGGGTGGAGTGTGTGGGTGCCCTGGTGTACGACGAGCAGCGCCGCCTCCTCGTCGTACGTCGTGCGAACGAGCCGGGACGTGGTTTGTGGTCGATCCCCGGCGGCCGGGTCGAACCGGGTGAGGACGATCCCACCGCGGTGGCGCGCGAGGTCGCGGAGGAGACCGGGTTGACCGTCGTGGTCGGCGACCTGATCGGCGAGGTGGAGCGTCCGGGGCCTCGAGGGCAGCTGTACGTGATCCGCGACTACGAGGCGACAGCCGTCGGCGGGACACTCACCGCAGGCGACGACGCCTCGGACGCCCGCTTCGTCACCCGCTCCGAGTTCACC
>DASXXB010000165.1:0-13053 GCA_036503355.1 Kribbella sp. | reverse complement strand
CGGCGGGTTGTCCTTGTACTTCGTCGGGTCCTGCGACTTCCAGATGTGCTCCGGCATGATGTTGTTCGGCGCACCGGAGATCGCGGCGATGAAGTTGTAGTGGAAGCGCGGCGCCGGCTTCAGGAACGTGACCACCGCGGTCTGCGGGTCCGAAACGGCGACGGACTTGACGAACTCCTTCAGGTCACCGCCACCGCCGAAGAGGTCCGGACGGTCCTTCAGCAGCATCACCGTGAACTTGAAGTCGTTCGCTCCGAGCGGCTGACCGTCGTTCCAGTGCGCCTTCGGGTCGAACTTCAGGGTCAGCTCGGTGAAATCGTCGTTGTACTTGTACTCCGTGGCCAGCCACGGCGTGAGCTTGCCGGTGGCGAAGCTGAGGAAGAACAGCGGCTCGGTGCTCAGCTCGACGCCGGCGCCCGAGGGTGACCCGTTCGGGATCATCCCGTTGAAGCTGTCGAAGACGGTGTACTCGACCTGGCCGACGATCACCGTCTGGTCCCGTGGGACCGGGATGTTCGCCTTGCCGATCTGGATGGACTTGGTGGCAACAGGTTTGGCGTTGGCCGGCTTGTCGGAGTACGACGAGCCGCCGCCGGAGCAGGCGGCCAGGAAGGCAGTCAGTGCCGCCGCCCCTCCACCCACCATGCTGCGGCGGGTCAACTGGTACCGGACGACATCTTCTACATCTTCGAACTGCGGGCGCGGCGCGTCATTCATGATGAATGTCACCTCCGTTTGCGTTGCGTGGACAGGCCGGTCACGGACCGAGAGGTGCCACGGACTATAAGTACGGTTGACAACGTTGACAAGAGTTCGTTGCCACGTTGGAACCGCGCCGTCATATCCGCAGATCAGTCGATATACCAACCTGTGACAACGTTTGTCGCTCTGCGTGACTCCCGCAAGCGGAAACGATTCCAACAGCGTCACACCGCGTAGACCTTCCGGCGCGACGGCCGGTTCCGGTCAGTCGTAGACGGCGTCGACCAAAAGTTCCGCGGAACGGTCCGGTTCGTTGAGAACCGCGCGGATCACATGCCGCCGGTCCCAGCGCCCGGCCGCCCACGCGAGCGCCTTCGCGAGCCCGTCGAACGTCGCGGCGTGCGGCGCGCCGTCGGCGTCCACCCACCACGACACCTCGACACCGTCGACCGTGAGCTCCTCGTGCTCCCACCACGTCGCCGGCACCTCGGGCACCAGCTCCCGGACGATCGGCGGCACGTCGGCCGCGCTACCGGTCCCGTCGATCTTGCCTTCGGCAACCTCCTGGGCGAGCGGTACGTCGAACAGGTCGCTGAGCCCGTCCGCCGCGGCACCGGATCCGATCACGAACCCGCCGAGGTCGTCTCGCTGCACCCACATCGGCCCGTCGATCACGACCGCCTGATCCGCGTCGGTCACGCGAGTGAGGCCGTCCGTGCCGAGCACCCGAACTTGCGCAGGCGCGTCGCCGGGGAACAGTGCGAGCGTGCCCAGCCGTGCCCAGAGCTGCAACAGTGAGGCTTCGTCGACGTCGCGCTCCGGATCCGCCAGCCGATCCAGCACCAGGCCGATGCCGTCCGCGTCCAGGTCGCCGACGTCGCGCACCAGGCCGACCGCCGTCCGGACCTCCGGATCGAGACCGGCGGTCCAGTCGGGAGCTTCGTCGAGGAAGCTCGCGAGTACCGGTTCCGCATCGGGGTCGGCACGGCCGGCCAGCGGTTCACCGTCGTCGAGTACGACGTGTTCGCGGATCCACCAGGCGGCGTACGACGAGACTCCGAGCGGACGGTCGTCGGGGCCGACGACGCGCACCTGGGTCACGAGGGCGCGCCGCAGCCCGGGCTCGGATCCCAGTATTTCCAGGGCTTTCGGCCACGTGCCGTCGGTGATCCAGTCGAGGTCACGAATCGCTTCGAGCTCCCCGACGCTCGCACCGTACGGCGATCCGCCGGGCGCGACGTCGTACGCCCAGTCCTCGATGCCGTCGAGGTCCTGGAGGGCCTCGGGAAGCTGGTCGAGGGCGACGTCGGAGGCGGTGACGATGCCCAGGCTCGCGAGGACGCCGACGGCCTCGAGCGCCGGCCGGCCGTAGCGCTCGACGAGTTCACCGGCGACGGGTGCGACTTCGTCGGCGTCGAGGATCGATTGGGCGTCGGAACCCTCGATCACCAAGGCGTTCGCCGGGACCAGATCGCCGTCGGCGTCACGCAGTGCGAGATCGGAGAGCCACCAGAGCCCCTCCGCCTGCGCCGGATCAGCGGCGACCAGTGCGAGCACGGCGTCCGCGATTGCATCCGGGTCGTCGGCATCCGCCGAGTGCTCGACTGCGGTGCGAACGGCGGCGTCTTCGAGGAGCGAGCGGGCAGTGGCGGCGATGGCGCCGAGGCGTTCCAGGGCCGGGGAGACGGCGTCGGGGTGGACGACGCGGACGCCGTACTGGCTGAAGGCCTCGAGGGTGCTGAGCGGGAGTTCGGAGCCGGGCAGGAGGAGGCCGCGGGCGCCGCGGACCAGCCGGCCGTCGGCGAGCGGGATGGGCAGGGTGCCGAGGGACTCGCGGATCAGCGGGTCTGTGACCATGTTCGCCAACGAGGTGTAGAGGTTGCGCCACCAGGTCGGTGGCTCCTCTCCCCCGAGTTGGTCGATCACCTCGGCAAGCTCAAGTCGCCGTACCTGCAGGGCATCCAGCGCCTGCCGGTGCTCGCGACGGGCGTTGATCAGCCCCGGCACGAGTGGTGCCAGCACCTCGGCGAACAGTTCATCAGCACCTTCCACGACGACGGCGTCACGCGGCCGGACGACCGATCCGTCGACGGCGCGCAGAAGCGGTACGCCGGGTAGCACCACGTGGATCGCGTCGCGCAGCATGCGGTCCACGGCACCCGCCGCGAGACCGGTCGGCACCAGCCGCAGTACGTCGTCCCCGTCGTCGAACCGGCGGCGCAGCAGTTCGCCGTACGCCGTTGCCGCCTCCTGCACGAGACGCTCCGTCAACGGCCCCTTCGCCACGTGCCGCCGCGTCGAGTCGAGCGGGAAGGTTGCCAAGAGCAACGCTGGAAAGGACAGCGGCTCGTCGGTGGGCGTGGGTGCATGCACAACCCCCGAAATCGCCGTCCGCAGCCGCCCATCCGGCACTTCTGCCTGCGTGGGCGACCAGCGCGGGAGGGCCCAGACCACCGACCAGGTTGGGCGGGTGCGTTCTTCGGTGGGGCGGTCGGCGAGCAGCGCTGCGCGTTCGGCGGGGGTGAAGATGCCGGTGGTGCGATGGACATGCCAGCGGGATTCGGCGTCCTCCAGGACCTGGTGAGCGTCCTCGGTTTCGATCTCGATGCGTTCGAGGCCGGGCAGCGCGAGGAGAAGGGTGTCGTCGGCTTCGGCGAGCAGGCGGCGTACGAGCGCGACCGCGGCCTCGTCGCGGAGCGGCAGGATGACCGCGGTGTCGTACCCGGCCGGCGGCTCACCCTCCGCCGCGAACGGAAGCCGCAGCACCGGCACCTGCCCGTCCCGCCGCCGAACCTCCGTGTCCAGCTCCGGCAGCTCCCCCACCGCCGCCGCGGTATCGGCCTTGGAGAACCGCACACCCCCGGTCCGCGACAGAACCACCGGCTCATCCGTCACCGCGAGCACCGCCGAAAACCCCACCCCGAACCGCCCCACCGCCGCAGCGGAGTCGCGCTTGGCTGACGCTCGGAGGGTTGCCAGGGATTGCACACCTTCGGCGTTCAACGCTGCGCCGGTGTTGGCGACTACCAGCGTGTTGTTGCGGAGCTCGTACAGGACCCGGCCGCGGACGCCTTCCCGCGACGCCGCGTCCGCAGCGTTCTGGGCCAGCTCGATGACCACGCGATCGGCGTACCCTCCGAGCGCCAGCTCCTCCTCGGCGTTCGCGTCCTCCCGGAAGCGCACGGGCGCGGCGGCCCACCCCGCCAGCACTCGCTCGCGAATACCCGCCGTACCGAACACGTCGTCAGTCACGGCGGCAGGCTACTGGAACGCGGCAGGTCGTCTATCGTGGTGCGGTGATCGCTTCCGGCAGTCGGTACGTCGCGCTCGGCAGTTCCTTCGCGGCCGGGCCGGGGATCAGCCCGATCGTGGACCCGCCGGCCGGGCGTTCGGGGAACAACTACGCGCACCTGGTCGCGTCCGAGCTGGGCCTCGACCTGGTCGACGTCACGTACTCCGGCGCCACCACCGCGCATCTGCTCGACACCCCGCAGGACGACGCGCCGCCGCAGCTCGACGCGCTCACCGCCGACACCGCGCTCGTCACGATCACGGTCGGCGGCAACGATCTCGAGTACGTCGGGACGTTCCTGCGCGGGAGCTTCCTCAACACGGTCGCGAAGCCCGCGACGATCCTCGGCCGCCGGGTCGCGAACCGGATCCGCGCGCGGGTCAGCTACCTCAAGGACGAGGCGTCGTACCAGGCCGTCGCCGACTCGCTGACCACCGTCGTCGAGCGCGCCCGCGAACAGTCGCCCGAGGCGCGGATCCTGCTGGTCGACTACCTGAGCCTCGTCGGCCCGGCCACCCGCCCGCGTCTCGACGTACCGCTGAACGAGGAGCAGTTGCCGAGCATCGCGCTGATGGCCGACGGACTCGCCGGCGCGTTCGCGAAGGCCGCTGCCGCGACCGGAGCCGATCTCGTCGCTGCCTCGGCTGGCAGTCTGGACCACGCGATCGGGTCTCCCGAGCCGTGGACCACCAGGTTCACAATGCTGCCGCCCAGCCTCGGCGGCTTCGTCCCGTACCACCCGAACGCGGCCGGGATGCGCGCCGTCGCCGACCTCATCCTGGAAACGCTCCGCGAATGAAGGTGCGCGAGGCCATCGCTGCGGACGTCGACGCGGCGGTCGACACGCTGACGCAGGCCTTGCTCGACTACCCGATGACCCGCGCGTGCTTCGACCCCGACGGCTACGTCGAGCGCCTCACGCAGTACCACCGGTTGTTCGTTGCCGGCATCGGGCTGCCCCACGGGCGCGTCTGGGTCACCGACGACGTGAGCGCGGTCGCGATCTGGCTCCCGCCGGACCTGGCGGCCGACGCCTTCGCTCCGTACGCGGCCGAGTTCCACGAGTTGGCCGGATCTCGGGCGGCGCTCACCGCCGAGTACGGTCAGGCGATTGCGCTCTTCCATCCCCGCACCCCGGCCTGGCTCCTCGCCCTCGCTGCCGTCCACCCCGACCACCAACGCCAGGGCTTAGGGCACGCCGTCATCGCACCCGGCCTGGCGATGGCCGACGCCGCCAACTCCCCCACCTTCGTGGAAACCCAGGACCCCGCCAACGTGGGCTTCTACGAGTCCTTCGGCTTCACCGTCATCGCCGAACTGGAGCTCCCCCACAACGGCCCCATGCACTACGCCCTCTACCGCCCGGCCTCCGGGCTGTAGCTGGGGCGGAGCAGGCTCACCAGGCGGCCGCGAACCGGCTTCGCCGGCTTGCGAGTGCGGCGGCGGCCGGCAGGGGTGCTCAGACCGTGCTTGTTCTCGGGCTTCTCGTTCGCGAAGTGGCTCAGCGACACCATCAGGTTCAGCGGTTCCATCGGTCCGTCCTCTCTCGGCGCTTACGTGGGTACGTCGGAGCAGGACGGACGTTCTTGACATCGCTCGGCTAGGAATCCTTCTCGGTGACGATCACGAGCCGCCGGAGCAGGTCGTCGAGGCGGGTCCGGTCGGCCGCCGGGAGATGGTGGATCAGCTCCTCCTCGACCCGGGCGATGTCCTCCATCCCGCGCTGCCAGAGGTCGTTCCCGGCGCGGGTGAGGGTGGCGACGACCTTGCGCCGGTCGTCGCGGTCGTGCTCGCGGTCGATATAGCCGCGCCGCTCCAGCGCGTCGAGACGATTGGTGAGCGCGGCGGGCGACATCCCGAGCTGCTTCGCGAGCTGCCCGGGAGTCGCGCGGTACGGCGTACCTCCGCGGCGCAGCATGTGCAGCGTCTTGAACTCCCACAGCTGCAGCCCGTACGTCGCCAGCACGGTCGCCCGCCGGCGCTCCAGGTACCGCGTGAGGACCTGGAGCCGGACCGTGATCCCCTCGACGTCCCGATCGAGGTCCGGGAGCTGGCCGGCCCAGAGGTCTACGTGCGAATCCACGAAATCCTTCACCGAACTAACCTTTCAGCGCCTGAAGGTTAGTTGTCAAATATTTCGATATCGAAATACCGTGCTCGGCATGAGCCAACTCGCAGCCACCGCGGTCGCCACCGCCGCCATCCAGTTGATGCGCAGCGGCCAGTGGGTCGCCGCCACCGATCTCCTCAACGCCACCCACACCGACGATCCCGCCGAGTACGCGACCCTCGCGCTCGCACTGGCCGAGGTCGCCGTCGACCATGACTTCGGACGGCAGACCGATCATGCGCGCGCCGCTCTCGACGCCGTACCGGACGAATCGTGGGATCTCGCGATGCTGAAGGTCCGCAAGGCCTACGCGACCGCGGTGTTCGGGTCAGGCGCGGGCGACCTCCGCGAGCGCGCCGTGGCCCTGATCGAGGATGCGCCGGACGACCGCCGACGAGGTACGGCGCACTTCTGGGCGGGCACGATCGCCGACAACCTGGACGAACAACGCACGCAAGCCTTCGAGCACTACACCGCAGCACTGGACCTGGGTGAGAAATGCGGCGACGAACTCCTGATGGCGCAGGCACTGCGGCATCTCGGGTACCACGCCCACCAGGCGGGCGACCTGAAGCTCGCGCGGACCCAGTGGGAGCGATCGACCGAGCTGTTGCAGAAGGTCGGGCACCTGCGTCCCGCGCTCGCCCAGCAGGCGTTCCTCGCGCTCCTGATCCGCGACGAAGGCGACGCGGCGGGATCACGCGCGCTCGCGGCCGAGGTCAACCGATGGGCGCGTCAGCTGGACGTCCCGTTCATCGTCCAGCAGACGGCAGAGCTGATGGGACCGCGAACTCCGCAGGAACGCCCGCGCTGAACGCGACATGGTCCGGTGCGCGCTCGGGCGGGACAAGGCCAACGGACCGGAGCAGCTTGTCCGCATTCAAGGTGGTGAGGTCGGCGTTGTGCAGGATCCACGCCGGGTGCCGGTTCGGGAGGTACCAGGTCCGCCCGGCGCGATGGACGTGCAGCCCCCAACGGGCCGTGAGGAAGTCTTCGAGCGGGCCCGTGTCGAGACGGTCGCCCAGTTCCACGCCGACGGTCGCCTCCGCGCGGGAACGCCGTACGGTCGAGGTGTAGGTGTGGTGGTTGCCGTTGCGTTCGTGGGACATCCGCGCCCAGCGGTACGGCAGTCCGAAGACGGAGCGTGCCGCCGCCACCACGGCCAGCCGGTCCGTGTCGAGGCTGAGGAAGACGACACCACGCCGGCCTGTCTCGTCGACGGAGTACAGCCGGACGTTCGTCTCCAGGAACGAGCCGAAGTACGGCACACCGGGACCGTAGGGAAGTCCGGTGTCGACCATCCGGAACGGGACCAGCCCGACGTACGTCCGTCCCTCGAAGGTGTCCGGCCGGGTCCCCGGCGGGAAGAAGTGCGCGACGTCACCCGGCTCGAAAGCCCAATGCACAAAGGTCAGATCCAGCCACCGCTGCCGCAGGATCCGCGGCCGCGGCAGCACAGGCGACGCCGGCCAGCTCACTCCGCGCTCTGCCGGACCTCACACGTCGGTCGGCCGTCGTTGAGCTCGCACACCAGGAATCCCGGCGTACCCGGCTTCCACGGCATGACCGCGTCACCGGCGATCAGGGCGTCCAGGGTCTGGAGCTCCGGATCGCGCTGCTCGGCGTGGTGCCGGTAGCCGGCCGCGCCCAGCGCGAGCGCGATCGCCGTACCGAGCAGGTTCACCTCCGTCGGCCGGTCCGGAACCGTGGTCCCCTCGACCGGCTCGAGCTTGATGCCGTGATCCGGCACCTCGACGATGCGTGCGACATACTTCATGGAACGAGCGTAGCGGTCAGTCCCTGTCCGGTACTGCTTCTAGGGTCGTTCGTATGGAGTTTCGAGCAGAGGTACCGCAGTCAGAGCTGGACGAGTTGCGGCAGCGGCTGGAGGCAGTTCGCTGGCCTGATCAGCTGCCGGACGTCGGCTCGTCGTACGGCGTGGAGCTCGGCAGGCTGCGCGACGTGACGGAGTACTGGCGGACGACGTACGACTGGCGACGGTTCGAGAAGCGGCTGAACGCGTACCCGCAGTACGTGACCGAGATCGACGGCCAGCGCGTGCACTACATCCAGGCCGGCTCATCGGGTACGCCGCTGTTGCTGCTGCACGGTTGGCCGGGGGCGGCGTCGGACTACCTGGACGTCATCGACGCGCTCGCGCAAGACTTCACGTTGGTGGTTCCAACGATGCCTGGGTTCGGCTTCAGCGGGGTCACGACCGCAACCGGGTGGGGTGTCGAGCGGATCGCACGAGCGTGGATCACCTTGATGGAGCAACTCGGCCACGAGCGGTACGGCGTTCACGGGTACGACTGGGGCGCCCGGATCGGTCCGGCGCTGGCACGGCTCGTTCCGGACCGCGTGATCGGGCTGCACCTCGACGGGTACCTCGCGTTCCCGCAGGGTGAAGAGCTGACCGAGGCCGAACGGCAACGGCTGAGCGGCCTGGATCGCTGGCAGAACGAGCGATCCGGGTACGCCGCGATCCAGAGCACCCGGCCGCAGACACTCTCCTACGCCTTGCTGGACTCCCCCGTCGGGCAGCTCGCCTGGAACCTCGAGTGGTACGACGACTACGGTCACCGGGAAGGTGCCGTCAGCAACGACCAGATCCTCGACAGCGTCACGCTGACGTGGTTGACGCGGACCGCCGGCTCCCAGGCCAGGCTGTACCGCGAGGCGCAGTCCTCTTGGGGCGCCCACGTCGAGCACTGCGCCGTACCGACCGGGCTCGCGGTGTTCCCGAACGACAGCACCGTCCGCAGGCTGGTCGAGCGGGAGTTCGACGTCGTGCACTACACCGAGTTCGACCGCGGAGGGCACTTCGCAGCGCTGGAGGTCCCCGAGTTGATTGTCGAGGACCTCCGCGCCTTCTTCGCCAAGTTGTAGCTAGTTGTAGCTAGCGAACGCCGAGCAGGTGCTCCATCGCGAGCTGGTCGAGCTTCTCGAAGCCGAGGCCGCGATCGGCCAGCGCCTCCGGGTCGTACTTCGCGTTGCGCAGGTCCGCCAGCGACTCGCCCTCGCCCAGCGTGGGCTCGGACAGTTCCGCGACGCGCGCCGCGGCCACCGCCTCGGCGACCTCGGGGTCGGCGCGGAACGCCTGCACCTTGTCGCGGAGGATCAGGTAGTTACGCATGCAGGCCCGCGCGGTCTCCCAGACGCCGTCCTCGTCCTCGGTCCGCGGCGGCTTGTAGTCGAAGTGGATGTGGCCCTCGTACGCCGGGTAGGTTCCGGACCCCTGGAGCGCGTCGACCGTCCAGAACGCCCCGCGCAGGTTCCCGGCTCCGAACCGCAGGTCCTGGTCGAACCGCGGACCGTGCTGCCCGTTCAGGTCGATGTGGTACAGCTTCCCGTGCCACAGCGCCTGCGCGATGCCGTGCGCGTAGTTCAGGCCGGCCATCTCCTCGTGCCCGACCTCGGGGTTGATGCCGACCAGTTCGGGGTCGGCGAGGTCGTTGATGAAGGCAATCGCATGCCCGATCGACGGCAGCAGGATGTCGCCGCGCGGCTCGTTCGGCTTCGGCTCGATCGCGAAGCGGATGTCGTAGCCCTGCTCGCGAACGTACGCGCAGAGGATGTCCATCGACTCCTTGTACCGGTCGAGCGCCGCCCGCACGTCCTTCGAACCACCCGACTCCGCACCCTCACGACCACCCCAGAGCACGTACGTCGTCGCGCCGAGCTCGGCCGCCAGGTCGACGTTGCGCAGGACCTTCGCCAGCGCGTACCGGCGTACCTGACGATCGTTGGCGGTCAGGCCGCCGTCCCTGAAGACCGGGTGCGCGAACAGGTTGGTGGTCATCATCTCGACGCCCAGGCCGGTGTCGGCGAGCGCCTTGGTGAAACGCTCGAGCACCTGGCCGCGGGTGCTGTCGTCGGGTACGACGTCGTCGTCGTGGAACGTGACCGCGGCCGCGCCCAGCTCCGCGAGCTTCTCGACCGCGTGCACCGGGTCCATCGCCGGGCGTACCGCCGTACCGAACACGTCGACGCCTTGCCAGCCGACGGTCCACAGGCCGAAGGAGAACTTGTCGTCCTTGGTCGGGGTAAAGCTGTTCATGCGGGAATCTCCTGCCATTGTCGGGAAGTCGAGCTGGTTTCGACCGCGGCCAGCACGCGCTGGACCTGCAGGCCGTCGGCGAACGACGGCGCGGGATCGGTGCCTTCGGCGATCGCGGTGACGAGGTCGACCACTTGGTGGGTGAAGCCGTGCTCGTAGCCGAGCAGGTGGCCGGGCGGCCACCACGCCGCGACGTACGGGTGGACGGGTTCGGTGACGAGGATCCGCCGGAAGCCGGCGGTCTCCGCGTCCTGCGTCGCGTCGTAGAAGTGCAGCAGGTTCATGTCCTCGAAGTCGAAGGCCAGACTGCCGAGGCTGCCGTTGATCTCGATCCGGATCGCGTTCTTCCGGCCGGTCGCGAACCGGGTCGCCTCGAACACCCCGAGCGCGCCGCTGCGGAACGTCGCCAGGAACACCGCCGCGTCGTCGACCGTTACAGGCCCGCGCTCGGCGCCCGCCGTACCGGACAGGCCCGAGTGTTCCGCCGCGACCGGACGCTCCTTCACGAACGTCTCGAGCCGGGCGCTGACCTCGCCGATCGTGTCACCGGTGATGTACTGCGTCATGTCGACGATGTGCGCGCCGATGTCGCCGAGCGCGCCGGAACCGGCCTTGGTCTTGTCCAGTCGCCACGACAGCGGCGCGTTCTCGTCCGCGATCCAGTCCTGCAGGTACTGCGCCCGCACGTGCCGGATCGTGCCGAGCTTGCCCTCGGCAACGAGCTTGCGAGCCAGCCCGATCGCCGGCACCCGGCGGTAGGTGAAGCCGACCATCGAGCGGATGCCCTTGGCCTTGGCCGCCTCGGCCGCCGCGGTCATCGCCTCGGCCTCCTCGACGGTGTTGGCCAGCGGCTTCTCGCACAACACGTGCTTGCCCGCTTCCAGGGCAGCGATCGCGATCTCCGCGTGGCTGTCTCCCGGCGTACACACGTCGACGAGCTCGACGTCGTCGCGGACGATCAGCTTGCGCCAGTCGGTCTCGGTCTCCTTCCAGCCGAGCTTCGTCGCGGCCGCCTGGACGGCTTCGGCGTTCCGTCCGCCCAGCACGTTCAGCTGGGGATCCAGCGGCAGGTCGAAGAAGCGCGGCGCGCTCCGCCAGGCCTGCGAGTGGGCCGCGCCCATGAACGCGTAGCCGATCAGGCCGATGCCCAGGTTCGTCATGAACTCTCCTAGCTCTCAGATGTTCACAATGGTCGGGTCCGCGAAGACCAGGTCGAGACAGATCTGCGCGCCGCCGCGGACAGCCGCCGCGAAGCCGAGGTCCGAGCGGACGATCCGGCAGCCGCCGCCGTCCGGCGCGAGCACGCGCTCGCGGATCGCCTGCTCCAGTGGGGCTTCCAGCCACGGCCCGAGGACGGCGAAGTACCCTCCGAGGACGAGCGCCGCCGGGTTCAGGATGTTCACCAGGATCGCGCCGCCGATGCCCAGCCAGGTGCCGACATCCTGCAGCGCCGACAACGTCCGGGCGTCACCCGCCTCGGCCCGCTGGACGATCCCGGCCAGCCGTTGCTCGACGTCCAGCGACGGATCCCGGACCGGGTCGTCATGATCGGTTGCCTTGTGCAACAGTGCGGCCAGCCCGACGACGGTCTCCCAGCAGCCCGTCCGGCCGCACCCGCAGGCGTGTCCCGCCGGAGCGACCGGCATGTGCCCGACCTCACCCGCGTACCCGTCGCCGCCGCGGAGCAGGTGCCCTCCGGTCACCACACCACCTCCGACGCCGACCGCACCAGTCAGCAGCACGAGATCATGCAACGATTCGTCCCGCAGTTCGGCGTACGCCGCCAGCGTCGCGAGATTCGCCTCGTTGTCCACCCGCAGCGGGTACGCCGGCATGCCCAGCCGCGCGCGCATCTCCTCGGCGACGGACAGCTCGCCCCAGCCGAGGTTCGGCGCGAGCTTCAACTCGCCGGTCTCGCCCTGGACCAGACCCGGTACCGCGAGCGTGACGCCGGCCAACTGTCCGCCGGACACCTCCACCGCGGTCACGGTTTCTTGCACCAGTTCGGCGAGCCGGTCGAGCGTCGTACCGGGCCCGAGATGCGCCACGTCGACGGGCACCCGCTTCTCGTGGACCACTGCGCCCGCCAGATCGAGCGCGACGACGGCCAGGTAGTCGACGTTGATCTCGGCGCCGACGCCGCACACACCGGTGCCGTCGAGTTCGACGAGCTGACCCGGGCGGCCGAGGGCGCGACTTGAGTCGGCATCACCCTCGCGGAGCAGGCCGCGTTCGACGAGCTCGGCGACGAGGCTGCTGACGGTTGCCTTGTTGAGGCCCGTTTCCTCGGCGATCCGGGCTCGGGAGCGCGGGCCGAGGTCGCGGACGTGCCGTAGTACCACCGACAGGTTGTTGCGCCGCAGCGAGACGTGATCGGCGGCAACCCGGCTCCCCGGGCGACGACCGTCGGTCAACGTCATGAGTACCCCTCTACGGACTTTGTCTGTTGATCCAACAAACTAAGTTCGCCCACTCCGGCACGTCAAGACTTGAACCCGAGTTTTCAGAAGAGCCCCCGACTACCGCCCGGCCGCCACGGGTCGTCCAACTAGAACCCCGTGGCCCGCCCAGGTGAGCCACAACCGGCCCGCACATCGACCACCCCGCACGCGACCGCGCTCCGCACTGTCCGCAGTCGCCCTGGATCGTCGAACCACAAGCAACACGCAATCGCGTACCCGAACCAGGTCAGCAACGACCGGCCCTGTCGACAACCCGGCACACGACAGCCTCTCAGAACAGCTCCACGCTGTCCGCGGTCGCCGTGATGACGGGGTTGTCGAAGTACAGGCGGCAGGCGATCGCGTGGCCGGAGCAGGTGAGCAGCGACGGGCCCGCCGCGTCGACGACCCGGTACGCGACCGGGTGTTCGCAGCGCTCGACCTCGCC
>DASXXB010000164.1:0-28390 GCA_036503355.1 Kribbella sp. | reverse complement strand
AAAACCTCTGGCCCCGTTGTGTAGCGGCCTAGCACGCCGCCCTCTCAAGGCGGTAGCGCGGGTTCGAATCCCGTCGGGGCTACCAGAGAAGACACAGCCTCCCATCCAGCGCGGATGGGAGGCTGTTGTCATTCCGGCCAGAGTCATTCCGGCCAGAGTCATTCAGTGCGGTGTCATTCAGGCCGGCGGACCGCTGGTATCGGCTGATTTCTGCGAGCGGCCTCGTGCGCGAGCCGGGGCGTCAGGGTCCGGCCGCTGGACACGAACTTCCGCAGCTGGCCGAACCGGCCCGGCGGAAGGCTGAAATCCGCCAGCGCTCGGTCGACCCGGAAGTGGACGCCGCCCGCGACCGGCTCTGCCGTGCCGACGAACGCGGCGTTCCGCTGACCGGTGAAGTCTTCCGGATGCGCGTGGAACGTCAGACACGCACGACCGGTAGCTGTGGCCCCGACCACACCGGCCCCGAGCACACCGGCCCCGAGCGAACCGGCCTTGGGCACACCGGTGCGCAGTACGAAGCCATCGTCCATCCGTTCGGCTCCCAGCGAGCGCAGGGGTAGTGGCCACCCCTCTGCGTCGCGGACGGTCAGCACTGGGTCGCCGAGTCGCATCGCGCGATCGGCTCCCGGCCGCCAATCGGCGGGCGGCGCGGCCCACGCCGGCGGTGCGGCACCTTCGGGCGCCGGGTCCGACGCCGGTGCGCTCACGCCCGCCGGCGCCTCCCAGCGGAGCGGTTGTGCATCGAGTCGGCCCTCCGGCCACCACAGGATCTTCAGCGGTGTGACCTCGATCCACACCCGGCTCCAGTACCACTGCTGCCGCCGTACGACCCACCACGGCTGGCCGGCTGCGGTCTGTGGCAGCTTCTGGAAGACGCGACGTACGTACAGGTCGGTGTTGGCCTGCAGGTCGGCGTCCCGCACGGTCGCCAGGCCCTGTACGAGAACGACGGGTGCGTCACGCAGGCCCGAACCGGTCGGATCGGAGAACAGCAGCGCCACCCGCGGGTCGTGCCGGGCACGGTCCGCCTTGGCCGGATACGCAAGCCCGGTGCTCACGTCGACAGTCGCACTGCCGGCGTCGTGGTACGGCGTGAGCGGCCAGGTGATCGGTGCGCCGGACCGGGTCAGCGATGCGTACTCACAGGTCAGCGCTCGCTCGAAGACCGGCAGGACCTCGGCCGGCCAGAGCGACACCGGTGGTGCGGGCAGTGCGTTCACAGCGGTTTCCCCCTCGTGCTCGATCGGTCCAACGAGCATCGGGTGTCCCGCTTGGGAACGACTTGGGGTCGCGGCCACAAGTCGTTTCCAAGCGAGCGCGCGCACCGTGGGCGGCGTACCTCGAGAAAGGAATCGCTCATGACCACAGGAACCGTCGACCAGTTGCTGCTGCCGGGGCAAGCAGCCGCACCGCCAGGGCCGGTCGATCTGACCGCGATGTACGTCGTACACCATGCATTCCGTCGCGATCTGACCGCCTTCACGGCCGCCGTGATCGGCACGCCGGTGGAGGACCGTGGGACCTGGCGCGCACTCGCTTCGCGGTGGGGCAGATTCTGCGACATCCTGCACAAACACCACACCGGCGAGGACACCGGCCTGTGGCCGCTCCTGCTGGCCAGGGCGGACTCGGACGGGCGGGCGACGCTCGAGGCGATGGAAGGCGAGCACGCCGAGATCGACCCGTTGCTGACGTCGTGTACGGCGGGATTCGACCGGCTGGCGGCCCACGCCGACGGCGACGCGCGGGACGCGTTGGAGGTGCGAGTGGTCGCCCTGGGTGAACACCTGACGCGGCATCTGGCGCACGAGGAGCGCGATGCGCTGACGCTGGTGCAGCGGTACCTGGTGGACGCGGACTGGCAGCGCTTGGAGAAGGAGCATTTCAAGCCGGCCCACAGCCCGCGCGACCTCCCGTTCCTCGCGGCGTGGGGGATGTACCAGTTGCCGGCAGAGCATTTCGGCCGCGTGCGCGACGCGATGGCCGGGCGCGCGATGGAGGTGATGTGGCGGCTCTTCTGGCGACGGCCCTTCGAAGGCCGCGAACGCGAAACGTTCCGCTACGCCTGACCCAGAACCGCCTGCAAGAACCGCCTGCAAGAACCGCCTGAATCAGAACCCGCCGTGCTCGCGCTGCTCGCGGAACCACTGCGCGGCCAGCGGGATCTGCCACTCGGTGCACAACTCCAGCGCCCTGTCGGCGTGCCTGGTCGCGAGATCCTGCTCGCCGGTCGCCATCGCCGCCAGGGCGAGGAAGGCATCGACCGGACCGATCGCGATCGAGAAGCCCGCGCTGCACACTCGTCCCGCATACGGGCTCAGCCACCGGTACAACGTGCTTGCCGCCGCGGACTCCTTCAGCGCATAGGCGATCTCGGCCGCAGTGCAGTGGTGGTGGATCGACAACCAGTCATCGCTCGACGGCACCAGCTCGGCCGGGACGGCGCATGCCTCGTCCAGCCGCCCCGCCCTGACCAGCAGCCATCGGATGGCAAGGTCGAACGGCATCGGACTCACTGCAGCGATCGCCCGGAGCGCGGGCACGATCCCAGCCGCGCCCGTGCGCCACAGCTCGATGCCCGCGGATGCGGAGACCATCGACTCGTCGCGCTGCGGGAGTGAGGCACCGGCGACGAGGTCGCGCCGTTGCTCGACCAGCAGTTCCGCCTCGTCGAACCGCCCTTGCATCGCGAGCCACGCCGGCTCGAGCTCGGTCAGCACGATGAGGACGTACACCAGCCGCCGCGGCTCGGCGATCTGCCGGAGCCGGGCGATCTCGTCCCACATCTCCGCGACTAGACCGAGTTCGTGCGTGGCGATCACCCGCAGCGTGCGGGCCAGCGCTTCGCGCACCGGGTCGGCCAGCTCGACCGCACGGGCGACAGCCTCGTCGGACAGTCGCAGGCGGTCCGGAGCGGTGGCCGGACGCCAGGTGGCGATGAACGCGGCCTGACAGGCCCAGACCAGCAGTGCAGGGTCGCCGAGCCTGCGCGCCATGGCCATGCCCTGCTCGGCCAGCGCTTCCCGGTAGCCGGATGCGTCCGTGTGGTACAGCTCGGTCGTAAGGACGAGAAGTGCCCGGCAGCGCAGCTCGCTGTCGTCGGCCGGAAGCTCGCGCAGCGTACGGCGCAAGGTGGCGACGAGATACTGATCCGTCTGTCCGTACGGACGCGTTTGCCACAAGGCGCCCTCGGTGCCGGCGACCGCCGCGCGCGTCATCCGGACGACGTCGCCCAGCAGGTCGGCCTCCTGCACGGCTGCGGTGAGGGCGGCGTTCACAGCATCCCGGTCCACCGCCCATCGGCACGCGTCGGCTCGTGCCATCAACAGGTCGTACCGGTCGAGCTGCGTGGCGGAGCCGTCGGCTCGCTGTGCGTCGAGGGCGGCAGCGAGCAGGGCTGCTGCTTCGTCGTACGCATACAGCCGGGTCGCGTCCTCGGCGGCGGCTGCTGCTGCCCGCCAGGCTCGGGCCGCATGCGCCGGACCGGCGGCCAGCCAGTGCCGTGCCGTCTCGGATGAGGCCCCGTCGAGCACTTCCGCGATCGCCGCGTGCCGGCGAGCCCGCCGAGCTGCCGGCAGACCCGCATACACAACGTCGCGCACCAGCGCGTGCGCGAACCGGAACCGCTCGACCTGGTCGCCCTCGGCGATCACTCCGGCGGCCACTGCGGGGTCGAGCCCGTCGAGAAGCTCGTCCTCGTCGCGGCCGGTCGCCGCGGCGAGGACGCCGAGGTCGAACTCCCGGCCGATGACGGCAGCTGTTCGCAACAACTCACCAGTTGCCGCCGGCAACCGCGCCACGCGGCGCGCGACGACGTCGGTGACCGCGGCCGGCACGTCACGGCGATCGTCGCGGAGCAGTTCGACGAGGAAGAACGGGTTGCCGTCCGTCCGCGCGCGTAACGCCTCGGCCTCGCCGGTGCCGGGTTTGCGTTGGGTCGCGGCCTCGAGGAGTACGGCCGCCTCGGAGGTGGTGAGCCCCTGGAGTTCCAGCCGCAACGCATGCCGCCGGCCGAGGCTCTCGGCCACGGCGCCGAGCGGACCGGTCAGCTCGGGTGCCGTCCGGCGTGTGGCGAGGACGACGAGGCGTCCGGTGTCGAGCATGTCGGCGAGATGCCTCAACAGCTTGAGCGACGACGCGTCGGCCCAGTGCAGATCGTCCAGAATCACGAGCAGCGGGCGGACCAGGGACGCGGAGACCAGGACGTCCGCCGTCATCGTCCACAGCCGGAAGCGCGCGGCGTCGACGTCCTCGGCCGGCGCAGTACGTCCCGCGTCCCCGGACTCCAGCAGGTCGGTCAGCTCCGCGAGTTGGCGACGTACCGGGTCTGGGAGGTCGGTCTCGGCCAGTGTGCGGAGGACGCCGAGCCACGGCCACAGCGGCGGTGCGCCCTCGTCCTGCGAGCAGCGTCCCGTGAGTACGGCGAATCCGCGCGCCCGGGCCGCGATCTCCGACACCAGCCTGCTCTTGCCGATCCCCGGCTCTCCGACCAGTACGGCGAACTGCGGCGCCGCACCCGCTGCTTCGAGCAGCCCTTGGAGCGCTGCGAGTTCGGCATCCCGCCCGACAAGAGGCCATTGCGAGACGGCGGCGTGAACACGACCGGAATGCGGTTGGGGCGATCGCCAGAGCAGTTGCGGATCCTGACGGAGTACGGCGATCTCCAACTCGCGAAGGGCCCTCCCGGGGTCCAGGCCGAGCTCGTCCGACAGCACCTGGCGTACCTGGCGCAGTGCGTCGAGCGCGTCCGCCTGCCGACCGGTGCCCGCAAGTGCCAGCACGCGGAGCGCCCACAGTCGTTCGCGCAGGGGATGCTCGGCCGTGAGCGCCTCCAGCTCGGCCGCGAGCGTGGCGTGCCGGCCGAGGGCCAACTGGGCGACGGCGCGATCCTCGAGCGCGACAAGACGGAGGTCCTCCAGCCGGCCACGTTCGGCGACGGCTGCCGGGACGTCGTCCAGATCGGAGTACGGCGTACCGCGCCACAGACCGAGTGCGTCGTCGAGCGAGCTGACGACTGTGCTGAGTTCGTGAGGCTCGAGGTCAGGGGCTGCGAGCGTCTCGGACCACGGGCCCAGCCGACGGTGCTGTGCGTCTACTGCGGCGGCGAAACGCGCTGCGTCGAGACAGTCCGCGGGCAGCCGCAAGGCATAGCCGGGCGCGACCGTCACCACCGTGGTCGGCGAGGTCCGCGCCGGGCGGTCCGGCTCCAGCGCCTTGCGTACACCCGCGAGGTAGACCTGCAGCGTCGGCAGCGCGCTCGGCGGTGGATTGTCGCGCCAGAGCATCTCGATCAGGCTGTCGACCGGCACCGGATGCCCGCCGTACAGCGCCAACGCCGAAAGCACCATGCGCTGCTTCCGGCCGCCCAGCTCCACCGGCTCCCCGTCCCGCAGGACCTCGGCCGCCCCGAGAACCCCCACCCTCATCAGCTGAGAGTACGTCGCCGGGGCCGGAACCGAACAGCGTCCGGACTGCTGGACAGTCCGGGTCTAAGCGCTTAGTCTAACCGCTTAGACAGGTCGTTCGAGGAAAGGGATCCCCTGTGAAGCGACTACTTCCCGCCGCGATGGTCGCCGTCGCAGCCCTCGTTGCCGGATGTGGTGGCTCGTCGGACACCGGCGCCCCGGCCACCGTGGACCAGGGCCCGCAGACCGGCACCATCACGTTCACCGGCACCGACAACGCCGAGACGTACCAGCCGGTGATCAAGGCCTTCGAGGCGAAGAACCCGGGGATCAAGGTCACCTACACGCAGATCCCGTTCGACCAGTTCAACGCGACCATGCAGCAGCGGCTGAGCGCGAAGGACGCCGGGATCGACGTGTACACGGTCGACGAGCCGCGAGTTTCGCAGCTCGCCGCGAAGGGGTTCCTCACCGACCTCAGTGACCTCGACGCCAAGGTGAAGAGCAGCTTCACCAAAGCGGCGTACGAGACGAACCACTTCCGCGACAAGCTCTGGTCGCTGCCGATGTGGAACTCCACGCAGTACCTCTTCTACAACAAGACCGCGCTCGTGAAGGCGAAGGTGACCCCGCCGACCGCCGACCCGCAGCAGCGCTGGACGTGGGAGCAGGTCGAGGAGGCCGGCCGGAAGAGCATGCAGGCGGGCGGCACGAAGTACGGCCTGTTCATGGAGCAGCCAGAGGCGTACTACCAGCTGCAGCCGCTGGCCGAGTCGCTCGGCGGCGGCTCCGGGATCGAGGGCGACGACGCGCTCACGCCCGCGGTCGAGACCGACGGCTGGAAGAAGGCGATGCAGTGGTACGGCGCCACGTTCGCGAGCGGACTGTCGCCGCGCGGCATCGGCGGGTTCCAAACCGGACCGGTGTTCTCGAACGGCGACGTGGCGTTCTTCGTCGGCGGTCCGTGGGACCTGAAGATCTTCGGCAGCTCGAAGATCGACTGGGGTGTCGCGCCGCTGCCGTACTTCCAGGGCGGCACGCCGGTGACTCCGACCGGGTCTTGGTCGCTCGGCATCAACCCGGCCTCCAAGCAGCAGGGGATGGCCCGCAAGTTCATCGAGTTCGCGACGCTGGATCCGGCCGGGAACCTGGCCACCACGAGTACGACGACGATCATCCCGGCGAACCTCGACGCGCAGCAGCAGTACACCCCGAAGATGGACGCGTTCTCCGGCGCGAAGACGGCCGGCGCGGCGGCGATCACGGCGTACGAAAGTGAGCACACGGCGGTCTCGCGGCCGGTCAGCGTCGGCTACATCCAGTTCGAGGAAGTGATGGGCAAGGCGTTCGCCGACATCCGCAACGGCACGAACCCGGACCAGCGGTTGCAGCAGGCCACCCAGCAGCTGAACGAGGCGTGGCGGAGCATCAAGTGAGGGCGATTAAATGAGGCAGCGGCAAGGGCTGATCGCCCTGGCCTTCCTGGCGCCGGCCCTGGTGTGTCTCGCAGTACTGCGGATCGTCCCGGCGATCTCGGCGGTGGGGGAGAGCTTCTACACCGAGAGCCTGCTGCGCGGCGGCCGGGTGTTCACCGGACTGGGCAACTACACGGATCTGCTGTCCAGCAAGGACTTCCGGCAGTCGATCGGGGTGACGCTGCTCTTCACCGTGCTGGTCAATCCGATCCAGGTGGTGGTGTCGTTCCTGCTCGCCGTGCTGTTCACCCAGAAGGCGGCCGGTTCGAGGCTCTGGCGGACGTTGGTGATCCTCCCGATCGCCACGCCGCCGGCGGTCTCGGCCGTGATCTGGAGCGTCATCTACCGTCCGGACGGCCTCGGCAACGGCGTCCTCGAGCGCCTCGGCCTGCCGGCGCAGCCGTTCCTCACCTCGTCCGGCCAGGTGCTGCCGTCGCTGATCGTCCTGCTCTCCTGGATCGGCGTCGGGTACTGGATGCTGTTCCTGATCGCGGGCATCCAGGAGGTCCCGGTCGAGGTCCGCGAGGCCGCGCTGCTGGACGGTGCCGGCCCGTGGCGCCGGATGGTGTCGGTCGTCCTTCCCCTGGTACGTCGTCCGCTCGCGTTCGTCCTGGTCGCGGACACGGTGTCGAACCTGCTCGTGTTCGCGCCGGTGCAGATCCTCACCAAGGGCGGGCCGAACGGCCACAGCAACCTGCTGATGTACGACGTCTACAACCGGGCGTACGCGATCGGCGACATCCATGTCGCGCAGGCCGAGGTAGTCATCCTGGTGGCGCTGACGCTGGCGATCGTGGCCGCGCAGTTCCGGCTGTTGCGGGGTGACCAGTGAAGCGGGTCAGCCTGTCGGTCGTCGGCGGGGTCGTCGGTGTGCTGTTCTTCCTGCCGCTGTTGTGGGTCGTGACGAACTCGTTGCGGCCGGGCTCGGAGACGTTCGCGCATCTGAATCCGTTGTCCTGGCAGACGTTCTTCGAGCTGCGGCCGACGCTGCACAACTACTCGGCCCTGCTGAGCAGCGATGTCGGCCGCGCGACGCTCAACTCGATCTTCGTCAGTGCGCTCACCGTGATCATCGGGCTCGCGGTCTGCGCGACCGCGGCGTTCGGGCTGGCGGCGTTCGAGTTCCGCGGCCGCGGTTTGGTGTTCGGCATCGTCGTACTGAGCTTCCTGGTGCCGTTCGACGCGATCGCGATCCCGCTGTCGACGATGTTCCGCGACTGGCACCTGACCAACACCTTCACCGGCCTGGTGCTGCCCGGGATCGGCAACGGGATGGCGATCTTCCTGCTCAGACAGTTCTTCCTCGGCATCCCGGCGGAGCTGGTCGAGGCCGGCCGGCTCGACGGGCTGGGATGGTTCGGCGTCTTCCGCTGGATCTACCTGCCGTTGTCCAGGCCCGCGCTGATCGGCGCCGGGCTGATGCTGTTCCTCTTCCAGTGGCAGGCGTACGTCTGGCCGCTGCTGATCGGCACCGACGCCCGGCACATCCTCGGCCCGGTCGCCCTGTCCAACCTGCAAGGGCAGAATTTCGCCGACTACGGTCTCGTGTTCGCGGGGGCCGTCGTCCTCACCGTCATCCCGCTGGTGGTCATCGCCGGCTTCCAGCGGTACTTCGTCCAGTCCGTGGCCGGCACCGGGCTCAAATGACCGGGCTCACGTAACCGGGCTCAAATAAGGAGACATGTGCGATCCCTCATTCTCGACACCGACATCGGCTCCGACGTCGACGACGCCATGGCCCTCGCCCAGCTGCTGGGGAGTCCGGAGCTCGACCTCGTCGAGGTGCACACCGTGTACGGCGACACGCGGCTGCGCGCGCAGCTGGCCCGGAGGTACGGCGTACTCGCGGGCCGCGAGCTGGACGTCGTACCGGGTCTCGCCGAGCCGCTCTCGGGGCGGAAGGTCTGGTGGGCGGGACACGAAGGCACACTGCACGACGGCCTGTCCGCGGAGACCGTCAGCGCGGACAGCGCGCCTGAGCGTCTCGTCGCGCGGCTCCGGGAGCGTCCGGGAGAGCTCGACGTCGCCGCGATCGGGCCGTTGACGAACCTCGCGGCGGCGTTGCGGCTGGAACCGCAGGCGGCGTGGTGGATCCGGCATCTGTGGGTGATGGGCGGGTCGTTCGGCGACGACGTGTGTGAGCACAACTTCAAGTCGGACGATGTTGCGGCGCGGGAGGTGCTGTGCGCGGGGATTCCGACGACGATCACCGGGCTGGAGATCACTCGGCAGGTGACGATCGAGTCGGCGAGGCTGGAGCGGATGCGGGCGGCCGGTTCGCTGGGTGCGGCGCTCGGGGCGGACATCGAGCAGTGGTGGGCGTACTGGAACGAGACGTGGAACGTGCCGCATGATCCGGTGGCCGTCCTCGCACTGAGTTGCCCAGAGCTGTTCACTTTCTCGGAGCTGGGCAGGGTGACCATCGCTGTGGGTGGGGAGAAAGCGGGGCACAGTACGTTCGCTGCGGACGACGAGGGGACTGTGCGGGTCGTGACGGCGGTGGAAGGCGAGGAGGTGGCGGAGGAGATCACGCGGCGGATCGTGGCCGCGGGGACGGCTTACGCTGTGGATCGTGGGGAGATCGATGGCGACCGCGCGTGACGTCGCGGAGCGCGCCGGTACGTCGACCGCGGTCGTCAGCTACGTCTTCAACAACGGCCCCCGGCCGGTGTCGGCGCAGACCCGCCGGCGGGTGCTGGAGGCCGCGGCGGAGCTGGAGTACCGGCCCAACATCCTCGCCCGCGCCCTCAGCGCGGGCCGCACGTACTCGCTCGGCCTGCTGATCCCGCAGATCCGCAACCCGTACTTCGCCACGCTCGCCGAGCACCTGGAGAACTTCGCCCGGCAGCACGACCACCTGCTGCTGATCGGCGACTCGGCCGGCGATCCTGCCCAGGAGTCCGCCCACATCGGCTCGTTCATCGAGCGCAAGGTCGACGGCGTCGTACTGGTCTCGCTGCTCGTGGAGCCGGCGATCCAGCGGTTCGCGGCCGCCGGCGTCCCGGTCGTCGCGCTGCACCCCGTGCCCGACGGCGTCACGGTCTCCACGCTGTCCATCGACTACGTCGCGGGCGCCGAGGCGTCGGCCGATCACCTGTTGTCGCACGGCTACCGCACCCTCGGCGTGGTCACCGGCCCGGAGGATTCACCCGGTACGTCGGAACACCGGCGCGGCGTCGAACGCGCGCTGACGGCGCATCCGCGGGCCTCGGCGCGGTACGTCGCCGCACCCGTCTCGCGGTTCGCTGCGCGGGACGCCGTACGGCCATGGTTCCGGCAGAAGCGGCCGCCGCGGGCGATCTACTGCTCGACGGACGAGCAGGCGTTCGGCGTCCTGTTCGCGGCCTGGGAAGCCGGGCTGCGGGTGCCGGACGACGTCGCGGTGATGGGATTCGACGGCACCAGCGAGTGCACCGTGACGATCCCGCCTCTGGCGAGCGTCCGCCAGCCCATCGAGGAGACCGCCCGCCAGGCCGTCGACCTGCTGCTCGACCGCACCGATTCTCCCGCCGCGCGGCACGTCCTCGACTACGAGTTGGTTCCCAGCACGTCCTGCGGTTGTCAGGCGGGCGACGGGTCGGACTGAGACGGTCCTGGTTGTGGTGGAGTCGTCAGCCCACGCCGTACCGACATGGCGACAGCGAGCAGCACGACGCCCCAGACGAGGGCAGTGATGCCCAGGACGACCGCGATGCCGACGGCGCCCGCACCGGGGTTGGCGGCGAACAGGATGCCGATCAGCAGTGACAGCAAGCCGTTCAGCACCAGGAACCAGCGTGGCATCGGCAGCCCGCTGCTGAACGCCCCCGCGAGTTCGAAGATGCCTCGGATGATCAGCCAGATCCCGAGGATCCAGGTCAGCGTGGCGACCGTCATGCCGGGATGGACGATCGCGAAGAACCCGGCGATCACGCCGATCACCCCGAGCGCGAGCAGCCAGAGCCGGCTGCCCCGGGACTCGGGCTGGAAGGCCTGGGCGATCGAGCCGATCCCGTCGGCGAGCGCCCAGATGCCCCACAGCAGGGCTAGGGCGATCGCCGTGGAGATCGGCCAGGCGATCGCCAGGATCCCGAAGACGATGCCGAGGACACCGCGGACGAGCAACATCTTCCAGCCGAGAGTCAGCCAGTCCCGCTGCATGTCGACCTCCTTGAGGGCCTATGGCTCTCATGGTGATCTCAGTTACGCCCCGTGTCGAGGAGCGCGAGCCTGAACAAATGGCAGTCGAGTTCAACCACACGATCGTCAGTTCCAGCGACAAGGAGGGGTCGGCGCGCTTCCTGGCCGGCATCCTGGGCCTCGCCGAGCCTGGCAGTTACGGCCCGTTCGCGGTGGTGCAGCTCGGGAACGGTACGTCGCTGGACTTCGCCGAGGCGCGCGGAGAGGTGCATTCGCAGCACTACGCGTTCCTGGTGACCGAGGACGAGTTCGACCAGATCCACGCGCGGATCGTCGAGCGCGGCCTGACCTACTGGGCGGATCCGTTCCATCGCCGCGAGCGCGAGATCAACACCAACGACGGCGGCCGCGGCCTGTACTGGGAAGACCCGGACGGCCACAACCTCGAGATCCTCACGGTCCCGTACGGCGGCTGGCCCTCAGCGCAGCGTTGACACCGCCAGCGCCATACAGCCCTCTACCGTGGGCTGTATGGCGCTGGCTGTGTGCTGGCTGTTCGATCGTCGGTCCGATCGACTGCTGCGGAACCTGTGGGCCCGGCTGGAGGACCTCGGCGTGCCCACCCTGCTCTCGCACACCCATGGCCGCCACGTCCCGCACCTCTCGCTGGCCGTTCTGCGCGAGTGGCAGTTCGACGAGGTGACCAAGGCCGTCGAGGATCTGCCGGACGGAGGACCGGTCGCCCTGTACGTCGATGCACTCGGCACCTTCCGGCGCGGCCGCGCGTGGCTCGTCCCAGCCGTCACCGCCGACGTGCTGCTGCGCCAGGAGAAGCTGGTCTCGGCGGTCACGGGCGCCGGTGCCGACCTGCACAAGCACTACGTGCCCGGCCTCTGGGTCCCACATTGCACCCTCGCACCACGAGTACCGCTGGCAGCGCTGCCCACCCTCACCGCCGCCGTGTACGACGTGCTGCCCCTGCAGTTGGAGGTCCAACGAGCAGCCCTGATCAACAGCAGCACCGGCCAACTCACGCCGCTCGACCACCTTCCTTAGTGCTCCGCGCCAACCCTTCGGGGTGGGGAGAGAAACCGTCGCTCAGTGGCAATTAGTTTCCCGGCTTCCCTTGGTCCGGGACTTGGCTAGCCGGTCGTGTATTCGAGGTGGAGCAGTGGTGCGGCGGCCGGCTTGCCGTCGTAGGCGCGGGTGGTGCGGTGGCCGGTTCCGGTGATGACGAGGGCCAGGGCGTTGCCGCTGGTCCATCCAGGCCTGCGCACGATCTCTTGCACGACTGCGCTCAGGTCGGGTGTGCGTTGGTTGGCGCCGGCCTCGCCGACGAGCGTCCACGGCGCGGGCGTCCACGACGTGGCCGCAGTACCGAGGGATCGCGTCGACGGCTTGGTCGCCGACGTGAAAGCTGCAGCGTTGTCGGTGGCCTGGGCCTGGATGGTGAGGCTGGTCGCCTCGCCCTGGGTCTCGTCGGCCTCGAACTGCACGTAGGCGTTGGTGATCGTGGCGCCCGCAGGCACTGTCAGGTTGGGGAAGCGGAGTCCGACCTTCTGGTTCGAGCCGTCGTACACGAGTTCGAGGTCCGAGCTGGTCGCGTAGTAGCTGCCGGTCGCGGACTCCTCGACGTCGTCGCTGCCGGCCGCGATACGCCGGTCGAGCGTGGCGGACCCGGGTACGGGAGCAGGCTGTACGACGACCTGCATCGTGTCGGTCGTGGTCAGCTGGCCATCGGATGCGGCGAACTGCAAGACGTAGGTACCTGCGGCACTGAACGATGCGGTCGTGCTGGTCGCGGCGGGGTTGCCGAACGCCACGGATCCCGGACCGCTGACCTGGCTCCATTGCGTGGTGATCGGCCCGTCGTCGGTGGCGGTTCCGGTCAGGGACGCCGTACTCGGAAGGGTGATGGCCTGATCCGGTCCGGCATCGACGACCGGCGCACGGTTCGGCGGCGGTCCACCGGTGGTGTACTCGAGGTGGAGCAGGGGAGCGCCTGTGGGTTTGCCGTCATAGGCGCGAGCGGTGCGGTGCCCCGTGCCAGTGACGATGAGCGCGAGGGCGTTGCCGCTGGTCCAACCCGGCCTGCTCACAACGCCCTGCACGACTGCGCTCAGGTCAGGCGTGCGCTGGTTCGCGCCGGCTTCGCTCACGAGCGTCCACGGTGCAGGAGCCCACGACGCCGCCGCGGTGCCGAGGGTTCGCGTGGACGGCTTGGTGGCGGAGGTGAAGGCTGCGGCGTTGTCGGCTGCCTGAGCCCGGATCGTGAGGTTGGTCGCCTCGCTCTGGGTCTCGTCGGTCTCGAACTGGACGTACGCGTTGGTGATCGCGGCGCCCGCTGGCACAGTCAGGTTCGGGAATCGCAGGCCGACCTTCTGGTTCGAGCCGTCGTACACCAGTTCCAGATCCGTGCTGCTCGCGCTGTAGCTACCAGTGGCGGATTCTTCGACGTCATCGGTACTCGCCGCGATACGTCGATCGAGCGTCGATGACCCGGGCGGCGGCGCGGGAGCCACCACAATCTGGGCCGTGTCCGAGGCGGACAGGTCTCCGTCGCTGACAGTCAGTTCCACCACATACGTACCGGCCGTGCTGAACGTCGCAGTCGTGTCCACGGCAGCGGGGTTCGCGAAGGCCACTGTTCCCGGACCGCTCAGCGTGGTCCATTGCGACGTCAACGTGCCGCTGGGCAGACCGTCGTCGGTGGCAGTGCCGTCCAGCGTCGCGCCCGCCGGCAGCACCACCGACAGGTCCGGACCGGCACTCACGCCGGGCGCGCGGTTCGGTGGTGCTCCGGTGTACTCCTGGGCTCCGAGATCAGGCGCCGTACCGGCGTAGTCGCTCGCCGGGATCGTCAGCACCTGCTCGCCGTTCCAGGTGTACGACGACGTACCCGCGTCGATCGCGGGACTGCCGGGCCAGAGCCGGTAGTCGTCGTAGATCAGCGGATCGACGGAAAGCGTCGTGGACGGGTCGTAGACGCTGTCCTCGTAGTCGAGGGTGTTGTGCCAGAACAGGTTGTACGCCGCGATCGACGCACCGCCCACGCGGCGCAGGGCACTGGCGCGCAGACCGGTGAAGATGTTGTTGAGCACGATCGTGTTCGCGCCGCCGACGACGCCGTAGTTCTCGAGATAGAACGTGTTGTTGGTGACGTAGACCCGCTCGGCCAGCGGCGCGCCGCTGAAGTCCTCGTTGGTCTGCTGGTTCGGCAGACAGCCCACGGACGCCGCACCGTTGTGGTCGAAGATGTTCCGGTCGATGGTCACCGTCCGGCTGGACGCGCCGTCGGAGTCGATCAGCTGGATCCCGTCGGAGTCGTTGCGGACGAACCGGTTCCGCTGGATCACGACGTCGAGCTGCGGCCCGACGTACGGGTACATCCGGAACTCGATGCCGTCGCCCTGGTTCTGCTGGATCGTGCTGTCCAGCAGCGTCATCGCCACCCGGCCGTTGATGTCGATCCCGTCGTCGGTGTTGGCGAGGAACACGTCGTGGTCGAAATGCCCCGTCGAGTCGTTGCCGAAATCGACGCCGTCGCCGTTCGCCGTCATCGTGCTGTGCGACACCGTGACGGCCGCGTTGCCGCGGACGCCGTCCACGCCGTTCTCGATCGTCAGCCCCTGGACCGCACTGCCACCGGAGCGTGAGCCGAACTCCAGTACGGCGTTCCCCGCGCAGCCGGACGCTCCGCCGCACGCGTTCGCGACGTACCCGCTGACAACAGTCCGGTCGATGTACGACGGGTCGCCGGTCGTGGTGTACCAGGAAGCGAACGTGAGCACCTTGTCCTGGACCCAGACGCCACCGGTGTAGGTCCCCGGCGCGATCAGGATCGTGTCACCGCTCGCCGAGGCAGCGACCGCGGCCTGGATCGTCGGCTGGTCGGCCGGGACGTTGATCACAGCCCCGGTCGCGTGCACAGGTGTGGCGGGCACGGCAAGACCTGCGACGACCAGAGCGAGCGAAGCCAGCAGGGCGGCCGGACGGCGAGAGATGCGCTCCATCTTCGGACTGTAGGAGCGCACCCGATCGGCCGCACCGCCCAAATGGCGTAGATGTACTGCGTTACTCGGAGGCTCGGCGCAATGCTTCGGACAGACGTTCCGCGGCGGCCATCACGGCCGGGGCATGCATGCGACCGGGCTGGCGGGACAGGCGCTCGATCGGACCGGAGACCGAGACGGCGGCAATCACCTTGCCGCTGGGGGAGCGGACCGGCGCGGAGACGGACGCGACGCCCTGCTCGCGTTCGCCGACGGAGTGCGCCCAGCCGCGCCGGCGGACGCCGGCCAGGGCGGCCGCGTTGAAGGTGGAGTTGTGCAGACCGCGGTGCATCCGCTCCGGGTCCTCCCAGGCCAGCAGGATCTGGGCCGCGGAGCCGGCCGCCATCGTCAGCTGGCTGCCGACCGGAACGGTGTCGCGCAGGCCCGACGGGCGCTCGGCGGCGGCGACGCACACGCGGTACTCACCCTGGCGCCGGAACAGCTGCGCGGACTCACCGGTGATGTCGCGCAGTCGCGCGAGCACCGGGCCCGCGGTCGCGAGCAGCCGGTCCTCACCGGCGGCGGAGGCCAACTCGCTCAGTCGCGGGCCGAGCACGAAGCGTCCCTGCATGTCGCGGCCGACCAGCCGGTGGTGCTCGAGCGCCACCGCGAGACGGTGCGCCGTCGGGCGGGCCAGGCCCGTCGCCGCCACCAGTCCGGCCAGGGTCGCCGGCCCGGACTCGAGGGCGGACAGAACCAGGGCTGCTTTGTCGAGAACGCCGACTCCGCTAGAGTTGTCCATGAGACGATATTGCCGTCTCGAATCGTGGAACGCAAGTCGCTTCGGCAGCCCGATCGAGAGCACTGTGAGCGAAAGCACCACATCCAAATCATTTCTCGAAGGAGAGTCGGATGGGTAGGACGTTGTCGGAAAAGGTCTGGGATGCGCACGTGGTGCGCCATGCCGACGGAGAACCCGACCTCCTCTACATCGACCTCCACCTCGTCCACGAGGTGACCAGCCCGCAGGCCTTCGACGGCCTCCGGCTGGCGGGCCGGCAGGTGCGCCGCCCCGATCTGACGATCGCCACCGAGGACCACAACGTCCCGACGTTCGACGTGGACAAGCCGATCGCCGACCCGGTGTCACGGACCCAGGTGGACACGCTGCGCAAGAACGCCGAGGAGTTCGGCATCCGGATCCACACCCTCGGCGACCCCGACCAGGGCGTCGTGCACGTGATCGGCCCGCAGCTCGGCCTGACCCAGCCGGGGATGACCGTGGTCTGCGGTGACAGCCACACCTCCACGCACGGCGCGTTCGGGGCGATTGCCTTCGGCATCGGTACCAGCGAGGTCGAGCACGTGCTGGCCACCCAGACGCTGATGCAGGCGCGCCCGAAGACGATGGCCGTCACGGTCGACGGCGTACTGCCCGAGGGGGTCTCGGCCAAGGACCTGGTGCTGTCGCTGATCGCGAAGGTCGGCACCGGCGGCGGCCAGGGCTACATCGTCGAGTACCGCGGCGAGGCGATCCGGGCGCTGTCGATGGAAGCCCGGATGACGATCTGCAACATGTCGATCGAGTGGGGCGCGAAGGCCGGCATGATCGCGCCGGACGAGACCACGTTCGCGTACCTGAAGGACAAGCCGCACGCGCCGCAGGGCGTCGACTGGGAAGCCGCCGTCGAGTACTGGAAGAGCCTGGCCACCGACGAGGACGCCTCGTTCGACCGCGAGGTCGTGCTGAAGGCCGAGGAGATCACCCCGTTCGTCACCTGGGGCACGAACCCGGGCCAGGGCGTCCCGCTGGCCGCCACCGTGCCGTCGCCGGACGACTTCGACAACGAGAACGACAAGGTCGCCGCCGAGCGCGCCCTGGAGTACATGGGCCTGACCGCCGGTACGCCGCTGCGCGACATCCACGTCGACACGGTGTTCCTCGGGTCCTGCACCAACGGCCGGATCGAGGACCTGCGGGCCGCGGCCGGCGTACTGGCCGGGCGGAAGGTTGCCGACGGCACCCGGATGCTCGTCGTACCGGGCTCCGGCCGGGTCCGGCTGCAGGCCGAGGCCGAGGGCCTGGACAAGATCTTCAAGGACGCCGGCGCCGAATGGCGTGGCGCCGGTTGCTCGATGTGCCTGGGGATGAACCCGGACCAGCTGGCCCCGGGGGAGCGCAGCGCCTCCACCTCGAACCGGAACTTCGAAGGCCGCCAGGGCAAGGGTGGCCGCACCCACCTGGTGTCGCCGCTGGTCGCCGCCGCGACCGCTGTCACCGGGACGCTGGCCGCGCCGGCCGACCTGCCGCCCGTCGCCGTACCTGCGAACGCCTGAGGAGCAAGGGAATCATGGAAGCTTTCACCCAGCACATCGGTACGGCGGCTCCGCTGCGCCGCAGCAACGTCGACACCGACCAGATCATCCCGGCCGTCTACCTGAAGCGTGTCACCCGGACGGGCTTCGAGGACGGGCTGTTCGCGGCCTGGCGCAACGATCCTTCGTTCGTGCTCAACCAGCCCGAGTACGAAGGTGTCTCGGTGCTCGTCGCCGGGCCGGACTTCGGCACCGGATCCTCCCGGGAGCACGCGGTCTGGGCCCTGCTCGACTACGGGTTCCGCGTGGTCGTGTCGTCGCGGTTCGGCGACATCTTCCGCGGCAACTCCGGCAAGGCGGGACTGCTCGCGGCCCTGGTCACGCAGGACGTCGTCGAGCAGCTGTGGACCGCGATCGAGTCCGACCCGGGCACCAAGGTCACGGTCGACCTGGAGAACAAGACGATCTCGGCCGGCGACGTGTCCGCGCCGTTCGACATCGACGACTACACGCGGTACCGGCTGCTGAACGGCCTGGACGACGTCGGCATCACCTTGTCCCACGCGGACGAGATCGCTGCCTACGAAGCAACCCGCCCGTCCTTCAAGCCGGCAACCCTTCCGGCGAAGGCCTGAGAGCTCGTTCAGAGTTATCGCCCCCGTAACGTTCGGGTGGGCGGGGGCGATAACTCTGGTGTTACCCTTCTGGGGTTGTCAGAACAAGGCTTGCGAGACCGAGGAGGTGAGGACGCGTGAACAGCAGCGATCCCTCCAGACATACCGGTCTCGCTCGGCCTGTGGGGGCCTCCTTCTTCTGGGAGTTGCAGAGCCTCTAGTAGTTGCAGGGTCGGGCAGACGTGTGCTCATCACTCACCTGATCCACCGCACCTGGAGGACACCATGTCCGACCTGCGCCTGCGCACCTTCCGTGCGTTCAGCCGTACTCCGTCACTGCGCGCCGCCGCCCGCAAGCACGCCGCAGCCGTTGCCAAGCCCGTGATCGAGGCGGACGGCAAGCAGCAGCGCGATCCGCAGAAGCCCAAGGGACACAGCGTCGTCGACAGCGCGATCTACTGCGGCGGCAACCGGGTCGCGTCCCCGCATTCGCTGGCGGACACCTACTCCGCGCTCCATGACTCCCCACAGAGCCTGGCCTGGATCGGCCTGTACCGGCCGGACCGCCGCGAGCTCGCCTCGCTGGCGCAGGAGTTCGACCTGCACGAGCTCGCGATCGAGGACGCGAACGAGGCGCACCAGCGGCCGAAGCTGGAGCGGTACGGCGACACGCTGTTCGTCGTACTGAAGGCCGCACGGTACCGGGACGCGACCGAGGAGGTCGAGTTCGGTGAGGTGCACGTCTTCGTCGGCCCGGACTTCGTGGTGACGGTCCGGCACGCCGAGGCGCCGAACCTGGCCGCCGTACGGCGCCGCGTCGAACGCGACCCGGAGCTGCTCAGCCGCGGTGCCGAGGCCGTGCTGTACGCGATCATGGACAAGGTCGTCGACGGGTACGCGCCGGTGGTCGCCGGCCTCGAGAACGACATCGACGAGATCGAGACCGAGGTGTTCCGCGGCGACCCGAAGGTGTCGCGGCGCATCTACGAGCTGTCCCGCGAGGTGATCGAGTTCCAGCGCGCCACCCGGCCGCTGATCGGCATGCTCGAGCAGCTGCGCGGCGGCTTCCAGAAGTACGGCGTGGACGAGGAACTGCAACGTTCACTGCGGGACGTTGCCGACCACGTGACCGAGGTGGTGGAGAAGGTCGACGGGTTCCGCGAGCTGCTCCGCGACATCCTGACGGTGAACGCGACCCTGGTCGCGCAGCAGCAGAACGAGGAGATGAAGAGCCTCGCGATCGCCAGCAGCGAGCAGAACGAAGAGGTGAAGCGGATCTCTGCGTGGGCGGCGATCCTGTTCGCCCCGACCCTGATCGGCACCGTCTACGGGATGAACTTCGACAAGATGCCGGAGCTGCACTGGCAGTACGGCTACCCGTTCGCGATCGGTCTGATGGCCTTGGTCTGTGGAGGTCTGCACCAGATCTTCAAGCGCCGCGGCTGGCTCTGAATCGGCGGCAATCGGCCCTCCGAAAGGCCGTAGAGGCCCCGATCGGCCCAAATTGTGGCCCGAATCGCCCAAAACAAGGCAAATTTGCCGCGTTGGTGTTTGTGAACGACCCGTTGAGTCCATAACGTTCCTGTGAGATCGAGCGCTGTGCTCGACGCCTACGTTCACGGAGGGAAGCAGTGAACAAGAGCCAGTTGGTCGAAGCGCTCGCAGTGCACTTCGACGGAAACCGCCGCCAGGCCCAGCACGCGTTGGAGTCGGTGATCGACACCGTCCAGCGCGAGCTGACCAAGAAGGGTGGCAAGGTCGCCATCACCGGGTTCGGTGCCTTCGAGGCCATCGAGCGTGGTGCGCGCATCGTGCGCAACCCGCGGACCGGCGAGACCAAGCGCGCCAAGAAGACCACGGTTCCGAAGTTCCGCGCCGGTGCGGAGCTGAAGGCCGTCGTCTCCGGTGCCAAGAAGCTGCCGAAGCTGGTTGCCCCGAAGGCCACCGCGACCGCCACCAAGGCGGCCGCCCCGGCCAAGAAGGCTGCTCCGGCCAAGGCTGCTGCCACCAAGACCGCCGCAGCGAAGAAGACGGTCGCCAAGAAGGCCCCGGCCAAGACGGTTGCCAAGAAGGCGCCGGCGAAGACCGTTGCCAAGAAGGCCCCGGCGAAGAAGGCCCCGGCCAAGAAGACCGTTGCGAAGAAGGCGCCGGCCAAGAAGGCCCCCGCCAAGAAGACCGCCGCGAAGCGTACCGCTCGCTGATCTTCACGCACTGCGGCACCCGCACTACAGCGAAGGCCGGTCACCCCACTCCAGGGGATGACCGGCCTTCGCCGTTGGTCGGGGCAACTACAACTGGGTGCCGAACTCGAGCCTGCTGATCGCCAGGCCGGCACCGGATCCGGTGGTCTCGATCCGCACCCGTTGGCCGACCCGCAGATGCCGCACCGGAGTGTCCGCGACGGCGTGCACGGTGAACGGCAGCTCCACCCCGGTGTCGGTCAGCACCGCGCCGGAGAACGTCTCGCCGTCGTACTTGCTCACAGTTGCCTGCATGTCAGCAGGCTAGACCTTCGGTGCCGGTCGCGGCACCGAGGACGAGCGACATCACGTCGGCGGTCGCCGGTCCGACCCCGAGCTGTACGGCGTGGGCGAGGTCGGCCGCGGTGTCGACGTCCCGACGGACCGACTCGATCCCGGTGAGCTCGATCGGGATCGCGCCGGACGCCTGGTGGGCCAGGGCGGAGCCGACCCCGAAGCGCGGATCGAGCGGTACGCCGGGGGTCGCCGCGAGCAGCGTCGTACCGGTGCCGGGCTGGTCGACGACGAAGGACCGTGGAGCTGTGCAGGCCGCGAGTACGGCGGTGAGCTCGGCGGGACGCAGTGCGGGAAGATCCGCGGACAACGCCGCGATGCCGTTGCCTGTGAACTCCGTGGCCGCCACAGTGGCTCCATGCACCAGCGCCTCGTTGAGACCCGCCGCGGGCAGATCCGGGACCACCAGCGCACCGGCCGCGGTCACGTCGGCGCCGACCAGCGGGTCGTCGGTGACGACCAGGACCGTGTGCACCAGGGGAGAGCTGAGCGCGGCCGCAGTAGTGTCGACTGCGAACGAGCGGGCCAGTTCAGGACGGTGCTGAGGGTAGGCCGGAGCGAGCCGGCTCTTTGCGATCGCCGTACGCTTCACCGGGATCACCAGGGTCCAGGGAGCGACCTGTAGGTCTGCCATCAGGCAGGATTCTCCCATGACCGACGGCGCATTCGACCACCAGGAGGCAGCAGTGGACAGCAGGCGTGACGATCCACGGCCGCCGCGCGGATTCTGGTTCGGCATCATCGTCGCGATCGTCAAGCCGTTCATGATCGTGTTCACCAAGTGCCGCTTCACCGGGCGGGAGAACATGCCCCGCACCGGTGGCGTGGTGTACGTGCCCAATCACATCTCGCATTTCGACCCGGTGCTGCTCGGCTACTTCATCTGGGAATGCCGGCGGATCCCGCGGTTCCTCGGGAAGGCGTCGGTGTTCAAGATCCCGGTGCTCGGCAAGATCATCAGCGGGGCCGGGCAGATTCCGGTGTACCGCGATTCCACGCAGGCCGCGGACGCTTTCCGGGACGCGGTCGCCGCGGTCGAACGCGGTGAGTGTGTGGGCGTTTACCCGGAAGGCACGATCACGAGGGATCCCGCGATGTGGCCGATGACCGGCAAGACCGGCGCGGCCCGGATCGCGCTGATGACCGGCTGCCCGGTGATCCCGGTCGCGAACTGGGGCGCGCAGGAGATCCTCAAGTCGTACACCGGCAAGATCAGGATCCGGCTGCTGCCGCGCAAGACGCTGCAGGTGCGGGCGGGGAAGCCGGTCGACCTGAGCGCGTTCGAGGGCAAGCCGCTGACCAACGAGCTGTTGCACCAGGCAACCGAGGTGATCATGGCCCGGGTCGCCGAGACCCTCGGCGAACTGCGCGGCGAGGAGCCCCCCAAGGAGCTGTACGACCTCCGCAAAGCCCGAAAGGCCGAAGGCGAGGAGAAGGCATGACTCTATTAATGCCACGCCTCCGGCGCGGCGGGTCATCGGGCTTCAACTCCCGTTCTTCCCTCGTCGCTCCGGTCGCTTCGCTCCCTGCGCTCCTCAGTCCAGAACGGGAGGCCCGATGACCAGGGTAGCGGTCTTCGGCGCCGGGTCCTGGGGTACTGCGTTTGCGAGCGTGCTGGCGAATGCGGGGAACCAGGTGTCGGTGTGGGCCCGGCGGGAGTCCTTGTGCGAGGTGATCAACACCCAGCACGAGAACGTCGAGTACCTGCCCGGTGTCGCGTTGCCGGCCGCGATCACCGCCTCCCACGACCCAGCCGCCGTGGTCGACGGAGCGGAGGCCGTCTTCCTGACCGTCCCGTCGCAGTCCTTGCGGGACAACCTCAGCGACTGGGCCGGCGTGCTGCCGAACGCCGTACCGCTGGTCAGCCTGATGAAGGGTGTCGAGCTCGGTACGACGAAGCGGATGAGCGAGGTGATCGCCGAGCTCACCGGCGCCGGGCCGGAGCGGATCGCGGTCGTCTCCGGACCGAACCTGGCCCGCGAGATCGCCGAAGGACAACCGGCTGCCGCGGTCGTCGCCTGTGCGGACGAGGGGACCGCGGCACGGTTGCAGAAACTGTGCCATTCGCCGACGTTCCGTCCGTACACGAACAACGACGTCGTCGGGTGTGAGCTCGGCGGCGCCTGCAAGAACGTGATCGCGCTCGCGGTCGGCATGGCCGTCGGCCTCGGCTTCGGCGACAACGCCCGGGCCTCGGTGATCACCCGCGGCCTGGCCGAGATCGCCCGCCTCGGTACGGCGCTGGGCGCGGACGAGCACACGTTCTCGGGCCTGGCCGGGCTCGGCGACCTGGTGGCGACCTGCTCGTCGCCGTTGTCGCGGAACCGGACGTTCGGCGAAAAACTCGGTCAGGGCATGACGGTCGCCGAGATCGCCGGCGCGACCCGGCAGGTCGCCGAGGGCGTGAAGTCCTGCGCCTCGATCAGCGAGCTGGCGCACCACCACGACGTCGAGATGCCGATCGTCGAGCACGTCACCAAGGTGGTCGCGGGCGAGATGACGCCGAAGGACATGCTGTTCAGCCTGGTCTCGCGCTCGGCGAAGTCGGAGCGCTGGTGATCCCGGAAGCGTTCGCCAGGACGACGGTGGATCGTGAAGGCGCTGCCGGTCAGGCGTGGCTCGACGAGCTGCCGGCGATCGTCGAAGGCCTCCTCGACCGCTGGAGCCTCGAGCGGAACGGCGACGTACTGCACGGCCAGGTCGGCGTGGTGGTGCCGGTGGCGGGAGACGCCGTACCGGACGCTGTACTGAAGGTGTCGTTCCCGCATCCGGGGAACGTGTACGAGCCGGATGCCTTCGAGGCGTGGGGCGGGCGCGGTGCCGTGCGGCTCTACGAGCGTGACGACGACCGGTACGCGATGCTCCTCGAACGGGCGCACCCCAGCACCATGGCCCAGCACACCGGCGAGCAAACCGATGGCGTGGCCGCGATCGCCGGCAACCTGCTCCGCCAGTTGACGATCCCGGCGCCGGACGGGTTGCCCCGGATGTCGGACAAGGCCGCGTCCTGGGCCGAGGACCTGCGCAAGGATGCGGCCGAGCTCGACCACCCGCTGCCCGACTCCGTCGTGGCCGGGGCCGTGGCCGTCGTCGACGACCTCTGCCGCGAGCAGCCGGAGACCATGGTCCACGGCGACTTCCACCCGAACAACATCCTGCGCGCGGACCGCGAGCCCTGGCTGGTGGTCGATCCGAAGGGGTACGTCGGCGACCCGGCCTTCGACGCCGCGATCTTTCTCCGGACCAGGGCCTACCACCTGCTGCTCGGGGACGGGTTGTCCGTCGGTGACCTGGTGCGGCACCTGGGCGTCGAGCTCGAGCAGTTCGCCGAAGCATCGGGCATCGACGCCGACCGGATCCGCCGCTGGACCCAGCTCATCGCCGTACAGGCCTCGTTCTGGGGCCGCCGCAACGGCTTCAGCCGCGCCCGCGCCGGCAGCGAACTCGACAAGGTCGTCCGCCTCATCGACCAGGTCGCCATCGCCTGGGCTGCGTAGCGGATCCCCAGCCCATCACAATCGGATGGGTCCAGCTGCCCGACGCGGGCGAGCGCTCGTGGTCCGCGATTGTGATGGCGTGGGGATCCGGTGTTCCCGAGGACGAGGCGTTGGTTGTAGCCAGGGGCAACGATCGGGCGGGGGGTGACCCGAGCTGCCTCTAGCGTTTGTGGCGTGGACCAGATCGAGCTGTTCGTCAACCACTTCACCGCCTGGATGGACGAGTCTGGTGCCGAAGGGAATCCTGATCTCGAGCTGATCCGGGACCTGCTGCGCATCCGGCGCGAGGTGCAGGAAGTGTTCCAGTTGCGCGACGACATGGGCGACGGTTTCCCGGGCATGATGGTCTGGCCGAACACGTCGCTGTTCCGGACCGTGGTCGAGGCAGCCCCGTTCTCGTTCCCGGTCGACGCCCCGACTCGCGACGCCCTGATCCGCACCCTTCCGCTGCTGTGTGAATTCATCCTGATGAAGCTGACGAAGGAGAATCCCAGCACGCTCCGGCAGGAGACGAAGGACCTGCTGGACGTCCTGACGTCCGACGTCGGCACCCGGATGGAGAATCCCACCCGGTGGGCGCTGCGGATGCGCAGGTTCTGGCTGCAGACCGAGGCCCGGTTCGAGCCACCGGCCGGCGCGGACGGTGAGGACTGGCTGACCCGTTTCGACCGGCAGCCGTGGGAACGTCGCGACGAGTTGATCGGGCCGATGTGGCGCGCTCCGTTCGATCTCCCGCGTGGTCTCTGGGGCGATGCGACAGTTCCGCGGCCGACGGTCACGTTGCCGTCGACGCTGGTCGGTGCGGCACGGACGGCGCCGTTGATGGCGGCCGTGGTCGAGGTCGCCGAGTTCCTCGCCGATCGGGTGGGTGCCTGGTCGGGGGCCCGGCTCGCGGACGACGTCGTACAGCAGGTTGTCGCCGCGACGACGGTCGCGGACCCGGAAGCGGTGCAGGAGGCGTGGCGGCTCGCGGTGCTGGCCGGCTTCCTGTGGCCGGTGCCGTTGCGAGTCTTCCGCGGCGAGCACCTCGACCTCTGGGCGGACGACGAGGAGGTACTCGAGCTCTGGGGGAAGGTTGCCGAGTCGGCGGTCGTCGACCTGCCGGATCCACTGCGCGACCAGGTGGTGCGGCTGATTCTGGCGACGTACCACCCTGGTCTCGACGAGACGTCTGCCGAGGTGACCGCCGTACTCGCGTCGCCCGAGGGGAGGGCCGCGGTCGATCGCCTGCAACGGCTGGGCGTTCTGGACGGGTTCTCGCTCACGCCGCTCGGACTTCGCGGCGTTGTCTTCCCATGGGCCGGTTGGCAGCCGGACGGGTCGTTCGTGCTCGAGGCTGGCCCCTGGAGACCTGACCTGAGCCGGGCCGACCTCGAGGCCTGGCTGCTGGCGAACCTGCACGATCTGATCACCGGCGGGTCCGATGCCCAATGGATCCAGACCGCCGATCCACGGATGTTCGCCGCTCAACTCGTCGACACGATGCTCGCGACCACCGACCGCCGGCTGCGCGCGCAGGCGTTCGCGACGCTGATCCTGCTCGGGGAAGCAGCCACGCCGGAGGTCGACCGGCTCGCCGGTACGGCGTTGCACCAGTACCGGAGCTTCTGGACGGCCGGGGACACAGTCCGGCAGCCCACCAAGGCGGAGTTGGTGCTCTGGGCGGAGGACCAGGTTGCGCACCACGAGGTGACCCTCAAGTCGATGGAACGGCTGACGCCCGGACGTGTCACCGACCTCAGCCGTTCGCTGGTGCCGTCCGCCACCGACGGGTACGTCGACCAGGAGGGCAGGCTCACCGCGGAAGGCGTGGAGTACTTGCGGGCGCAGACCGCGCAGAACTACGCGGACATCCGCGGCCTGCTGGAAGAGCTGCGGTCAGACCTGCCCTAAGGCCTGGTGCAGGACCAGGACGGCGGCACCGAGGAGGGCTGCGTCGTGGCCGGCTCGCGAGGGGACGACGTGCAGGTGGGTTGTGGCCAGGGGCAACGAGCGGGCGTAGATGGTCTCGCGCAGGCCGGCCAGGAGGCTGTCGCCGGCCTGGGAGAGCGAGCCGCCGACGACGATCACCGACGGGTTGAGGAGGCTGACCGCTGCGGCGAGGACGGTGCCGATCTCGCGGCCGGCCTGGCGGACGGCGGTGGTTGCCTCGGTGTTGCCGGAGCGGACGAGTTCGACGATGTCCTGGCTGGTGTGCACACCCAGCTTGGTGGCGAGCGCCGCGGCGGAGGCGATCGCTTCCAGGCAGCCGGCGTTGCCGCAGCGGCACAGTTCGGTGTGGCCGGGCGCCTGGATGTGGCCGATGTCGCCGGCCGATCCCTGGGCGCCGCGGTGCAGCCGGCCGCCACTGATCACGCCCGCACCGATGCCGGTGGCAACCTTCACGAACAGCAGGTGCTCGACGTCCGGGTACGCCGTGGCGTGTTCGCCGAGCGCCATGATGTTCACGTCGTTGTCGACCAGCACCGGGCCCGGCAGCTTCCGGCTCAGCCGGCCGACCACGTCGTAGGAGTCCCAGCCCGGCATGATCGGCGGATGGTTCGGCCGTCCGGTGCTGTGCTCGACCGGCCCGGGCAGTCCGACCCCGGTCCCGGCCAGGTCCGCCGACGAGCGTCCCGCCGTACGCAGCAAGGCCAGGCCGGCCTCGGCGACCGCATCGAGGACGACCTCGGGTCCTTCCGCGATCGCGAGCGGTGTCGTCGATCGGTCCAGGATCGTCCCGGTCAGGTCGGTGAGTGCAACCGACAGATGCGTGGCGCCGACGTCCGCGGCGAGCACGAGCCGCGCGGTCGGATTGAACCGGAACCGGGCCGGCGGCCGCCCGCCGGTCGACGCGGCCTCGCCCGACGGTACGACGAGACCCGCCGCGAGCAGCGCCTCGATCCGCCCGGTGACCGTGGACCGCGCCAGCCCGGTGCGCTCGATCAGGTCCGCGCGCGTCCGCGGCTGCCCGTCGCGGAGCAGCCGCAGCACGGGATCCGTCGTACCGAGTTCGCTCATCACCGGACTTTCGTCGTACCGACGGTGGACTTTTGCTTGACAGGGTTCAAAAGGGTCCCATAGCGTCCTACGACGTGTCCACCAAACGCCTCAGGGTAGGGATCGTCGGCGGCGGCTTCATGGGCCAGGTTCACGGCAGGGCCGCCCTGGTGTCCGGCGCGACCGTCGTCGGCGCAGTCGGCTCGTCGCCCGCGAAAGCCCAGGCGGCCGCGGACGCGACCGGTGCCGAGCGTGGGTTCGCCACCCTGGACGAGTTGCTGGCCGCGGACCTCGACGTCGTCCACGTCTGTACGCCGAACAACACGCACCGGGACGTGACGCTCAAGGCCCTCGACGCCGGCAAGCACGTGGTGTGCGAGAAGCCGCTGGCCACGTCGGTCCAGGACGCGACGGGCCTGCAGGCCGCGGCGGCTGACGCGGGCCTGGTCGGCGCCGTGCCGTTCGTGTACCGCTACCACCCGATGGTCCGCGAGCTCCGCACCCGGATCGCCGCGGGCGACGCGGGCGTGATCACCAGCCTGCACGGCTCGTACCTGCAGGACTGGCTCGCCGGCGCCGACGACCAGAACTGGCGCGTCGACGACACCACCGGCGGACCGTCGCGGACGTTCGCGGACATCGGCTCGCACTGGTGCGACCTGACCGAGTTCGTCACCGGCGACCGGATCGCGGCGATCAGCGCCCAGCTCCGGACCGTACGGACGCAGCGCGGCGGTGCCGACGTGAAGACCGAGGACCTGGCCACCGCCCAGTTCCGGACCGAGGCCGGCGTGGTCGGGACGATCGTCGTCAGCCAGGTCGCCGCCGGGCGCAAGAACCGCCTGTACCTCGAGGTGTCCGGCACCGAGTCGAGCTTCGGGTTCGACCAGGAGGACCCGGACCGCCTGTGGGTCGGCCACCGCGACGCGTCCCAGCTGCTGACCCGTGACCCCGACACGCTGAGTCCGTCGGCGCTGCGCGTGAACAGATTGCCGGCCGGTCACGCGCAGGGATACCAGGACGCGTTCGACTCGTTCGTCGCCGACAGCTACGCCGCCGTACTGGGGGACCACCCGGACGGCCTGCCCGATTTCGCCGCCGGAGCGCGGTCGGCGCACGTGGTCGACGCCGTACTGCGTTCGGCCGCCAACGACTCTGCATGGATCCCCGTAGACCACGCCGTCGACAACTCGTAGGAGTACAGATGCCTCGTCCGATCACTCTCTTCACCGGTCAGTGGGCCGACCTGCCGTTCGAGGAGGTCTGCCAATTCGCGTCCGAGGCCGGGTACGACGGCGTCGAGATCGCCTGCTCCGGCGACCACTTCGACGTCCAGCAGGCCGTCGACGACGACTCGTACGTCCAGGGCCGCAAGGACATCCTGGAGAAGTACAACCTGCAGGTGTTCGCGATCTCCAACCACCTGGTGGGGCAGGCGGTCTGCGACAACCCGATCGAC
>DASXXB010000163.1:0-4396 GCA_036503355.1 Kribbella sp. | reverse complement strand
ATTTTGCTGTCTCGGGACCACTTTTCGAGGAGGTGGTGTTCGGAGTAGCCGAGGGTGCTGGTGAGTTCTACGCAGCGGAGGGTGACGTCGTTGGCGGTGCGGCCGGCTTTGGCTTTGGCCATTGAGGCCTGGAGGGAGTTGGGTTGGCCGTTGTCGGCCATCCAGGCGGCCTGGAGGGTGAGGAGGTAGGCGGCTTCCCAGTCGGCTTCCATGGCCAGGTACGTCGCGGCCGCGGCGGGCTGCTGGTGGACGGGGCGGTCGTAGTCGACCTGTACGCCGGCCTCCGCGAGCAGGTCGCGGGTGAGTTCGAGGGAGGCGCGGGCGCAGCCGACCGCCATCGCGGCGACCAGCGGGCGGGTGTTGTCGAAGGTCTGCATGACGCCTGCGAAGCCCTTGTCGATGTCCGCGGATCCGAGCAGGTTCGAGACCGGGACGCGGCAGTCCTCGAAGCGGATGGTCGCGGTGTCCGAGGCACGGATGCCGAGCTTGTGCTCCAGGCGTTCGACGGTCATCCCGGGCGTGTCCTTCATGACGACGAACGACTTGATCGCGGCCCGGCCCAGGGTCTTGTCGAGTGTCGCCCACACGACCACGGCGTCGCACCGGCCGCCTGCGGTGACGAAGATCTTCTCGCCGTTCAGCACGTAGGCGTCGCCGTCGAGCCGCGCGGTGGTGCGGATACTGGCCGAGTCCGAACCACACTCCGGCTCGGTGATCGCCATCGCCGCCCAGACGCCCTCGAAGCGCTTCAGTTGCTCGTCCGACGCCACCGACGCGATCGCGGAGTTGCCGAGACCCTGGCGCGGCATCGACAGCAGCAGCCCGACGTCGCCCCAGCACATCTCCATGATCGACAGCACCGACGACAGGTTCGACCCGTTCACCACGCCGTCCTCGGCGGCAGCGGTACGCCGTACGCCGGAAGCTCCCGCACCGGAACTGGTGCCTGAGGCCCCTAAACCGTCGACCATTGCGGCGAGCATGTCGAGCTCGACCGGGTACTCGTGCTCGGCCAGGTCGTAGCGCCGCGAGTTCGGCCGCAGCATCTCGGCCGCGACCTGGTGCGCCTGGTTGACGAACGCCCGGAACTTGCGAGGGGTTTCGAGGTTGATCATCAGACGAGTACCGCGCCTTCCATGATGCCGATGGCCCGCAGGTCGCGGTACCAGCGTTCGACCGGATGCTCCTTGACGAATCCGTGCCCGCCGAGCAGTTGTACGCCGTCGGTCCCGATCTGCATGCCCTTCTCGGCGCACAACCGGCGTGCCAGCGCCACCTCCCGCGCATACGGGAGCCCTTGTGACGCACGCGATCCGGCCCGGTACGTCACCAGCTTCATGCCTTCGAGCTCGATCCCGATGTTCGCCACCATGAACGCCACCGACTGCCGATGACTGATCGGCTCGCCGAACGCCTCACGAGAATTCACGTACGGCGTGACGTAGTCCAGCACAGCCCGCGCCGTACCCAAGGCCAACGCGCACCACCCGAGCCGGGACAGCCGCACGCACTCCCGATAGTCGTCCGTGGTGCCGAGCGGCACCGCCGGTACGTCGGTGAGGATCACCCGTGACAGTGACGCCGCACGGAGTCCCATCGACGGCTCGGCCTCGATCGTCACGCCCGGGTGATCCGGCTCGACGACGAACAGGCGCGGCCCCGCGTCGGTCTGCGCGCCGATCACGAACAGCTCCGCTTCGGCCGCCCGTGGCACCAGCGACTTCACGCCGTTGACCAACCCGCCCGTGTAGCGCGTGCGCAATTCAAAGGGATCGAAGAGCGCCCGCGGCTCCAGCAGCGCCAGCGCGGCGGGCGGCACGGACGTTCCGGTGAAGGACGGCAGGTACGTCGCCTGCTGCGTCTCGTCGCCCCACAGCGAGATCGCCGTACTGACCGCGGACGGCGCCAGGCACGCGACGGCCTGACCCATGTCGCCGTGTGCGAGCGCCTCGGCCACGAGGACGCCCGTCATCGTGGAGCGTTCGGTGACGATGCCGCCGAGCTCCTCGGGGACCTCGATCAGGCTCAGCCCGAGCTCGGCGGACGAGTCCAGGACCTTGGCGTCCGTCCCGCACGCCGTGTCCGCGGCGGCGGCAGCAGGTCGCAGTACGTCGGTGGCGAACTCGCGGACGACCTCGACCATCATCTGCTGGTCCTCGGTCGGCGTGAGGTCGAACCGCCCGGTCCCCCGCGCCGCAGGCAGCCGGGACGGAGCCGCCAGCTTGGACGCTGCGGTGAACCGCCGGGACAGCGCGCCGGCCGTCCGGAATCCGGTCTTGGTCGCCTCGAACACCGCTCGCTCGGCCGGTTTGCGCAGCCCGAGCCGGTCGATCGCCCGCCACCGGGCCAGCCGGTTCAGCAGCGCGACCCCGAGGCCGATCGCGTCCCGTCCGCGTGTCCGCTCCTCAACGCTCATGCCGCCACTGTAAACCGAAGTTACAACTCAGGTCACGCCTGAGCCTTGATAATGTGACGAAACCCGGCCCAGGAGGAGCGCAGCGGTGGCGGTCAGCATGTCCGACGTGGCCCGTCACGCCGGTGTCTCGCAGCGCACCGTCTCGAACGTGGTGAACAACTACGTCCACGTCGCCCCCGCGACCCGCGCCCGCGTGCAGGCGAGCCTGGAGGCCCTCGGCTACCGGCCCAACACCGCCGCCCGCCGCTTGCGCACGGGCCGCACCGGCACCATCACGCTGGCCGTCCCGAGCTTCCGTGAGCGGTACTTCGCCGACCTCGCCGAAGCCGTCGTCGCGGCCGCGAGAGATCGCGGTACGACGGTGCTCGTCGAGACCACGGGCGGGCGCCGGGAAACCGAACTCGAACTGCTCCGCGGCGGCGGCGACATCCTCACCGACGGCGTGATCATGAGCGCGGTGTCGCTCGGCCGCGGCGATCGGCGCGGCGCACACCCGGTGGTCCTGATCGGGGACCGCGAGCCGGGCAGCACGATCGACCACGTCGGCATCAAGAACCGGGAGGCAGCGCAGGCAGCGGTCACACATCTTCTTGACACCGGCCGCCGGCGGATCCTCCTGCTCGGAGCGAACCACGGGCCGAAACGCTCGTACCAGCTCCGCCGCCAGGGTTACCAGGCCGCGCTGAAGAAGTACGGCGTCACACTCGACGCCGAGCTGATCGTCGACTGCGACTGGACGACCACGGCCGCCGCCGACGCGATCACCCGGACCTTCCCGGAACTGCGGCCCGACGGCATCTTCGCGATGAACGATTCCGCGGCCCTCGGCGCCCTCCGCGCACTGCGCCGGGCCGGTGTCGGCGTACCTGATGCCGTCTCCGTGATCGGTTTCGACGACATCGTCGAGGCGGAGCTGTCCACGCCGTCGCTGAGCACGGTCGCGCCGCTGCTCGGCGAGATCGCCGCCAGTGCCCTGGACCTGCTCGAGGAGCAACTCGACGACGACCACGTCCCGCAGCACCGCACGACTGGCTACGCGCTCCGCCTCCGGGAGAGCAGCAACCCCTTGTGAGCTGGAATTGCTACGTAGTAAATTCCGGCACCATGACCCGCACCGCTCGCGCCCCCAGGTTCACCGGAGCCGGCACCATCGAGTTCGCGGACCACGAGTATCCGGATCCGGGACCCGGCCAGCTCCTCCTCTCCGTCCAGGCCAACGCCCTGTGCGGCACCGACCGCGGCCAGTACTTCGGCGGCTCGTCCGTCGTCCCCGGCCACGAGGCTGCGGGGACCGTCCTTGCCGCCGGTGAAGGCACCACCACCTCGGCGGGAACTCGCGGAGTCGTCTTCCTGATGGACTTCTGCGGTGAGTGCCGCAGCTGCCGGTACGGCGCCACCAACCAGTGCTTCGCGAAACGCGCGGACATGGGCTTCACCCACGACGGCGGGTACGGACCGTACGAGCTCGTCCACGAGTCCAATTTCTTCCCGATCACCGACGACATCGAGATCGGCAATGCCACGATGCTGCTCGACGTGATGGGCACCAGCAGCCACGCCCTCGGCCGCGCGGCCCTGGTGCGGCAGGACGTCGAGAGCATCTACATCGGCGGTGCCGGCCCGATCGGCCTCGGACTGACAGTGATGTGCAAGCTCACCTACGACGTACCCGTCTACATCTCCGACTTCTCCCGCTGGCGGCTCGACTTCGCGGAATCCTTCGGGGCGATTCCGTTGATTGCGGACGATCTGCAGGCGGCCGGGAACCCGGACCTCGCGTTCGACTCGTCCGGCAAGGAGTCCGCCCGGCGGGCCGCGCTCGACATCATCGGCCAACGTGGCGCCCTGATCTGCGTCGGGCACGGCGAGGGCGTGACGCTGAACGTGTCGGACGACCTGATCAGCCCGGAGCACGCGGTCCTCGGCAGCGAGTACTTCCGGTACGACGAGTTACCCGGCAATCTCGCCCTGCTCCAGGAA
>DASXXB010000162.1:0-14889 GCA_036503355.1 Kribbella sp. | reverse complement strand
GGTCGTCGTACCACCGTCCTCACGCGCGGTCCGGTTGATGTCGTGGCCGTACGTCGAGTCGTTGACCACGGCAACGCCGTACCCCGGCTCGCCGACGTGCACCCAGCGGTGCGCCGCGATCTCGAACTTCGCCGCGTCCCAGGAGGTGTTCTGGTGGGTCGGCCGGAAGATGTGCCCGAACTGAGTCTCGGACGCCGACCGGTCCGCGTGCACGTCGACCGGGTACGCCGCCTTGAGGAACTTCTCCGCCTCGTGCCAGTCCATCTCGGTCTCGATGTCGACCCGCTTGGCGCCCGGGCGGACCCGCAGCGTCTGGGTCACCGTCGAGCGGTTGAAGGACCGCTTCACGACCACGGTCGCGACGCCGTCGACGGTGCTGAAGTCGACGCTGTCGACCTCGGTCACGTCCCGGACGTTGTTCTTGTAGAACGAGTCGACGTCCCACGCGTCCCAGTGGTTCGGGGTGTCCACGTGCAGCTGCAGAAGGTTGCCCACGGCACCCGGCGCGATGACCTCGCGCTGTGCCTCGACGTCGTACAGCGAGGTGATCAGGCCGCGCTCGTCGATCGTGACCCGGATCCGGCCGTTGTCGATCACGCCGTTCTCGACCGTGACGTCCTGGCCCTCGACGGTGGCGACGCCCGCGCCGAGTCCGGCGACCCCGTTGCGGCCGTGCGGCGCCGCGTTGAAGACGATCGGCGAGGAACCGGAACCGGCCAGCGCCTGCTGGGCCGTCGCGATGATCGCGTTCAGCTCGTCGGCCACCCGCGCGTACGTCGCCTCGGCCTCGCGGTGCACCCACGAGATCGACGAGCCCGGCAGGATGTCGTGGAACTGGTGCAGCAACGCGACCTTCCACAGCCGGTCGAGGTCCTCGTACGGGTACGTGTCGAGCTTGCCCGCGACGACCGCCGCGGCGCTCCACAGCTCGGCCTCGCGGAGCAGGTGCTCGGTCCGCCGGTTGCCCTGCTTCGTCTTGGCCTGCGAGGTGTACGTCGCCCGGTGGATCTCCAGGTAGAGCTCGCCGGACCAGACCGGTGCGTTCTCGCGGTACTCGTCCTCCGCGGCAGTGAAGAACTCGGTCGGCGACTCGATCGTCACGCGAGGCGAGGACTCCAGGTTCGCCACCCGGCGCGCGGTCGCGACGAACTCACGGGTCGGTCCGCCACCGCCGTCGCCGTACCCGAACGGAACCAGCGACCGGGTCGCGGCGCCGTTCTCGGCGAAGTTGCGCTGCGCGTGCGCGAGCTCGCGACCGGACAGGTCGGAGTTGTAGGTGTCGATCGGCGGGAAGTGCGTGAACACCCGCGTCCCGTCCAGGCCCTCCCACCAGAAGGTGTGGTGCGGGAACTTGTTCTCCTTGTTCCAGGAGATCTTCTGGGTCAGGAACCACTTCGAGCCGGACAGCTTCACCAGCTGCGGCAGGGCCGCGGTGTAGCCGAACGAGTCCGGCAGCCAGACCTCCTGGGTGTCGATGCCGTACTCGTCCAGGAAGAACCGCTTGCCGTGCACGAACTGCCGGGCCAGCGCCTCGCTGCCGGGCAGGTTGGTGTCGGACTCGACCCACATGCCGCCGACCGGGACGATGTGGCCCTCGGCAACGGCCTTCTTCAGCCGCTCCCAGACCTCGGGGTAGTTCTCCTTCACCCAGGCGTGCTGCTGGGCCTGCGAGAACGCGAAGACGAGCTCCGGGTACTCCTCGGCGAGGGTGGCAACGTTGGACACGGTCCGGGCCACCTTGCGGCGGGTCTCCCGGAGCGGCCAGAGCCAGGCGGAGTCGATGTGCGCGTGGCCGACCGCGGACAGCTGGTGCGCGCTGGCGTGCGCCGGACGGCTCAGTACGTCGGTCAGCTGGGCGCGGGCGTCCGCGGCGGTGCCGGCGACGTCCTCGTAGTCCAGGGCGTCCAGCGAACGGCTGAGCGCGCGCAGGATCTCCTTGCGCCGCGGGTCCTGCAGCGACAGCTCCTTCTGCAGGCCGTCCAGCGCCTCGAGGTCGAGGATCAGGTCCCACACCTCGGCGTTGAAGATCGCCAGGTCGGCGCGGGTGAGCTGGTAGATCGGGTGGTCGCCGAGGCCGGCGCCGATGTCGGTCTTCGCGTAGGCGTTGTCGAGCGGGATCTCCGGGTTCGCGGCCGCCTCGACGTAGAACTCGATGCGGTCGCCGGCCGATGCCGCCGTACCGTCCGGGCCGAGGATCGACAGCGGCGCGTAGGTCTGCCGCGGGTGCAGGCCCTTCAGCGGCTTGCCGGTGGTGGTGTGCACCAGGCCCTCCGCCGAGAAGCCCGGGCCGCCGCTGAAGCCGAGGTCGATGACCGCCTCGATCTCGCTGCCGGCCCACTCGGCCGGCACCTCGCCGCTGAACCTGAACCACGCGGTGCCCCAGGCCGGGCCCCACGGCAGGCCGATCTCGGCCTTCTCGTAGGTCTGGGCGAGCGCCTCGGCGGGGGAGACGGGCTCACCGGGTGCGTGCCACACCTCGATGGCCAGCGGGACGGCCGCGCCGTAGATCGCGGGGCGGAGCCGCTCCCGCAGGGCGCGCCTGAGCCGCTCCTCGATGAGTTGACGGTCGTCGTGCACGAAATCAGCCTCCGGGAAAGGATCCTCACGCGGCCGCTACGGCCGCACGGATGACAACGCTGTCACACCGACCCCGGCTGAGTCCAGACACAGTTCGACTCTCGCTGTGTGGAAATCTGCCGGGATCTCTGTGCGTAGCGGTTGGGTTGCGGGGCGCCGACACGGCTACCCCCGAGCCCTCATTGTTGTCTAGGTTGTCCCCATGGATCGCCCCCGCCTGCTGCCCCCTGCCCGGCCGACCGGCCTGACCCGTCGCAGCATCCTCGGTCTGGGCGCCGCCGCCGCGTCCGGGCTGCTGCTGCCGGGGTGCTCGCGCGGCCGCGCCGACGAGCCCGCACCGTCGGAGTCCGCGGTGTTCGCGACCGGCAACGCCGGCGGTGTCTACAACCTGTTCGGTGCGGCGCTGAGCGGGCTGGTCAGCGAGGTGACCGGCCAGGAGCTGAGGCCGATCATCACCGACGGGTCGGTGGAGAACCTGAACATGGTCGCCACGGGCAAGGCCCAGCTCGGATTCTGTACGTCGGACTCGGCGCTGGCGGCGTACGAAGGCACCGGCGAGTTCTCCGACGGGCGGAGGCGCTTCGTGGCGCTGGCCCGGGTGTACGACAACTACGTGCACGTCGTGGTGCCGATGGCGTCGAAGGCGTCGACACTCGAGGACCTGAACCCGAAGAAGGACGACCCGCGGGCACGGAAGCTGGTCGTCGGTGTCGGGCCGAAGGACTCCGGAACCGAGATCGTCGCGAACCTGATCCTGGACGCCGCGAGGGTCGACGTGGTGCGGAAGAACATGACGCTGGGCGAGATGGTCGCGGCACTGCAGCCGCAGGGGCATGCCACCAAGGGGACGATCGACGCCTTCATCTGGAGCGGCGGCGTCCCGACCCTTCCGATCGCCGACCTGCAGAAGGGCATCGGGTTCCGGTTGCTGGACATCGGGAAGGTGGCGGAGACGATCGCGCTGCAGAAGTTCGGTGGCTTCCTGGTGTCGGCGATCCCGCCGTCGCAGTACCAGCTGGCCAGCTCGGTGCCGACGCTGGCGGTCCCGAACTACCTGATCGCGAACATGAACCTGTCCGACTCGTGGGCCTGGTGGACGGTCAACACGTTGTTCCGCCGTCAGAACGACCTGACCGCCGCGAAACACCCCGAGGCGGGCGCCCTGGACCCACGCTCCGCGATCGCGACGATGCCGGTCCCGCTGCACCCCGCCGCCGAACGCTGGTACCGCCAGAACCACATCTGACCCGACCGCGCTGCGCGGAAGCTCGGGTCAGGCGTCGTAGTCGTCGATCAGGGGGACCCGGACCTCGATGACGAGGCCGCCGCCGATCGGGGGGCGGGCGACGACGCGGCCGCCGACGCGGGCCGCTTCGGAGCGGACGATCGCGAGGCCGAGACCGGTGCCGGGCATTTCCCGGTGGTGAGCGCTGCGCCAGAACCGCTCGCCGACCTTCTTCAGATCACGCGAGCCGAGGCCGAGACCGTGGTCGCGCACCGACATCACCACCTCGGTGCCGTCCCGGGTGACCGAGACCTCCACCGGCGGTGCGCCGTACTTCGAGGCGTTGTCGAGCAGTACGTCGAGGATGTCGTCGACCTCGAGCTCCGGGGCGACCCCGCCCGGCACCATCTCGCCGACGATCAGCTCCAGGTCGTCCGCGGAGTACACGGCCTTCCAGCCGACCAGCCGCTCCTTCACCGCCTGCGCCAGGTCCAGCGGGGCCTCGTTGCCCTCGGCATCGGCCGACGGGCGGTCCGAGCCCGCCAGCCGGGACAGCCGCTGGACGATCCGGCCGAGCCGGTCGATGTCGCTGAGCGCGAACCGCGCGGTCGGCGACAGCCGGGACAGGCCTTCGATGTGGATCCGCGCCGACGTCAGCGGCGTCCGCAGCTGGTGCGACGCGTCCGCGACGAACTCGCGCTCGCGCTGCCTGGCCTGGTGCAGGCTCAGCGCCATCGAGTTGAAGCTGTCGCCCAGCCGTCTCAGCTCCGGTGCGCGCCCGTCGGTCGACACTCGCGTGTCGAGCGCGCCGCGGGTGATCTGGTGGGTGGCGTTGTCGAGGTCCTGCAGCGGCCGCAGCACCCAGCGCGTGATCGGCCGGACGATACCGACAATGATCGCGCCGATGCTGATCAGCAGGCCACCGAGGAGCAGCAGCAGCCCGCTCTGCACCTGGTCACGGGCCTTGTCGGTCGGAACCCGCAGTACGGCGGCACCGAGCACGCTGCCGTTGTTGACGACCGGACGGGACACGATCATCTCGCCCGAGCGCCACGGCCACATTGCCGGCGGCTCGGGCGGCAGCCGGCCGGCCAGCGTGCTGTGCAGGGCCGTCGCGATGTCGTCCTGCTTCACGTCGACGCCGGACACCGAGGTGGCGACCACGCGGGAGTCGACGTCGACGACGAAGACCGGGGTGTCGTAGAGCTCCTGGTACCGGACCGCGAGCTCGCGCAGGTTCGCGATGTCGCCGGTCTGCAACGGGCCTTCGGCCATCGCGGCGAACCAGTCCGCGTCGTTGCTCCGGGACAGGAACAGCGTGCGCGACGTACTGGTGGCGATGAAGTTCGCCAACGGGATGACCGCGACGATCGCCAGCGCGACGACCATCGGAACGAGGGACTGCAGTAGTCGACGGCGCAACGGTCAGTCCGAGCCCAGGCGGTAACCGACGCCGCGGATGGTCTGCACGAGCTCGGGACGGCCGAGCTTGGCGCGCAGGCTGGCGACGTGCACGTCCATGGTGCGCGACGACGCCTCGAACACCGACTGCCAGGCGTACAGGGCGACCTGTTCCCGGGGGACCACCCGGCCGTGGTGTGCGGCCAGCACTGCGAGCACGTCGAACTCCTTGCGGGTCAGACTGATGGGCTTGTCCGCCACCTGGACCGTCCGGGCCTCGATGTCGACGGTCAGGTCGCCGACAGTCACCCGGGGGCGGGGCTGCAAGAGACCGGTACGACGAAGTACAGCATCGATGCGGGCCAGCAGCTCGGAAATCGCGAACGGTTTCACCACATAGTCGTCGGCGCCACTGCGCAGCCCGCGGACCCGGTCGGCCGCCTCGCCCCGCGCGGTCACCGCGATCACCGGTACGTCGGAGACCGTGCGGATCTGCCGGCACACGTTGATGCCGTCGCCGTCCGGCAGCCCGAGGTCCAGCAGCACCAGGTCGCCGGGATCGGCCGCCAGGGCGTCCGCGGCCGTGCGGACGTGCGTCACCATCAGGCCGTACCGCCGCAAAGCGGGTATCAGGGCATTGGCGATATCGAGATCGTCCTCGACCAGCAGAATCCGTACCGCGCCACTCATGCGGTGATCGTAGGCCAGGTCACGGCCTGATGTGTCAGATCTTGGTAAAGACGTAATCACACGACTCCACGCAGTGTTCGGCAACATTAGCCTTCCGGACACAGGAGGGAACCGCTGGATGACTGTCGGTGTTGGTAGCGGGGGCGGCGTGACCGTTCCTTCCGAAGAGGAACTGGCCGAGTACGAGCAGGAACGCCCCGCTCGGCGGCTCCGACGTGGGCTGGACCTGGTGATTTCGGTCTGGTGCGCAATCGTCAGCGTCGGCGTGCTCGCGCAGGTGTTCTTCCCTTTACCACAGGGCACCCAGTTCTATCTGGTGATCTTTCTCGCAGCGATCCTGCCGATCACGTTGCTGTGTTACCGCGGCTGGAAGGTGCCGGCGTTCCTCAACCCGTTCAGGCCTCACGCGGGCGACGATCCCGGCATCGGTGACTGGCTCCTTGCGCTGGTCGCGTTCGCGGTGTGTGTCTATCCGCTCTTCGACTTCGACGGATACCTGGAGCGCCGCCAGGAGCCGACGACGCTGGACGTGGTGGCCGGGACTGTTCTACTGGTGCTGCTGCTGGAAGCGTGCCGCCGTACGACGGGCTGGGTGCTGCCGGCGTTCAGCCTGGTCTTCATCGCGTACGCGTACTACGGCGGCTACCTGCCCTACACGTGGTCGCTCGCGCACCAGGGCTTCAACTTCGACGCGATCATCGCCCAGTTCACGATGGGTACGGCGGGGTTCTACGGGACACCGTTGAGCGTTGCCGCGTCGTACATCGTGCTGTTCACCATCTACGGCGCGGTGCTCGACTACTCGGGCGCGGGCAAGTTCTTCATCGACCTGTCGTTCGCGGCCTTCAAACGCAGCCGTACGGCGCCTGGGCGCACCGTCACCCTCGCGGGCTTCCTGCTCGGCAGCGTGTCGGGTTCGGGTACGGCGACCGCGGTGTCGCTCGGCACGGTGTCGTGGCCGATCCTCCGCAGGGCCGGCTACCCGCCCGAGCCGGCGGGCGGGATGCTCGCGGCTTCCGGTATCGGCGCGATCCTGTCGCCGCCGACGCTCGGGGCGGCGGCGTTCATCATCGCGGAGTTCCTGCAGGTCTCGTACCTGAAGGTGCTCGGGTTCGCGGTGATCCCGACGATCCTGTACTACCTGGGCATCCTGCTCGCGATCGAGATCGACGCCCGCAAGCACGGGACGACGTCGGCGGAGACCTCGCAGCAGTCCGCGTGGCGGTTGCTGCTGCGGTTCGGGTACCACTTCCTCTCGCTGTTCGTGATCATCGCGTTCATGGCGGTCGACATCCCGCCGTTCAAGGCCGTGGTCTACGCGGTGATCATCCAGTTCGGGCTGTCGTTCCTGGACCGTGAGCACCGGCTGACCGGGCGGCCGCTGTTCAAAGCGCTTGCCCAGGGCACCCGTTCGGTGCTGCCGGTGGCAGCGACCTGCGCGACCGCCGGCGTGATCGTCGCGGTCACCACGCAGACCGGGCTCGGGCTGAACCTGGCGGAGATCATCGTCAACGCCGCCCGGGGCCTGACCGACAACCACACCGTGGTGCTGATCCTGACCGTGGTGCTGTCCGGGTTCGCCGTCCTGATCCTGGGGCTCGCGGTGCCGGTGACCGCGTCGTTCATCATCGCCGCGGTGATCATCTCGCCCGCGCTGGTGAACCTCGGGGTGACGCAGCCCGAGGCGTACATGTTCATCTTCTACTACGCCGTACTGTCCGAGGTGTCGCCGCCGACAGCGCTGGCCGCGGTCGCGACCGCCGCGATCACCGGCGGCCGGGTGATCCCGACGATGTGGCAGGCGTGGAAGTACACGCTGCCGGCCTTCCTGGTGCCGTTCGCGTTCGTGCTCACCGACAACGGCGCGCACCTGCTCGGTCAGGGATCGTTCGTCGGGATGGTCTGGACCACGCTGGTGTCGATGCTGGCCGTGGCCGCGCTGGCCGTGGTCACCGGAGGCTGGGTGTTCGTCCGGACGACCTGGCTCGAGCGGGCGGTCTGCGTACCGGCGGCCGCGCTGTTGCTCTACCTCGCGCCCGTAACCATCACGGCCGGAATCTGTTTGCTACTTGTTGCCGTCGTCATCAACCTGGTCCGGCGGCAACGCCAGGCCACTGCCGAGGAAGGAACCGCATGAGATTTCGTCCCCTCGTGGCGCTCGTTGCTGTGCTCTCCCTGGCCGCCTGCGGCGGTCAGCGTCAACCGGCGGGATCGTCGGACGGCGGCGGCCGGCTGACGATCGCCACCGGCAACACGACGGGCGTGTACTACCAGCTCGGAGGAGCGCTGGCCTCGGTGATCTCGCAGAAGATGTCCGGCTACCGCGCGACCGCCAGCGAGACCGGCGCCTCGGTGCAGAACATCCAGGGTCTGGTCAGCGGCAACTACGACATCGCGTTCTCGCTCGGTGACTCCGCGGCGGACGCGGTGAACGGCGTGAACAGCTTCAAGAGCAAGCAGGACGTGGTCGCGCTCACCCGGCTGTACAACAACTACACGCAGGTCGCCGTCCGGACGTCGGCCAACATCAAGTCGATCGCGGACCTGAAGGGCAAGCGGGTCTCGACCGGCTCGCCGAACTCCGGCACCGAGGTGATCGCGCGCCGCCTGCTCGAGGCGGCCGGCCTGAATCCCACGACCGATGTGACCGCCCAGCGGCTCGGGCTGCCGGAGTCGGTGGACGCGATGAAGTCCGGGTCGATCGACGCACTGGTCTGGTCCGGCGGGTTGCCGACCGGCGGCATCACCGACCTGGTCACCAGCATGGGCAAGGGCGTGAAACTCTTGCCGATCGCGGATCTGCTGCCGAAAATGCAGGAGAAGTACGGTTCGGTGTACTCTGCGGCGCCGATCCCGGCGGCCACCTACAAGCAGCCGGCCGACGTGGCGACGATCGTCGTACCGAACGTGCTGCTGGTCCGCAAGGACATGAAGGACGAGTTGGCCGAGCAGCTGACCAAGACGCTCTACGACAACCTGGATGCGCTGGTCGCGGTGAACGCGGCCGCGAAGGGCATCACGCTGGACAACGCCGAGAAGACCGACCCGGTGCCGATGCACCCGGGCGCGAAGAAGGCGCTCGACGGCCTGAAATGACCAGGTCTGGGTACCTGTACCTGTTCGGGTGATCCCAGCTCACTGACCGTCCTCCCCCGCACACCAGGCGCAGCGGGGGAGGACGCCGGGCCGCTTTACTTCTCGTGGGGCATCGGGGTGCCGTACAGGTAGTGCGACAGCGCGGAGTCGCGCTTCGGGTGGGCGTGGTACTTGGTCGGTACGACGCGTCCTTCGGCGCTGTCCCACGCGGTGTCGGCCATCCGCCACATCCGGTGTGCGACCCTGCCGGCCATGCCGGTGTGCGGGGAGAACGGGTGCGCCCTGGTCGGCGCGATCTCCTCGGCCTCCAGCAGGTCCTCGGTCAGCGTGTTCACGTCCGGGGCGTCGAGCTGGTCGGTGATCCGGCGGCTGTACGTCGTCTCCATCGACTCGTGCTCGTCGAGCAACCGGTCGATGTGCTGCCACAGGTCGTCGTGGTGGAGATGCAGGAACCGGCTGTCGCCGTACTGCCGTCCCTTGAGGAAGCGCAGCGAGCGCTCCAGGTCCTTCGCGTTCCCGACGTACCTGGTCACCATCCCGGCTCCGTCCGGGAGCCGCCGGACGTGCGGGAGGAGCACGTCCTCGGCCGCGGCCAGGTGCTGCGCCGCGATCGCGTAGAACCAGTCGGTCTGATGCCGGTGCTCAGGATGCGCCGCGTCCGGGTGGTGCGCCGGTTCGGCGAGCTCCCGGATCCGCTCGTGTTCGTAGGTCAGGGCCATTTCGAGCGTCGAAGCGGTCATGACAACCACCTCCAGAGGGTCACTCTCCAGCGTGTGCCCATCCCCGCCGAACCGCAACCGTCTCTACCCGCTCCGTAACCTCCACATCACTCCCTCCGTCAGCTACTTCCGTGTGAGGGTTCGTGCTGCGGGTTCTGCAGGCCGTCGCGGATGACAGCGGAGAGGGCTGCGCGGCGCTGCTGGTGACGCGCTTGCGGATCCGCGGTGGTGGCGACCACCGTGATCGAGTTCTGCCCCCAGGTCGCGGCGGTCGCGATCAGGAACGACCAGATGTCGGCCGGCTCGAGATCGTTGCGGATCACCCCACGCCGCTGGGCCTGCGCGATGTGCTTGAGGTGGTTCTCGTCGTGCGCCTCGTGCCCGGTGAAGAGATACCCGTCCTCCTCGCGCTCGAGTCGCTTCCACATCACCAGCCTGAGCAGCGCCGGATCGGCCAGGTAGTCGTCGTACAGCCGGGCCGCGTACCCCGGCAGATCGTCCGCCGTGAACGGGACACGGTCGCTGTTCGCCACGACGTGCGCATCGAAGACCGCGTCGAAGAGCCGCTCCTTCGAGCCGAAGTAGGTGTAGATCATCGGCTTGCTCATCCCCGACGCGGCGGCGATCCGGTCGACACGCGCTCCGGCGATCCCGCGCCGGGCGAACTCCTGGGTCGCGGCGTCGAGGATCCGTTGCCGGGTGGTCTCCGCTGAACTCATGGCCCGATCCTAGCCGTCTACCAACTAGTAGGTAGAGTGGCCGATATGAAGACTCTCGCGTTGCAGGCCGCCGAGCGCGGCGCACCCCTGATACCGACGACGATCGAGCGGCGGGAGCTCCGGCCGGACGACGTGGAGGTGCGCGTCACGTACTGCGGGATGTGCCACAGCGATCTGCATGCGCTGGCCACGGGCGAGGTGTTTCCGCTGGTTCCCGGGCACGAGTTCGTCGGCGAGGTCGTCGCCGTCGGAGCGGACGTGACGGCGTTCCGCGCCGGGGATCCTGTTGCGGTGGGCAACATCGTGGATTCGTGCGGCAGGTGCCGGATGTGCCTGGCCGGGCAGGAGAACTTCTGCGCGGAGTTCCCGACCCTGACCTACGGCGGGCAGGACCGGGTCGACGGCACTCCCACGCTCGGGGCCTACGCGAGCCGCTACGTCGTACGTGAAAGCTTCGTCTACCGTCGGCCGGAGTCGCTCGACGCGGCCGCTGTCGCTCCGCTGATGTGTGCCGGGATCACGGTGTGGGAGCCGTTGCGCTCGGCCGGTGTCGGGCCGGGGACCCGGCTCGGCGTGGCCGGTCTGGGCGGTCTCGGGCATCTGGCCGTCAAGCTCGGGCGTGCGCTCGGGGCCGAGGTCACGGTGTTCACCACGTCGCCGGGGAAGATCGACGACGCACTGGCGCTGGGAGCGTCCCGGGTGGTGGTCTCGCGGGACGCCGACGCCATGCGCGAGCAGCGCGGGGCGCTCGACGTGGTCATCGACACGATCGCGGTCGAGCACGATCTCACGCCGTACCTGGAGGTCCTGGATCTCGACGGCACACTGTTCTCCGTCGGGTACCTCGGGCCGGTCACCGTCCCGACGACCGACCTGCTGATCGGGCGGAAGCGGCTGACCTCGGCCGGCAGTGGCGGTCACCCGTACACGCAGGAGCTGCTGGACTTCTGCAGTGAACACGGTGTCGTCGCGGACGTCGAGGTTGTGTCTCCGGCTCAGATCACCGATGCGTTGTCGCGGCTGCGCCGGAACGACGTGCGCTACCGGTTCGTGCTCGATCTGCGGCAGTTCGGGGAATGAACAGCGCCGCTCCGCCTCGCAGTGGAGGGGGAGCGGCGCCGGTACTGCTTACTTGTCGACGAAGAACTAGGCGTCCGAGCTCTTCTTCCAGAGGTTGATGCCGGCCTCGACGGCGTCGGCGTCGATCGCCTTGAGCTCCTCGTCGGAGAAGCCCAGGTTGCGGACCGTCGCGAGGTTGTCCTCGAGCTGCGCAACGCTGGAGGCGCCGATCAGTGCGCTGGTGACGCGGTCGTCGCGGAGCGTCCAGGCGAGGGCGAGCTGCGCGACGGACTGGCCGCGCTCCTTCGCGATCTCGTTCAGTGCGCGGACGTGCCTGAGCGTGTCCTCGGTCAGCGAGTCGGGGTTCAGCGACTTGCCCTGCGCCGCCCGCGAGTCCGCCGGGATCCCGTCCAGGTACCGGTTGGTGAGCACGCCCTGCGCCAGCGGCGAGAACGCGATCACGCCGACACCGAGCTCACCGACGGTGTCCAGCAGGTCCTCCTCGATCCACCGGTTCAGCATCGAGTACGACGGCTGGTGGATGAGCAGCGGCGTCCCGAGCTCCTGCAGGATCCGCGCGGCCTCCCGCGTCCGGTCCGCCGAGTACGACGAGATGCCGGCGTACAGCGCCTTGCCGGAGCGGACGGCCGCGTCCAGCGCGCCCATCGTCTCCTCGAGCGGGGTGTCCGGGTCGAAGCGGTGCGAGTAGAAGATGTCGACGTAGTCCAGGCCCATCCGGCTCAGCGACTGGTCCAGCGACGCGAGCAGGTACTTCCGCGAGCCGCCGCCCTGACCGTACGGCCCCGGCCACATGTCGTACCCGGCCTTGGTCGAGATGATCAGCTCGTCGCGGTACTGCTTGAAGTCCCGTGCGAAGTGCGTCCCGAAGTTGGTCTCGGCCGAACCGTACGGCGGACCGTAGTTGTTCGCCAGGTCGAAGTGCGTGACGCCGAGGTCGAACGCCCGCCGCAGGATGTCCCGCTGCGTCGCGAACGGCTTGTCGTCGCCGAAGTTGTGCCACAGCCCGAGCGAGATCGCCGGGAGTTGCAGCCCGCTCCGGCCCGTCCGCCGGTAGGTCATCTGGTCGTCGTACCGGCTCGCAGCCGCCACATAGTCAGTCACGAAGCCCCAGTCTGCACCATGTCACAACAAGTTCAAACCCCCTTGTTTTCCAGCAGAAACGCGATCACTGACTCCGAGAACCTCACCTTCTTGATCGTCACGCCAAGTCGCTCCAGGGGGCCGGCGGAGTGCTGGTGAAGAACTGCAGCAGGCCGAGGAGGCGGCTCGTGGTCGGAGCGGTCCAGTGCCGTTGGCCGGGCCAAGGAGCGGCCGGGAGTTTGGCGAGCGCCCAGGACAGGTGGAACCACAAGACGGCGGCGGCCAGCTCGTGCTCGGCCTCCACCGACGAGGCCCGCGGTGACGAGGCGCGCGGTGACGAGGCGCGCGGTGACGAAGCGTCCGGTGGCGAGGCGTCCGGGGATGGGGTGTCCTGCGAGTGGGTGTGCCGGAGGTAGTCGCGGAGGAGCTCGGCCACCTGGGTGAGGGGGAGTTTGGCGAACTCCATCGCGCGCGGGGCCCAGGCGGCGTCACCCCAGTCGATCAGCGCCCGGAGATCGTTGGCCGGACCGGCGAGAAGGTTGTGCGCGGCAACATCTCCGTGGATCAGCACCTTCGGCCCGCTGCCGTCGATGCGCTCGGTGAGCCGCGTGAACCAGCCGGTCAACCAGGTCGCCGTCCCCGGATCGATGTACCCACGATCGGCCAGGTCCTCAACGGTCCGCCACGGATCACCCCAGTCGTCCTCCGGCACCCCGGAGATCTCAACCTCGTCTGCCCCGGTCGCAGCGTGTGCTCCTGAGGGCAGCTCCAGGTGGTGGAGGCGGGCCAGTTGTTCCGCGAGGCCTGTCGGGAGCTCGGTGGGTTCCGTGCCGTGGACGCGCTCCATGACGGCGTACGGCGAATCGATCAGGCGGCGTGTGTCGTCGTACTCGATGATGGCCGGGGTCAGGACGCCGACCGTCCGGGCAGCCGGCACGACGTGGGTCTCCTTGAGCAGGTCGTCCTCGTACCCGGGCCGGCAGGCGCGGAGGAACAGGTGCTCGCCGAGCACGAACGCCCGGTTGGCCACGCCGCCGGCGACCTCGTGCACCTGTCCGGGGTCGACGCCGTGCCGCCGGGCGATCGCGGTCACCTGCTCCAGGAAGTCGTCCTGCTCGGCCAATCCAGCTCTCCGTCCTCCGGGTGAACCGCCGGCCGGTTCCCGAGAGGTGGGTACGGCGGCATCCACCGAGTTTGATGTACTGCGGGCGTGCGTGTCGATGTGGATCCGGAGGTCGCCGGGCGCCGGGAGTTCTACGCGTTGCTGAACTCCGTCGTGGTGCCGCGGCCGATCGCGTGGGTGTCGAGCCGTTCGGCCGAGGGCGTGCTGAACCTGGCGCCGCACTCGTTCTTCACGGTGGCGTCCGTGCAGCCGCCGATGGTGCAGTTCACCTCGGTCGGGCGCAAGGACAGTCTCAACAATGTCGAGGCGACCGGCGAGTTCGTGGTGAACTTCGCGGCCGAGCCGCTCTACGAGCAGGTGAACGCCTCCGGCACGACCTTCCCGCCGGAGGTCTCGGAGTTCGAGGCGATCGGCGTCACCCCCGAGCCGTCCCGGACGGTCGCCGTACCGCGGGTCGCCGAGTCGCCGGTGGCGATCGAATGCACACTCCACACCACCCTCGAGCTCGGCGACTGCACGCTCGTCATCGGTCAGGTCCGGCACCTGGCGATCGACGCCGCGGTGCTGGACGGGAACCATCCCGAGGTGCGCCGGCTGCGCCCCCTCGCCCGGCTCGGCAAGGACGAGTGGACGACGCTCGGCGAGGTCCGCGAGATCTCCCGCATCCGGTACTCCGACTGGCCCGGTCATTTCACACCTCCTAACGGCTAGAACGTCCCACGCCTGCTGCGTGGCACTCGGCGGGCACCTGCTCGCTACGGCGTGGTCACCCCGGGACCTGTCTCAGCAGTGGCGGCACGCTGGGTTCTGGGGGTGGGGGCTGCGAGGATGCGGTGATGGAACAGGTCTTGAGTCGGCAGGACGCGTCGGACGCGGTCCAGGACTTTGGTTGGCGCTTCTTGCTGGGGACTTTGCGAACGTCGGTCCCGGTGGGGTCGTTGCCTCAGGCGATCGGCTTGGCGGCGGACGCTGTCGCGGTGACCACCCTGGATGTCGAACTCGCGCTTCGGATCTCTGCCGTCGCGGACAGGTCCGGGTTGGTGGCGGGGCCCGAGATCGGGACGGGGGCACCGCGATCGGTCCAGCTTGTGGAGATCGCGATCGATGCACTGGACATCGGCGGGATTCGGCCTTTCTGGAAGGCGGTGCTGGGGTACACCGGCGAGGCGGGTGCGGAGG
>DASXXB010000161.1:0-63713 GCA_036503355.1 Kribbella sp. | reverse complement strand
GATCACCACGCCGGCGTCGGTGGTCCGCAGCATCTCGACCATGGTCGGGATGACCGAGGCCGGGTGCGACAGGTCGGCGTCCATCTGGATGACGATGTCGGCACCCTCGTCGAGCGCGCGGGTGATCCCGGCGACGTACGCGCGGCCGAGGCCGTCCTTCACGGTGCGGTGCAGTACGCCGACCTTCTCCGGCGACTCCTTCGCCAGCTCGTCGGCGACGTCGCCCGTTCCGTCGGGGGAGTTGTCGTCGACCACCAGGAGTTCCAGGCCGGGCAGGTTCAGGTCGGACAGCAGTCCGGCCAGCACGGGCAGGTTCTCCCGCTCGTTGTAGGTCGGTACGACGACCACGATCTTGGCTAGCTCACCCATGACTTTCCTTCGTCGGAGACACCGGACGCTATCGCATTCGCGGATTAGGGTCGTGCAGGTGACAGCACTTGGTGTCGATATCGGTACGACGAATGTGAAGGTGTGCCGAGTTCCGGACGGCGCGGTGCGTTCGGCGCGTACGCCGGAGGACGCCGAGGCCTTGCAGTACGCCGTACTCCGGATGGTCGCGGAACTGTCGGCGGGACGGCAGATCGACGCGATCGGCATCACCGCGATGGCGGAGACCGGCGTACCGCTCGACCGGGAACTCCGGCCGCTGACGAAACTGATCACCTGGCGTGACCAGCCCGGCGTCGAGCAGGCCGAGCGACTCGCCACGGAGCTGGGATCGGTCGAGCTCTACGCCCGCACCGGACTCCGCCTGAGTCCGAAGCTGCCGGTGGTGACGTGGCGCTGGCTCCGCGAGGCGCGGCCGGAGCTGCTCGGACGCACCAGGCTCTGGGCCGGCGCGCCCGACCTGGCACTCGCCGCGCTCACCGGTACCTATGCCATGCACCTCACCCATGCGCAGCGCCTCGGCGTACTGGATCTCGAGAGCCGGCGGTGGGACGAGGAGCTGCTCAGGTACGGCGGCCTGGACCGCCTGCCGTCCGTTGTCGAGTCGATGACCGTTGCAGGCACCACTCCGGACGGCGTGCCTGTCGTGCTGTGCGGGCATGACCACCTCGTCGGCGCGTGGGCGGCCGGAGTGCGCGAGCCGGGTCAGGTCGCGGACTCGCTCGGTACGGCGGAGGCGATCATCACACCGAGTCACGGCCTCGTCCTCGACGATGCACTCCGGAAGCAGGGCATCAGCATGAGTTGGTACGTCGACGGGCAGCACGGATGCGCCGTCTCCGGCAACGGAGCAGCCGGCGGCCTGGTCGAACAGCGCCTCGCCTCGCTCGGCCGCGACTACACCTGGCTGAACGACGTACTCGAACCCGTTGGTGCTCCCAGCGATCGATTCATCGCGCCTTATCCACAAGGCCGTCAGGCGCCGGCGCCGGATCCGACCCCGACGTACGACGTGACGCGCCCGGTGGACGACCCGGCCGAGGAGATGCGGGCGCTGGTGGACGCGCTCAGTTTTCATGCCCGTTGGATGACCGAGGAGCAGACGCGGTTGCTCGGGATCGAGTGGCGCAGCACGGTCGCGTTCGGCGGCCCGGTGCGGCTGAGCGGATGGATGAGCCGGAAGGCGCACGCGTCGGGTGGCCGCGATTTCGCCGTACTGGACGATGCGGCGACCGCGGCGCGAGGGGCTGCGTTGATGGCGACCGAGGTCGTCACCGGGCGAACTGTGGAGCCTTTGCGGGCAAGGAATCTGGAGGTTTGTCCACAGCTGGGTGAGACCTGGGATGGCGCATTCTGGCATCGATTCCATAAGGTGGTGTCATGAGCCTCGATGCACTGGCGTATCCCGACGGCACGTTCGCGATGGTCGCGATGGATCAGCGCGAAAGTCTGCGCACGATGCTCGCCGACCACGGCCGGCCGGACGACGCTCAGGCAATCCGGTCGTTCAAGGCCGCCGTCGCCGAGCACCTGGCTCCACTGGCGTCCGGCTTCCTCATCGACAAGGGGTACGACGCTCCGTCCGGCCCAGGCTGGATCCTCGCGGTCGACGCACTGACCCAGGAGCGTGGCGGACCGGTCACGGACACGCACCTGGACGAGACCGTCGACCCGACCGCGGCCCGCGAGGCCGGTGCGGTCGCCCTCAAACTTCTGGTGATCTGGAAACGCGACGACCAGCAGACCCGGCGCCGAGAGATGGCCGAGGAGTTCGTACGCCGTTGCGCCGAGTCGAATCTGCTCTCGGTGCTCGAGCCCGTCGCGCAACCGGCCGACGGCGAGCAGGACTTCGACCTGGACACCGCGATCCTCGAGGCAGCCGAGGCTCTCGCGCCCGTCCGTCCCGACCTCTACAAGGCCCAGGTCCCGAGCCGAGGTATGGGCGACGCGTCTGCCATCGTGGCCACCTGCCGCCGGCTCACCGAGACAGTGAACGGCCCGTGGGTGGTCCTGTCGAACGGCGTCGCGCGCGAAGATTTCCCGCGAGCCGTCGAGCTCGCCTGCCGCGGCGGCGCGTCCGGCACCTTGGCCGGCCGCGCGCTGTGGACACCCGCACTGGAAGACCAGGAGGTTCTCGCGACGACCTGCCGCGACCGCCTCGCCCTGATCGCCGACATCGTCCACCAGCACGCCAGACCGTGGCAGAAGGCGGTCTGACCGATCACCACTCGATGGCAGCGAGGTCCTTGCGTGTGAGCACGTCTTCGCAGGCCAGGAGCAGGACGCCGATGCACCAGGAGTGGGAGAGGGTGAGGAGGGCGCCGGGTGGGCCGAAACAGGCGGTTTGGTAGTAGCGCTCGGTGACCATGCCGCGGCGGGCGTTGAAGTCACCGTCGTGGCGGGCGACGAACTGACGAGCGAAGCGGAGGTGTTCGGCGGCCGAGGTCGCGTAGCTGGGGTCGCCGGTGAAGGCCGAGAGGGTGGCCAGTTCGGTGGTGCAGATCAGGCCGTAGTTGTGCAGGTGCTGGTTCGACGGGCTCGCCTGGTCCGCGCCGCGGCTGCGGAAACCGTACTGACCGAGGATCGTCTTCGGGGCGAACCGTACGTCGTAGCTGTAGCGGAACGTCTGCATCCAATCAGCAGCCCGCCTGGCCAGTTCGAGCCACTCGTCCGACGGGTCGATCCGGTGCAGACCGACGTACGCGAAGAGGGCGGCGTACCCGTCCTCGGAGGTCGGCGCGAGGTCCACGTCCTCCGGCGCGCCGCACAGCGTCTCGTTGCGGACGAAGGAGGCGTAGTACCGCCCGCCCCGCTGCGCGGCCTCGCGGAACCGTTCGTCACCGAACAAAATGTAGGCCTCGGCCATCGCGCCGACCCAGGTGAGGCCGGCCGCTCCGCGCCGGGAGAGCACTTCGCCGGTGTCCAGGTGATACAGGCTGCCAAAGTTGCCCGAGGCATCTTGTGCGGACAGTGCGAACTCGAGGTTGCTCAGCGCCGCCGCGCGCCAGGACGGATGCTCGACGGGCTCGGCCGCGAGCGCGCGGATCGTGAACAGTGTCGCCTCGGCGAGCGTCCGCGCGTGCAGCCCGCCGCGCACCGGTGTCCACGACTGCTTCCAGCCGTGCTCGGCGTACCAGGTGCCGAAGAAGGTGCCGACGGGCGTGAGATTCGCGGTGATGTGGTCGATGACCGCTGTCCCGGCGTCGACGTACGCCGAGTTTCCCGTACGTCGGCCGTGCCGCAGCAGAGCGTGCGCGTACGGGATCCCGCTGACCCACGCGACGTGCATCGCCAGCCGATCCCCACGATCGCCCAGGTCGCCTGCCAGTTCACGGTCGAAGAGCGCGGTCTCGATCAGTACGGCGGGATTCTCCTGGTAGTGCCAGCGCCAGAGGCCGTACGACGTCAGTTCGGCCGCCTCGGTGACGTCGACCCACGGGATGACCGCCGGCTGTGCCGCACGTTCGCGGTCGCGCAGCACGCGGAGGACCGGCGCATAGCTGTGATGGTCAGACGGCAGTGTCCAGAGACCAGCCTGGAGTTCGTGGGTTTCGCCAGGCTGCCATCGGTGCGAATCGGCGAGTGGATCGACGCCGCGCGGCTCGCCGACGTAGCTGAACGGTTCTTCGCGGTAGGGCAGCGAGATCCACACAGTTGCCGGGCGGTCCGGGCCGGCCGCCAGGCCGAGTCCGCTGAGGCCGAGCGAGGTGGTGGCGTCGACGGTGAGCGCGACACCGGCTGTCTTGCTCCACGCGAAGACGGCAGGCGTCGCGGCGCGGTCGGCGCGGAACGCCCACCGGTCGGCGACGAGCTTCTCCGCATCAAGCTCGCCACGGGCGTAGCGCGGGTACAACCGAGCGCAATCCGGGTCACGGTTGGCGCCGTAGAACAGCCCCGGGATCAACCAGTGCGGCGCCTCTTCACAGCCGGGCACCGGTACGTCGAGTCGTACGCGCGCGTCCGCCGGCGACGTACCGTCGTACCGAACTCGCAGCCGCACGACGTTCTCGTCCGGGCCGCGCGGGGTGAGTTCGACGTCGACGTGCCAGTCGGGGGAGTCGACGATAGGCGAGCCGTCGGCCGCTTCCACAGCTACGGTCAGTTGCACCGGATCAGCCTTTCGGTCGGATGGAGACCCAGCCCGTCCACTGCGATGAGCCGGTCGTTGTCGGCGCCGTCCCAGCGAACGTCCAGCCTGCGCTCCTCCCCGGGGAGCAGGACGAAACCGCTGTCGGACACTCGCAGCCACCCGGCGGCATCACCCAGCAGCGGCCGTCCGTCGCGTACGCGGACGAACGGCGCCACAGGTCCCGCGACATGCCGAACGACCAGCTGACCGTCCGACCACTCGACGTCGATCTCGGCCCGTGCGTCCAGCAGTTCGGAGAAGTCCTCGGCGCCCGTCAGAAGGTACCGACGCTCGGCGGCGGGCATGTCGCCCGCCAGCAATTGCACTTGAAGCACGAAGGCTCCGGGTGGCGTTGGGGCCTTGAGCTCGCCCAGAGTGATGTCCTCGAAGGTCATGGTCGTCAGTTCTTCACCCGACAGCGACAAGAGCCGGGCCGTGATGGTCGCCGGCTCGATCGGATGGTCGGCCAGGAACCAGAGCGGGATCGAGACCTCTGGGTAGCCCAACCAGGATTGGCGGGAGCAGGTGGCGCCGACGATGATTGGGCGGTAGGCGGCGGCGACCGCGAAGTACGCCGGTTTGGGCTCACCGGCGTGCGTGACGGCGGCGGCGCACCAGGCGTTCGGGTAGGGCTCGTTGAACTGCCACGGAAGGGTGCCGACGCAGCCCGGCCAACGACGGCGGTGAGCTTCGACGGCGTACCCGAGGCCGTCGCGTTGCAGGAACTGGCTCGCGATGCCGAGCGTGCCGAGGTCCTCGATGCGATGACCGAACGACGCCTGCACCAGGGACTCGTTGTTCCACCAGCGGCCGAGGTGGTCCCAGACCGGGCGACCTCGGGTGGGCAGCCGGCGCTCGGGCTCGGGCACGACGTGGGACAGCGTGCGCGGCATCGTCATACCCTCGACGCCGAACTCGCTGATCAGCTGCGCCGTCCCGGCGTCGTACAAGCCGTAATGGTCGCGCAAACCCTGATGCTCCCACGGTCCGTGGACGTCGTGCTGATCGCGCGGTGCCTCGCGGATCAGGTCGAGACGGTTCAGGAACGCAGGACCGCTGGGCGAGGTCGGCAGCCACAGACGCTCGGGATCGAGGCGCCGTACGACGTCGCGTAGCGCTGCCAGCACAGGCGAATCCGTCAGCGGCTCACCCTCACCGGCTTGCAGTTCGTTGCCGCCGCCCCAGATCGCCAGCGACGGATGGTGCCGGCGGCTGGGCACGATCTGCTCGGCCTGGGAACGCATCATCGCGACGTACGCCGGATCGTCGGCCGGTGTCGACGAGATGCCCGAGCTGGACTGCGAGAACTCCTGCCACACGAGCAGACCACGCCGATCGCAGGCCGCGTAGAACTCCGGCGTCTCGACCAGGCCACCGCCCCACACCCGCAGCAGGTTCACCCCGGCATCGACCGCAAGGTCCAGCAGATGTTCGAGCCGCTCGGGTCGCGGCACGCCGTAACTCAGGTCGAGCGGCACCCAGTTCCAGCCCTTGACGAAGATCTGCCGCCCGTTCACCTCGATCCCGTACGGCGCGGAGCCTGTGGGCGCACCTTCCGCCTGGAAGAAGCACAGCGTCCGGAACCCGATCTCGAACTCCCGCCGATCGCTCACCTCGCCGCCGGACCAGGCGGTCGCCGTCAGGTGATACAGGTACGGCGTCCCGCAGCCGTTCGGCCACCAACGCAGCGGATCACGCACCTGTACAACGCGATCACCGGTCGCGATCACGTTGCCCTCGGCATCGGTCACCGTGAGCTCGACCGTACCGTTGCCTGAAGCCTCTACCGTGACCTGATCGGCGCCCACGTCGATGCCTGTGATGCGCGCCGGCCCGATCACGTCGACGTACACGGACTGCCAGATGCCCTGGTGGACGAGCCGCGGGCAGAAGTCCCAGCCATAGGTCATCCGAGACTTGTGTGCGCGGACCTTGCTCGTGTGACCAACCTGAGGCTCGCTCGACGGCGCGGGCTCGACGACGATCACCAGCACGTGATCCGGCGACGCCCGCAGCAACTCGGTCACCTCGAAGCGGGTGGCGACGAACATGCCGTCCACCCGTCCCAGCTCCTGACCGTCGAGGTAGACGACAGCGCTGTGGTCGACCCCGTCCAGGCAGAGGAACGCCTGCCGTCCGCGCGCCGGCGGCTCCAACCGGAACTCGTGCCGATAGACCCAACACCGATCCGCAACCCACTCGATCGCCCGCGTGTTCAGCCCGGCATACGGATCCGGTACGACGTTCGCGCGCCACAGATCGTCGACGACGCTGCCCGGCACCGTCGCCGGCAGCCACGCATCAGGCTCGCGCAGCCGGCCCCAGACGCGATGGTGCTGCCACTCGTCGCCGAGGAAGCCCCGGACCTTCCAGGGCTCCCTGTCGAGAGGTACCCGCATGTCACTCGCTCGTGATCGGCGGCGGCGCGGCGGGATCCCATTCCAGCAGGTCGACCTCGGCGGCGTCGGCGTCGGACGGGATGCGGAGCGTCTTGACCTCGTGCGGCGTGAAAGCGGTGTCGATCGTGCGGCCGAGGAACGGCAGGTCGATCGTCACCTCCGCGGCACGTCCTGCCGTTTCGTACGCACGGAGGATGGCGGCCCCGCCGTTGTCCTCGGCCCGTTTGAGGACCGAGACGACGACGTGGTCAGCGCCGGACACGGCCACGTACGACTGTGACGGCGGCAGCGGCCCGCGGTGGAAGCACTCGATCAGCGCGGTGACCGGCTGGTTGAGCTCGGCCGCGCGCCGGACCACGCCGACCGCCCGCCAGTCGCCGCCGTGCGGCACCAGGCGGTACGTGAAGCGCTGGATGCCCTGGTCGAGGTACTCGTACACGCCGTCGTCGTCCAGCCGCCACGGATCGTGCCAGGCATACACGGGCGAGCGCACCGCCGTCATCGCGAGCACGGAGCGGCCGGGCGTCGTGCCGTCGACGGCGAACGAGTACTTCCCGTCGTTGAGCACCGCGACGCCGCCGTTCGGGCCGGAGACGTCGACCCACGCGTGCGACGGCACCTCCTCGCGGTTCTGCTCGCGTTCCAGGTGACCGTAGGGGATCTCGTGGGTCGCCACGGACTGCGGCATCGCGAACGGGAAGCACAGCTTCAGCGACTTCAGGTGCTCACGCCAGTCCACCGTGACCCGGACCTCGACGGCCTCCGACTCCGCGTCCAGCACGAACTCCTCGACCAGGCGCGACTGACCGTACGTCGATTCCACCCTGATCAGTTGCCGCACCGGCCCGTCCGCGAGCCGCCGTACCCGCTTGACCTTGAAGGCGTCGACGGTCTTCCACAGCGACCGCACTCCGTGGCTCCAGGTGTCCGTGTCGTCGTCGATCACCTGGGCGTGCGCCACACCCGAGGCCAGCAGGTTCGGACCGTCGGCGGTTGCCAGCGACTTCAGCCAGCCGGTCGCCGGATCGACCTCCGCGTGCACCACGCCGTTGTCGAGCACGAGTCCCTCGCCGCTCGGCTTGCCGAAGTGGTACGACGGCTGGTCGCCGGTGCGCATCGTGAACAGCTGGTAGCCCAGCGGCGGAATGTTCGCCGTGAAGGCGATCCGCCGGCGGCCGCCCGAGGTCGCGGCCGATCGGACCTCCTGCACGTCGAGCACCCGGCCGTCGAGTCCTTCGCGGAGCTCGATCGCGCCCCGCATCGGGAAGGGGTAGCCGAGCTCGAGCTCGACCGTCGCGGTCACCGGCCAGGCGTGCGGGTTGAACACCGCCACCGGCACCATCATCGCTTCGGCCGGGATGTCGATCTGCCGCGCGATCGACTGGATCGAGCGGTTCGCCAGCCGGGCCGCGATCGCCTTGGCCTCGCCCAGCTGGTCGCGCGCATCGTCGTACGCCGGCTCGATCGCGGTCCCGGCCGCGATGTCGTGGAACTGGTTGAACAGCACCTGCTTCCAGGCGTGTCCGAGTTCCGCGGTCGCGTCCGGCATGCCACTGACCGTGGAGGCGATCGTGGTCCACTTCTCGGCCGCGAGCAGGGCCTGCTCTGCCAGGCGATTCTGCCGCTTGACTCCCGAGTGCGCGGCGTAGCAGCCGATCGCGTGCGGTTGCAGCTCGGTCGGATGCACCGGGATCCCGTCGAACCTCCGCGCCTCGTCGAAGAACCGCCGCATGCTCGACGGGAACATCTCCGGGTACAGGTCGCGCTCGGCGAGCTGCTTGATCGACTCGATGTTCGCGATCGTCGGACCGCCGCCGTGGTTGCCGACGCCGTAGAACACCATCAGCGGTTCGGTGGTCACCGGCAACTGTTGCAGGGACTTGACGACATGGCCGGAGATCTCGCCGGGAGGCGAGCAGTACTCGTGCGGGATCCGGTACGCCAGCACGCGCGATCCGTCCGCGGACTCCCACCAGAACTTCTGGCCGGGCAGCTCGCGCTCGTGCGCCTGCGGCCGGAGGAACGCATACGAGTCCAGTCGCGCCTTGCTGAGCAGCTGCGGCAGGTTCGCGTTGTGGCCGAACGGGTCGACGTTGCAGCCGACGGTCGCGATCACGCCGAGGTGCTCGGCGAGCCAGTGCTGTGAGTAGAGCGCGTGCCGGACGAACGCCTCGCCGCCGGGCAGGTTGCAGTCGGGCTCCACCCACCAGCCGCCGACGATCTCGAACCGGCCCTCCGCGACCCGCTTGCGGATCCGCTCGAAGAGCTCCGGATCGTGCTCGGCGATCCAGCTGAAGTACGCGACCGAGTCGGCGGTGAAGACGTAGTCCGGATACTCCTCCATCCGGTCCAGCGCGGAGCGGAACGTGGCGCGCACCTCCTGATATCCCTCCTGCCACTGCCAGAGCCACACCGCGTCGATGTGTGCGTTGCCGATCATGTGCAGAGGACCGCGATGGGTCATGAATTCTCCAAACCGGTGTCGAAAGCCCAGCGGTCGACGAGTTCGCTGACCAGGTGCAGGGCGAGGACGTGCATTTCCTGGATCCGGGCGGTCTCCTCGGCCGGTACGACGACCGCGAGGTCGGCGGCCGCGGCGAGCTCCTTGCCGCGCGCAGAGGTGAACGCGACCGAGCAGGCTCCGTTCGCGCGGGCCGCGGCCAGGCCCTTCACCACGGTTGGCGACGTCCCGGACGTACTGAAGCCGACGACCAGGTCGGCCGGCCGGACCAGAGCGGTGACCTGTCGTGCGAACACGTCGTCGTACGCGTAGTCGTTCGCGATGCAGCTGACCACGGCGGCGTCGCCGATCAAAGCGACCGCGGGGAGCGGCCGCCGCTCGCGGAGGTACCGCCCGATCAGCTCGCCAGCGAAATGCTGCGCGTCGGCCGCCGATCCGCCGTTGCCGAAGGTGTACAGCACACCGCCGCGGCCCAGTCGCCGGATGAGCTCGTCGGCCACAGCCTGCACCTGGGGAAGCTGGGCGCGCATCGCGGCGGCCACCTCCGAGTGCCGATCCAGCTGACCGTCGAGGAGCCCTTGGAGCTGAGTGGTCACGACGCCTCCAACCGCTCGTAGGCGATCGCCGCGGCGCCGAGCACCCCGACCGCGTCACCGTGCCTGCTCAGTACGACGTCACATGCGCGGGCGGCGGGCGGCATCGCCTGCCGCAACGCCGCCTCCCGGACCGGATCGAGCAGCTGTGCTCCGGAGCGGGTCACACCGCCTCCGAGGACGACGAGCTCCGGTTCGCAGACGTTGATCAGTACGGCGACCATCCGCCCGAGCATCGCAGTCGTCTCGTCCCACACCGCCCGTGCGACCGGGTCGCCGGCCCGCGCGTGCTGCGCGACGTCCTTCGCAGTGATGGCCAGCTGGGCGAGCGTCGAGTTGGTGCCGGCGGCCGCTTCCGTGGCCCGGCGCGCGATCGACGTACCGGAGACGTACGCCTCCGCGCAGCCGCGTGCACCGCAGCCGCACTGCCGGCCTTGCCAGTCGATCACCACGTGGCCGAGCTCGCCGCCCTGCCTGGCGGCGCCGTGAAACAGCTTGCCGTCGATCACGATGCCGCCGCCGAAGCCGGTCGACACCGTCAGGTAGACGAGGTTCTCGACGTCCCAGCCGCCCCAGCGGTACTCGCCGAGGGCGGCGGCGGTCGCGTCGTTCTCGACGTACGTCGGCAGGCCGAACCGCTCGGCCACCAACGGGCCGAGCGGCACCGAGTCCCAGCCGGGCAGGCCCGGCGGTCCGAGGATGATGCCGGTCAGCGGATCGAGCGGGCCGCCGCAGCCGACTCCGACGGCAGCGAACGGCGAGGCGTGTCCGCTACCCAAAGATGCGCGCACCGGCAGGCCGGCTTCCGCCGCCGCCTGCTCGCCGAGGTCCAGCAGGCGCTTGACGACCGCCGTCGGCCCCTCGCCCACCGCGGTCTCGGTCCGGCAGAACGACTGCACGGTGCCGTCGCGGGCGACGACGCCGGCGGCGAGCTTGGTGCCGCCGACGTCGAGGGCGAGGACAGGTTGCTGCTGGGTCACGCTCAGCCCTTCTGTGCGGTCGTGGCCACACCGTCGAGGATGTAGCGCTGGCCGAAGGCGAACAGCACGATCATCGGCAGTACGGCGATGACGCTCGCGGCCACCGCGATCTCCCATTCGTAATGTCCCGAGAGGGCGAACGCGTCGATGATCTGTTTCAGGCCGCGCGGCATCGTGAAGTACTCCGGTGTCTGCAGGTAGATCAGGGGTTTCATCAGGTCGGACCAGCTCGCCTTGAACTCGAAGACGAACACGATCACCAGCGCCGGCTTGCAGAGCGGGAACGCGATCCGCCGGAACAGGCCGAAGTACCCGCAGCCGTCGACCCGGGCCGCCTCGAACAGCTCGCGCGGGATGCCCAGGAAGAACTGCCGGAGCAGGAAGATGTAGAACGCGGAGCCGAACAGGTTCTGCGCCCAGAGCGGGATCTGGGTGTCGATCATGCCCAGCTTGTTCCAGATCAGGTAGACCGGGATCATCGTCACCGCGCCGGGCAGCATCATCGTCGACAACAGGATGCCGAACAGGATGCTCCGGCCACGGAACCGGAAGTACGCGAAGCCGAACGCGACCAGCGCGCTGGACAGCGTGACGGTCGCCGCGGCCATGAACCCGACGGTCAGTGAGTTCGTCAGCCAGCGCAGCACCGGCGCGGCGTCCCAGACCTGCAGGTAGTTCGACGGCTGGAAGATCTCCGGGATCAGCCGGTTGTCGAACACCTGCGACCGCGGCTTCAGCGACGCGGACACCAGCCACACCAGCGGATAGACGAAGGCGATCGTCGCCAGCGTCAGGAACACGAAGAACGGCAGCCGCCGCCAGGGAATCGTCATCAGCGGTCCCCGTGGTAGTACACGTAGCGGTTGCCGATCCGGACCTGGACGAACGTGATCGCCATGATGATCACGAACAACAGCCAGGCCATCGCCGAGGCGAAGCCCATCTTGAAGAACTGGAAGGCGTTCTGGAACAGGTAGACCATGTACACCAGCGACTCGTCGGACGCCGTCGCCTTCTGCTGCGGCCCGTAGAACATCGTGTACGCCTGGTCGAACATCTGCATGGCCGCGATCGTGTGCGTGATCACCGTGAAGAACAGCGCGCCGGAGATCATCGGCACGGTGATCCGGAAGAACCGCGTCACCGGACCGGCACCGTCGAGCTCGGCCGCCTCGTACAGCTGCTTCGGTACGCCGTTCAGCGCCGCCAGGTAGATGATGACGGTGCCGCCGACCGTCCACAGACTGACGATTGCGAGCGACGGTTTCAGCCAGTTCGGATCGGCGGTCCAGTTCGGCCCGTTGATGCCGACCCAGCCGAGGACCTTGTTGATCAGGCCCTGCTGGCCGTTGAGCAGCAGCAGGAACATCGCCGCCGCGGCGACCGCGGGCGTCATCTCGGGCAGGTAGAAGGCGGTCCGGAAGAAGCCGCCGGCCTTGCCGACACGCTGCAGCATCATCGCCAGCGCCAGCGCGAAGATCGTGCCGAGCGGCACGAACATCGCGGCGTACACGAAGGTGTTGCTGAGCGACTTCAGGACCCGCGGGTCGTCGAACAGCTCGCGGTAGTTGTCCAGGCCGACGGCGTGCGGCGCCTGGATCATCTGGTAGTCGGTGAACGACAGCACCAGGCTGGCGATCATCGGGCCCGCGGTGAAGATCAGGAACCCGATCACCCACGGCGACACGAACAGCCAGCCGGCCCGGTCCTCCCGCTTCGCCAGCGGGCTGCGTTGCGGCCGCCGGCCGCGCTCGGGGCGGGTCTGCCCGGGCGCGGCCTGACGTTCGACGGTGGTCGTCATCGATCAGCCCTGGCTCGCCTTGTCGAAGGCTGCCTTGGCCTCGGACTGCGCCTGGTCGAGCGCGGCTTGCGGGGTCGCTGATCCACCGAGTGCCTTGGCAACCGCGCTCTTCCACGCGGCGTCGATCTCGGCACCGGCCGGCGACGGGTTGAGCGACTTCGCCTTGTCCAGAACGTCGTAGTAGTTCTTGATCGCCGCGTCGAAGCCCGCGTCACCGCTCGGCTTCAGGTACTGCGCCTTGATCTCGTCGTCGGCCTTTTTGTTCCCGGTGAACAGGCCCGTGAAGAAGGTCTTGTCCTTGGCAACGGTTTGCATCCGCGCCTCGGCCGCCTTGTGCCAGGTCTCCACCGACGTCAGCGTCTTCGCCCACTGGCAGGCGGCGGTCGGGTTCTTCGCGCCCTTCGGGACCACCCACGCCGACCCGCCGATGGTGCTGATCGGCTGTCCCTGCCGGTCGGTGAACGGCGTCGACTGCAGCTTCAGCCCGCTCGCCCGCGAGTCGAGCAGGACGTTCACGTACCAGTTCTCGATCGGGAACGCGGCCAGCTGGTCCTTGACGAACTGGTTCTTCGCACCGAACAGGTCGAAGGTGTCGCGGAAGGTCTTGAAGTTCGCCCAGCCGCCCTGGTCCTTGATCAGCTTCATCGTGAACTCGAGCGCCTCGACCGCCTTCGGGTCGTTCAGGTTCGGCGAGCCGTCGGACTTGATGATCTCGGCGCCGTTGGCCATCGCCCAGAGCGGGAAGAAGTCCGGCATCTTCGGGTCGTACCCGATCCGGGCCGGGCGGCCGTTCTTGGCCTTGTAGAGCTTCTTCGCGGTCGCGTCGAGCTTGTCCCAGTCGGTGGTCTGGATGTCGCTGACCGGCACGCCCGCGGACTTCAGCGCGGTCTCGCTGATCAGGTTCGTCGAGACCGTGTAGAACTCCGGGATGCCGTAGGTCTTGTCCTTCAGCTTGACCTCGTTCATCGCGGCTTCCCGATACTGTGTGGTATCGATTCCACTGTTCTTGATGCAGTCGTCCAGCGGCTGGATCGCACCCTTGGCGGCATACGTCCCGATCAGGTTGCGGGCCATGTAGACGACGTCCGGCGGGTTGCCGCTGGAGACCGCGGTGAGGAACTGCTGGGCGTCGAAGTCGCCCTTGTTGTTCTTCACCGTGACGCCCGGGAACGCGGTCTTGAAGGCGGTGATCCGCGACTGCGCGACCTCGTCCTCGCCGCTGAAACCCATCACGTTCAAGGTGCCGGACGGCGTCGCGCCGGCGGAGGCCTGGCTGTCGCTGCCACCGCCGGCGTCCTTCTTCCCGACGCCGGCGCAGGCGGTGAGCGCCAGGGCTCCGGCGGCCAGCACCACGGGAACGCGCAGGTGCTTCATGGGGTTGCTCCTAACGTCGACAGGGGACGAGCGGTGGAATGTGGCATCGATGCCACATTTCCGGATTGCAGGAACCGTAAGTGCGCGGCTGACGAGTCGTCAAGACGTCGGCGCCCGCCCTGTGGACAAACTCAGCGCGGAACGGGACCCGTGGAGCCGCGGACGATCAGCCGGGCCGGCACCTTGACCAGCCGGCGCCGCGCCGGGAGTTCGCCGCGGATCCGGGCGAGCAGCAGCCGCGCGCAACTGCGCCCCATCTCGACCGTGCTCTGGTCCACGGTCGTCAGCGCCGGCTGGACCAGCGACATCCAGGGCACGTCGTCGTACGCCGCGAGACTGATCTGCCGCGGGATCTTCAGCCGCCGGTCCTTCAGCTCGGCGAGCGCACCCTGCGCGAGCACGTTGTTCGCCGAGATGATCGCGGTCACCTCGTGCTTGTTCAGCAGCTTGCGGGTGGACAACCGCGCGGCGTCGGCGTCGAAGCTGGTGTAGGCGATCAGGTTCTCGTCCACGCTCAGGTCGTTGTTCGCGTGCGCGGCGCGGAACCCGGCCAGCCGGCCGGCGCCGGTCGACCACTTGGTCTCGTCGATCAGCATCCCGATCCGCGTGTGACCGAGCGCGATCAGGTGCTCGGTCAGCTCGCAGGCGCCGGTCTTGTTGTCGCTCACCACGACATCGCTGGTGGACCGGCCCAGCTCGCGGTCCGCGCAGACCACGTGGACGCCGTTGTTCTGCAGGACCTGCGGGCACTTGGCGGTCACCGGCGTCACGATCACTCCCGGTACCCGCATCGCCAGCAGCGTCTCGGCGGCCTGCATCTCCTCGGCCGGATCACCGTTGTCGTTGACGAGCACCATCTGGTACTCCGCCGCGCGCAGCTCCTCCTCGATGCCGGCGGCAAGGTCGGCGTAGAACGGGTTCCGCAGGTCGGAGATCAGTACACCGATCGACGTCGACGTACGGCTGCGCAGGTTGCGGGCGTTGTGGTCGGTCACGTACCCGATCCGCTCGGCGGCAGCACGCACCCGTGCCCGTACGGCGGGCGACGCATACCCCCGGGTGTGCAGCGCGCGTGACACCGTCGACGGGGAGACGCCGGCCTCGCGCGCCACGTCCTGCACCGTGGGGCGCCGTACCGGCTGCTGCGCCGGCTGTGACACCGCACGCGCGGCCTGCCCCCGGGGACTCATGGCCCGCAGTCTAAATGCTCAGCACTGACCTGTAGCGGCTCCACGTGTCCTTGACCGCGTCGAAATCGTCCGGACCGAAGTCGTAGCGGTCCGTGTCCGTACCGTCGACGTAGTACAGCGCGGGCACGCCCAGTGAGTCCTGAACCTGCAGGTAGCCACGCCACTCGGCATGGTTGGGCATCATCCAGCCGTCCGTGTCCACGCCGAGCTCGGGCATCACCGAGCGGACCACACCGGCCCGGTAGGTCATGTGACGAGCGACATATCCCGGCGCGGCCGAGTGGTCGTGCAGTACGTCGTTCAGCCGGATCATGTCCGTGACGTCGAGGAACGCCGGGTTGGGGGTGTGCGTGACGACCAGAGCGTCCGGCTTGACCTGCTTGGCGGTGTCGTAGACCAGCCGCAGCTGCTCGTGCAGCAGGGCCGCGCCCCAGCGGTCGCCACTGTGCCGCAGCGAGGAGCCGGACGGAGTACGCGCGGTGAAGTCGATCTTGAAACCGTCCGCGTCGAGCCCTTCCGGCGAGAGCATGAACGTGACGGCGTCCGTGATCAGTGCGACGCAGGCCGGTGCTTCGGCGTCCAGACCGACCGTACGGCCCTCGGCATCGGTGATGCACGCCTCCGGCGGGGCGCCCTCCTCGTCCCACGCCTTCCACCAGAGCAGGACCCGCTGCCCGGCTGCGTGCCGCCCGGCGATCCAGCCCTTGAGGTCCGCCCACTTCGCGGGATCGGGCCGGCAGGTCGCGTACGACGCCTGCCACTTGTCGTCGATCACCACTGTCTCCGGCACGATGCCCTGTGCGGCCAGGGTGCGCAGGAAGTCGTCGTAGTTCGCCTGGGTCGCCAGCGGTTGCGGCGGCTGCTCTGTGCGGACACCGAGCGCGCATTGCGCACCCCAGCCGCAGAAGATCGTCCCCGACCACCAGTCCGGTCGCTCAGCCGGCCGCGAGGGTACGACGTCCGCCGCGTCGAGCAGGGCGCGATGCCGGACCAGTACGTCCTCCGCGGACTCTCCAGCAAGGTGCACCACGAGCAGCGGCGTTGTGAAGGTCCCGTCGACCTCTGTCTGACCCTCGTAGTCCAGCTGGAGGCTGAAGCCACCCGTCACCGGCCGGTAGTGATAGCTGGTGAAGTTCTGCTCGGCGATCGGTGTGACCACACTGAACCCGACCCACTCCGACTCTGTGGCCGCGGCGAAGCACCAGGGAGCCGGGGTGAACAGCCAGCGCTCGATGCCCGGCTCGCCGCCCTCGCCGCAGACGCTGATCGTCGCGGGCTCGACCGCCTCGCGGAGCACGCGGGTCGGATGGTCCGGGTTCGGCGAGTACACCTGCCGCAGCCGGGAGCCACTCGGCAGGAACCCGCGCGGAGTACGCCGGCCACCGAGCAGATGTACGTCCGTCAGACGCCCGTGCCCGGTCACCGTCGTCTGCGTCTCGATCCGGTCCGGCAGAAACCGGGTCGTGGTCACCCGGCTCTCCCAGACCGAACTACGAGCGGTCACGATGAAGACGCCGTCCTCCGGTGAGTCGACCTGCAACGACGAGCTCTCGTCGAGCCCGCCGACGGTGTCGAGCGAGGCGAACAGCCGCAGGCTGAACAGCTGCTGTCCGTCCCGGCTGACCGTCGCGTACGCCTTACCGGCATGCACGTCCACGGAATAGTCCACAAGAGTCCTCTCAGGAAAGGCGTACGTCGACCAGCGCCTCGGCCAGTTGACCGAGGTAGATCCCGTCCCGCGTGACACCGGCCGCGATCCGCGCCCGTCGTACCGGACCGGTCACCCGGGGGATCACCACGAACTCGGCAGCACCGACCCGTCGGCACTCCCACCCCGCCGGCACTACCAGGTCGGCGGGTGTACTGACCCGCACTGTGAACGGCTGTCCGTTCACCGCATCCACCCGGTACGGCGAGATTCGCACCGTGCCGGTGAAGACAGGGTCCGTGGGTGGCAGCAGTGCGCGGTGTGCTCGCGCCACCTCCGCACCCAGGCGGGTCAGCTCGTCCAGGTACTCCGGTGTGACCGCGCGCGGGTCCCAGTGGCCGGAGATCATCAGCTCCGGCTGCAGCTGCTGGTAGAGCGCTGCAGAGGCCACGTAGTCCTCGGCCGCGAAGGCGTTGGCGTACTGGAAGTTGGGCACCTCCGCAGCTCCGCCAGGCTCCCAGCTGCCGGTCTGCTGGTCGCCTGTGGCCAGCACGCGTCGTCCGTCCACCTCGAACCCAATCGCCGACGCGTACAGCGTGTGGCCGGGCAGGTCGTACATGGACAGCTCGTACTCACGCCAGCGAACTGCCGCGCCGTTGGCAACGTGCTGCGCGCAAGGGATCGGCTCGTACCAGAGGCACGGGAGGTCGTAGTCCGCCGGGTTCTCCAGGACATGCGCCACCGGGCCGGCCGCCCATACCTGTGTGCCGTGCACCTCCCGCATCAGGTTGAACGCGGCGACATGGTCGTCGTGGTAGTGCGTCGGAATCGCGACCTCGACGCGGTCGATGCCGTAGTCGCGTTGCAGGGCACGCAGGCTCGGCAGCCACGGCCGCACCACGTGCCGGGGCCCGCCGGTCGGGATGCTGGTGGTCAGGTCGTAGCCGTAGTCGATCAACAGCGCCGTACCGGAGTCGCTCAGGAGCACGTAGCTGCGGGACTCGCTGGTCCGGTTCATCAGCAGGTGGGGGCTCAGCTCGACGTACGGGTTCTCGAGCTTGTCGAGCAACCCGCTGGGCGTACCGAGTCGCACGCGGACGAGGTCCTGCAGCGCAGTGCAGGTGGCGTGCACCGCGGTCGCCGGATCGTCCATCCGCGCACCGTGGCTGGGGAGGAAGGCCCGTGGCTGGTGGTCGAGCAGTTGCACGAGCGACGCGATGGTCATCGCGGCGCCCTCCATGCCGACGTACGACCACTGCAGCGCGGCGCCGGACCACACCTTGCCTGGGCTGTGGATGAGGTCACCGGTGAAGGCAAGACCGTCGATCAGGTAGCTGACGCTCCCCGGTGTGTGTCCGGGAGTCGGCACGGTCCGCACCGTCAGGTGGCCGATCTGCGTCGTGCTGTAGTCCTTCATGACGCCGGCCACCGGCACCGATTCGAGCAGCGAGAACCGGTCCGTGTGCAGATCGTAGTTGTTCACCAGGTTTCGTCGCAGCCAGTGATGGTCGACGTCGGCGATCAGGTCGGCTTCGTTCTCCGGCACCCAGATCCGGGTCCCGGTGGCCGCCAGCAACGGCAGTCCTTCGACCTGGTCGCGATGGTGGTGCGTGACCAGCACGTCCGTCACCCGGTCCACGCCGTACGACGACATTCTGCCGAGCCAGCGCCCGCTGCCGGCGTCGATCGCCACGGCCGACCTGCTCGCCTCGTCGACGAGCAGGTACACCAGGCAGGTGTCCTCGATGGTCTGCACGATCACATCCAGCACCCTAAGGGCAGAACTGGAATCGATTCCACCTTGGGCCCGCGAGGACGTAGCGCGGAGCGCCTCGAGGTCAGAGGTCGGCGATGGCCTCGGCCGCGGTGCCGTAGATGCGGAACTGGCCGCCGAGGCCGGTAACGGTGAGCGGACGGTCGACCGGGCGGCCGACGCCGACGAGGGCCAGCCTGATGTTGTGCCGGCCGGCAAGGTTGCGCGCCTCGACCAGGTTGCCGAGGCCGGCCGAGCTGCAGAACGTCACGGCGGACACGTCGATCAGCACCAGCCGGGCCGGTGGTGCGACCGCGGCACGGATCGACTCGGCGGCGAACTCGGTACTGGCGATGTCGATCTCGCCGGACATCCGGACCAGCAGCACACCCGGCTCCAGCTCCTCGGTTTCGGCGGCGAACGTCGTCCTGATCATGTCGCCGTCCCGCGGCTCTGGCTGGCTTGTCACGCGGGTGTCTCCCCCGGGGTAGCGCCACGAACGCGGGTCCTGGCGGAAATGGAACTGCCCTGCACACACACCGTATGCCTCAACGCGCAGCCGTCACAACGGGTCCGTAGACGATGGACCCCGGAGCGTGACCTCACAGCTGTAAGCGCTGCCAGGGTAAAGCAAACGAGCGACCTCGGCAGGGTGATAGACAACTCCCCATGGTCGTTCCTGACGGCAAGCCGGCGTCCGGTACGCCGAGTACCGGACAGCTGCTCGCCGACGTCGACGCGGCCGCCGATCCGGCGGTGGCGGAGATCCTTGCGCGCTACTTCAAACTCGGCCCCGGCGGGTACGGCCATGGCGACCGCATGATCGGCGTGAAGCTTTCCACGATCCGGGGCATCCTCAAGCCCTACCTTCGCGCCGCGCTGCCGTTGCCCGAACTCGAACAAGCGCTGACCAGCCCGGTGCACGAGCATCGCCTGACCATCCTCTGCCTGCTCGCCGACCGGGCGTCGCGCGCAGTCCAACCCCGGACGGCGAACCCGGCCGAGCTCGAGGCGATCTACGACATCTATCTGCGCAGTACGGCGTCGGTGAACAACTGGGATCTGGTGGACTGCAGCGCTCCGCAGATCGTCGGCGGGTACCTGCTCGACAAGCCGCGCGACCCGCTGTACGCCCTGGTCCGGTCGAGCTCCCTGTGGGAACGGCGGATCGCGCTGGTCGCCACGCAGTACCTGATCAACCAGGGCCAGACCGCCGACACCTACAAGCTGGCTGCCGAGGTGCTCGACGACCGGGAGGACTTGATCCACAAGGCGTCCGGCTGGATGCTCCGCGAAGCCGGCAAGCGCGTCTGTGAGGACGAGCTCCGCGTGTTCCTCGACCGGTACGCGACCCGGATGCCGCGCACCATGCTCCGCTACGCGATCGAACGACTCGATCCGGACAGCCGCCGGCGCTACCTGGGCAGATAAGTCGACAAATCAGCTCTTGCTGTGCGCGTACGGCGGAGCCTCGAGCGCGCAGTGCACGTGGTGGTCGACGAGGTGCAGCTTGCGCGGCTTGCCCCGTTCGCCGAGCGTCAGCCACGCGATCGCGGCACCGGCCGCGGCCAGTACGGCGGAGATCCACAGCGCGTTGCCGAATCCATCGTGGAAGGCAACGGGATCGCGGTAGCTGTCGCCGGTGATGCCGGCCGCCATCGGGATCGCGGCCACCGCCATCAGTTGCGCCGACCTGGCGACGGCGTTGTTCACGCCGGACGCGATCCCGGCGTGGTGGTCCTCGACCGACGACAGCACGGTCGCAGTGAGCGGTGCCACGGTCGACACGAGCCCAAGGCCGAGCAGCACGACGGCGGGCAGTACGGCGGTGAAGTAGTTCAAGCCGATGTTGATCCGCAGCATCAGCAGGAAGCCACCGGCCATCAGCAACGGCCCGACCGTCATCGGGATGCGCGCGCCGATCCGGTCCGAGAGGCCGCCGGCGTACCCGGACAGCCCGAGCATCAGCGCCGTCATCGGCAGCAACGACGCGCCCGCCCACAGCGCGGAGTAGTGCAGGGCGGTCTGCAGGTAGACCACGACGAGGAACGTCGCCGTACCGAGGGCGCCGTACACGACGACCGTGACCAGGTTCGCGCCCGTGAAGCGGGCGTTGGCGAAGATGCCCAGCGGGAGCATCGGATGTGAGCCGCGCCGTTCGACCTCGACGAAGGCGGCGAACGCGACCACCCCGATCGCCAGGCTGGTCACGATCATCGGGTCGCCGAAGCCGTGGTCGCCGGCGCTGATCAGGCCGTACGTCAGCGCGGCCAGACCGAGGGTCGCGAAGATCGCGCCGGTGATGTCGAGCTTGCCGCCCGCCTCCTCGTCGCGGGTCTCCGGTACGTGCCGGAGCGTGACGAGAACCGTCGCCAGCGCGAGTGGCGCGTTGATCAGGAAGATCAGCTGCCAGTAGCCGCTGTCGACCAGCGTCCCGCCGACGAACGGCCCGACGGCCGCGGCGACCGAGGTCAGACCCGACCAGGCGCCGACCGCCTTGCCGCGGTCGGAATGCCGGAACGTCGTCTGCAGGATCGCCAGACTGCCGGGGGTGAGCAGGGCGCCACCGATGCCCTGCAGGACCCGGCCCGCGATCATCACCTCCAGCGTCGGCGCGATCGCGCACACGATCGACGCCGCCGCGAACCAGATCACGCCGACGACGAAGGTCCGCCGCCGCCCGAGCCGGTCGCCGAGCGAACCGCTGAGCAGCACCAGGGACGCGAGCATCAGCATGTAGCCGTTCACGATCCACTGCAGGCCGGCCATGTCGGCGTCGAGGTCCTGACCCATCGCCGGCAGCGCGACGTTGACGACCGTCCCGTCCAGGAACGCCATCCCCGACCCCAGCGCCGTCGCCGCCAGCACCCATCGGCCGCGGGCGGTGCCCAGCGCGATCCGCTCTTCACTCATACAGGTCAGCGTGGCAGATCGAGTTGCAGAACCACGAGGGCCTTCCCGGCCGGGATGCCGGACTGGATCGTCAGGTGCGGCGGATCGCCGACAGCGCAGCGCGGCTCGGTCAGCAACGGGCAGACGGCGTTCAGCAGTCCGCTCGTCACCTTGACGTCGGTCGGCAGGGCCGCGTCGGCGCTCGCGGTCAGCGGCCGGATCGCCGCTCCGGCGCGGCGCGACTCCGACGGGGTGGCCAGGACCGACGACGCGGACAGCCGGTACGTCAGCCGGACTCTGGTGGCGGCGACGGTCAGCGGTAGGTCGCCGGCGCCGGCGTACGTCGTGTTCTCCAGCGGGACGGACTGGTCGTCGGCGAGCACGCTCAGGTTCGTCACTCGCGGTGCCGTCCGCGCCATCATCCCCGGCAGCTGCTCGCCGGACGGCGGCAGCTGCAGCGGGAGCATGTCCGTGGCCGTCGGCAACATCAGGTTCTCGGTGATGTCGAACGACCCGTCAGGCAGCGGTACGACGGTGAGGTCGATCCCCGGCTTGGTCGTACCGGGCCCGGGAGTGACTACCGAACTCTCCGTCGCACCGGGCCGTGGGCTGTCCAGACCCGGGCTCGGAAACGTCGGTTCGACGGAGTCGGCGGAGCAGGCGGCGGTCGCGCCGTACCCCAGCAACAGCGCGACCGCCGCCAGGTACCGGCCCCACGGCAGTACGCGTTCCCGCACCCGGCAGTCACCCCCCAGCGAACTGATCAGGCCGCCATTACAAGACTGACGCGTCCCCTGGCGGCCGGGCCGAACTCTTGATTACGATACGCGCGAATTCCGGGGGACGAACGTTTCTTTCACTATTTTCCGGTGAACTCCGAGGGGGAGAAGAATGCGGAGACGGAGTGTGCCCGGGCAATCCCGGGGAGTGCCCAAAAATGTTTCGAGAATTCCTGGTCCGGTAATTCGCCGAGTGTTTCCATTGCTACTCGCCGTGCTGATCGCCGCAGCTCCGGCGCTCGCCACGGTGCCTGCTCAGGCGGCCGCCGGCGCCAACCTGTACTTCGTCCAGGGCCTGCCGGGCCGCAGCCTCGACATCAGTGTCGACGGCCGTCAGGTCGCCGCGGGCGTGGCGGGTGGGAAGCTGGTCGGGCCGTTCGGCGTGGCCTCCGGGAAGCGGACGATCACTGCCAAGCAGGGCGGTAAGACGGTCGTCCAGCGAGAAGTCACGGCGGGGTCCGGGGCGAGTCTGGACGTCGTCATTCATCAGCCGGTGTCGCCGAAGGGCGCGCCGCTGATCACGACGTACGTGAACAAACTGACCGCGGTTCCGAAGGACAAGGCCGGATTGCGGGTCGCACACGATGCGGCGGTCGGCCCGGCCGACATCCGGGTGAACGGAAAGGTACTTTTCAAGAACGTCGCGAACGGGGAATCCCTCGACGTGGTTGTCCCGGCCGCGACGTACAAGGTCGACATCGTGCCGACCGGTGCGACCTCGCCGGTCGTGCTCGGGCCGCTGGACCTGCCGGTGCAGGCCGGCTATCTGACCCGGGTGTTCGCGATCGGTGCGCCGAGCCAGAAGACGATGACGGTCGCGCTCGGCACGATCAAGGTCCCGGCCACGGGATCGGACAAGCCGGGTGTCGTGAACACCGGGACTGGTGGACAGGCAGCAGGGCTCGACCAGGCGCAGAGCCCCGCCGGCCAGTCGGGTCTGTGGATCGTGGTGTTCCTCGCCGCGCTCGGGGTCGCGGTGGTCACCGGCCGGAAGGTGGTCCGCCGCTGAAGAGGGCGCTATTCGCTACGACGCTGTGCTGCCTCGCCCTGGCCGGATGTGCGGCCGGGGAGGGCAGTGCGGTGCCTGCGCCCACGAGCACGTTCAGCTTCCGCACCACCGGTACGCCGTCGCAGCCGCCCAGCCCGACGATCCAGCTGTCCGCGCCGCCGGGACGGATCGGCACGCCCGCGCCGAGCCAACGGGTCCGATTCGTGCCTCAGCAGGTCGTGCTCCCTGGCGGGGCGTCGGCATCGGTGCTCACGGCAACTACCGTCGGCGGGCAGCTCCAGGTGCCCGCGAAGGCGCGGAACGTCGGGTGGTGGGACGGTGGCGCCGAGGCCGGCGATCCGTTCGGCTCGGTGGTGCTGGCCGGTCACGTCGACACCAAGACCGAGGGGCTCGGGTTCTTCGCCCGGTTGCTCGGCGTACGGCGGGGTGAGGTCGTCGTACTGCGCGGCGGTGGCCACGCGGCGTCGTACCGGGTGGTCTCGATCGCGTCGGTGCGCAAGGACGCACTGGCCACGAAGAGCGGGGCGTTCGACCAGACCGGCGACCATCGGCTGGTGCTCATCACCTGCACCGGCGCCTACGACGCGGCCCGCGGTGGTTACGAGGACAACCTGGTGGTGACCGCAGTACCCACGGGGCTGGCCCAGTAGTACGCAGTAAGCTCGGCGGTCATGGCCAGGTATTTCGACATCCATCCCGAGAACCCTCAGCGGCGATCGATCGGGCAGGTGGTGGACCTGCTGCGCGGGGACGGGCTGATCGCGTACCCGACCGACTCCTGCTACGCGCTCGGCTGCCAGCTGGGCAACCGGGACGGCATCGACCGGATCCGCACGATCCGGCACCTGGACGACCGGCACCATTTCACGCTGGTGTGCGAGAACTTCGCCCAGCTGGGGCAGTTCGTGCACATCAGCAACGCGGTCTTCCGCTCGATCAAGGCGGCCACGCCGGGCAGCTACACGTTCATCCTGCCGGCCACCAAGGAGGTCCCGCGGCGGCTGCTGCACGCGAAGAAGAAGACTGTCGGCGTCCGCATCCCCGACCACGTCGTCACGCAGGCGCTGGTCGCCGAGCTGGGCGAGCCGCTGGTCTCCAGCACGCTGCTGCTCCCGGGCCACGAGGAGCCGATGACGCAGGGCTGGGAGATCAAGGAAGAGCTCGACAACCAGATCGACGCGGTCATCGAGGGCGAGGCCGGCGTCGAGCCGACCACCGTCATCGACTTCTCCGACGACGTCCCCGAAATCGTCCGCGTGGGCTCCGGAGACCCGGCACCGTTCGAATAGCGGCTGCTGCTCAGGTGGTGCGGCTGAACCTCTGGGCGAAGCGGGCGGTGAACAGATCTGATCCCTTGCGCTCGACGACCGCCTCCAGCGGGGCCGCCATCGCACCGCCTTCGGGACGGGGGAACTGGCCGACACCGGCGCGCGTGCCCAAGGGTAGAAGGATCCGCGGCACCTCGGCTGGCTGGTAGACGGATCCGGGCTGCTCGCCGCGGAGCTGGGACTTGATGTTCTCGACGACGACCAGCGCCTGCGTCTGGGCGTGGGTCGCCATCTTGGCATCGGGCAGCTCGGCGATGTCGCCGAGCGCGTAGACATTTCGGTGGCCGGCGACGTTCAGGTGCTCGTCAACGGGGACCGTCCTGTGCTCGGTGAGCTCGACCAGAGCGCCATCGTCCAAGTAGCCGGTGTTCACGCGGGCGCCGAAGCAGTGGAACCAGATGTCGGCGGTGATCGCTTCGCCGGTGTCCGTAGTCACGGTGAAGGTCGTCGCAATCCCCGCCTCGACGGGCGGTACGGCGGTCAGACCAGTCCCGAGACGCAGCTCGATCTTCAACTCCTCGAGCTGGCGGTGGAGATCCTCGCGTACTTCGGGGAGGAAGCCCGGGAGCAACTCCGGCGACCGGCCGACGACGGTGATGTGCTTGTCCGGCCACACCTCGCGGATCTCGCCTGACAGTTCGAGCCCGACCGGGCCGGCTCCGAGGATCAGCACTCGCTCGGCCTCGGCAAGCTGGCCGTTCGTGTGGTGCAGGTCCGCGACAGCCTGCGCGGTGCTGGTGGCTGCACGCCGCGGATGGGCCGGATACGCGTAGCTGGACCCGGTGGCGAGGACGAGATAGTCGGCAGCGATGCGACCGCCGCCGGCCAGCGTGACGCCCGCGGGATCGGCCGACGTCACCGTGTCCCGGATCAGCCGGCCGTGCTCGAGCAGAGTTCGGTAGTCGAAGAACGGGTTGTGCGCCCACTCGGGTCGCGCCAGTGCCCGCAGCGAACCCGAGAAGTTCACGAACGCGTCCCGAGGATCGACGAGCGTGATCCGCGCGTCACTGTCTAAGGCCTGCGCGACGAGCGTTCCGGCGTACCCGCCGCCGACGACCACGACAGCTGGGTTCATGTCCATCACCTTCCGAGCAAGAGTTGATGTGACAACTCTATGAATGATGAGTTGTCTCGTCAACTCTTGCTCGTTAGAGTGCGTGCATGGTCGAGACCGGATCCCTGTCGCCGGACGAGTGGGCGTTCTGGGATACCTGGATGCAGGCGCAACGGCTGCTGGCCAAGGAGGTCGACCGGATCCTGCAGCGCGACTTCGGGATCTCCAAGGCCGAGTTCGGCATCCTCGTGAAACTGCACGCGGCTCCCGATGGGCGGATGCGGGTCACCGACCTGGCAGTCACGCTCGACTGGGAGAAGAGCCGCGTCGCGCACCAGCTCACCCGGATGGAGCGCCGTGGGTTCGTCGAGCGCAGCGAATCGGGCGCCGTCGGCCGCCGGACCGGGATCGCCCTGACCGCGCCGGGTGCAGAGCTGGCCGAGCGTGCGATCCGCCGACACGCGGACACCATCCGGCGGCTCGCCTTCGACCGGCTGTCGCCGGAGCAGGCTGCGGCGATCGCCACCTGGAGCGAGGACCTGATCGAGCACCTCGCGCCCTGAGCTGCCGGTCGCTCTGCGCGCGGGCGTACTGGATGTAGAAATGGTCGGGTGACCAAGACTTTGGACCTGAACCCGGACGAACTGCTGACCACGACGCGGACGGTGCGCAAGCGGCTGGATCTCGAGCGCCCGGTGCCAATGGAACTGATCCGGGAGTGCATCGAGATCGCGCTGCAGGGTCCGTCGGGAAGCAACCGGCAGACGTGGCACTGGCTGGTGATCACGGACGCCGAGAAGCGTGCGGCGGTCGGTGAGTACTACCGGCGGGCTGTGGAGAAGTACCTGGCCGGGCCCGGGGCTGCCGGGAAACTGTATGCGGACGACCCGGAGCGTGGCCCGGTGCAGCGGCGGGTGGGCGACAGCGTGGCGTACCTGGGTGAGCGGATGGGGCAGGTGCCGGTGCTCGTCATCCCATGCCTGCAGGCGCGCACGTTGCCTGCCGGCAACCAGTCGGGGTTGTGGGGTTCGATCCTGCCGTCGGCGTGGAGCTACATGCTCGCGGCGCGGGCACGTGGCCTCGGTACGGCGTGGACGACGCTGCATCTCACCTACGAGCAGGAGGTGTCGGAGCTGCTCGGGCTGCCCGAGGACATCCGCCAAACGGTATTGATCCCCACCGCCTATTCGATCGGCACCAACTTCAAGCCGGCCGCCCGCCAGCCTGTCGACGAAGTTCTGCACATCGACGGTTGGTGAACAGCCGTCCTGACGTCAGGAGGCTGCCATCTCCTCGATCGTGAGGCCGCTGAGGACCGAGCGCGGTTCGGTGACGGTGAGGTCCAGGGCAGGGTCGGCGTCGGCGTCCTTCACCTTCACCAGCAGCCAGTCGGCCCCGGTACGGGTGAAAGCCCAGGCGCCGTTGAGCTTCACGCCGTGCAGTTGCACTTTCAAATGTCCGCGTTCGATCGCCTCGGCGGGGTCGACGGGCCGGTGCCGGTCGTCGCGGGTCAGGTTGGTGTAGACACCGGCGTCCCACACGATCACCGCACCGCTGCCGTACTGCGCGTCGCGGTGCACGCCCTCGTACGACGCATACTCGAGATCGTGATCCGTGGTGAACACCGCCAGCCGCTTCACGATCGGGTCCAGCGACGGCCCGCGGGGCACCGCCCACGACTTCAGCACCCCGTCCACCTCCAGCCGTACGTCGTAGTGCCGCCGCCGCGCATCATGCAGTTGCACCACGAAGATGGGTTTCGGCACGGGCGCTCCCGACGAATTCGAGTTATGGCTAACGGTCTGTCATGTTGCGGCTGTAGGCTTGCGACTGGTTGGGAGACCAGCCCCCACAAACCCTCTCCATCATCCGCCCCTGTCCCGAAGCAGGTGCCATGCCCGTAGCCCCATCCCCGGCGCGGCCGATCGCCGTCCAGATCCGCATCGGCGGACGCTGGATCGCCGGCCAGGAGCTGGGTCGACGGACCGGGACGGCCGGGACCGACGAGGTTCTCGTCAGTCACCACGGCCATCTCGTCTGGGTCGACCAGCGCTCCGTGCGCGAAAGCTGAAACCCTTTACGCCAAAGGGTTTTCAGCAAAGAGCTTTCGCAACCAGGTTGCCGATCTCGACCGCCGACGCCGAGCCCGCCGGGTCGAACAGCGTCCTGGTCAGTGCGAACGTGACACCTGAGCGCGTGTCCGCCCAGGCGATGCTGCCGCCCATGCCCGGCCATCCGAACGACGCCGGGCTCTCCTCCGCACTCGACCCGAGCCGCCCGATCGCGTAACCCATCGCCATCGTCGCCTGGTTGCCGAGCAGCTCGTCCTGCCCGGTGAACGCCGGCCCGGTGATCACCGGCACCGCCTCGGGAGCGACCAGCCGTACGCCGTCGACCTCGCCGATCAACCCGGCGTACAGCTTCGCGATGCCGCGCGCGTTCAGGATCGCGCTGGACGGGTCCTCCGTCGCAAGCCCTCCGGGCTCGTTGAGTACGGCGGCCCGCGGCTGCATCGCCTGCGGCACGACCTTCGCGAACATCCCGGCCAGCATCGTGAACGTCTCCTCGGCGCCCGTGGGTTCGACCAACGCAACGAGCCGGTGCTGCTGGTCCGCGGGCAGTGCGAAGAAAACGTCGTCCTGAATCCCGAGTGGAGTCGCGACCTCCCGCAGTACGGCGGAGATCGTCCGGCCGGTCGCGCGCCGGACGATCTCACCGGCGAGCAGGCCGAACGTCTCCGCGTGGTACGTCATCTTGGTTCCCGGCTCCCACCACGGCGCCGCGGCCGCGAGCCGTTCCGCCTGCTCGGGGAGCGTTTTCCGAGTGGCGTCGGGTGGCAACGCGGGCAGGCCGACGGTGTGTGTCAGCACGTGCCGCAGCGTTGCCTTCCCCTTCCCGCGTGCGCCGAACTCGGGCCAGACCTCCGCGATCGGCCGGTCGTAGTCGAGGACCCCGCGGTCCACCAGCACGTTCACGACCGTCGCGGACGCGCCCTTGCCGGTGGACGCGGCGAAGTACAACGACTCCGAGGTCACGCCGTCGCCCGTCGTCGCGTCCACGACCAGCTCGCCGTGCCGGTACGCCGCGACCTGCAGTCCGAGCTCGGTCTCCGCCAGTTCGTCGATCCGCCGCTGCACCACATCCTGAAGCTCCATACCGGTACGTCGTACCAGAAGCCGGGCGTTCTACACGCAGTCGAGCGCGAACCGGATCGTGCGCTCCCGCTCCGCCTCGGTACCGACCGGGCAGAACAGGAATTCCGTCGTACCGGCGTCCTTGAACCGCTGGAGCTCCTTCGCCACCGCCGCCTCGTCGCCGAGTACCGCGGTGTCCTCCGGGCCTGCCTTGCCGCCACGATCGAGCACTGCCCGGTACGCCGGCATGCCGCCGGCCGCCCCGTACTGAGTGCGGATCCAGTCGCGGGCACCGTCGACGTCATCCGTGACGGCGACCGGGACGCCCGCGATCACCTGCGGCTCGGGCCGCCCGGCCGCGGCTGCCGCCTTGTCGATGGTGGGGCGGATGAAGCTCTCGATCACGTCCGCGCCCGCCCAGCTGGTCGTCGTACCGGCGGTCAGCTCACCCGCAGTCTTCAGCATTCGCGGCCCGAGCGCGGCCAGGATGAGCTCGGGCGCCGCGGCACCGGGGATTGCGATCTGGCCGCGTGCCGTCAGGCGTTCACCCGCGTAGTCGGTCGGCTCACCGGCGAGCAGTGGGCCGAGCGCCTCGACGTACTCGCGCACGTACGCCGCCGGGCGCTCCATCGACTGCCCCAGCATCCCTTCCACCATGTGCGGGTGGCTCGCGCCCACCCCGAGCGTCAGCCGGTTGCCGATCAGCGCCTGCACGCTGAGCGCCTGCGCCGCAAGCGCCAGCGGATGCCGCGGGTACACCGGCACCACCCCGACGGCGTACCCGATCCTCGACGTGTACGGCGCGACGCCGGCGATCAGCGTCAACGCGTCCCAGCCGAGCCGCTGACTGAACCAGATCCGGTCGATCCCGGCGTCCTCGGCGGCCTTCGCGGCGGTACCGATCTGCTCGATGGTCCGGCCTTCTTCGTCGATCCACAGTCCGATCCTCATGTTCATCAGTCAACGGGCTCGGCGGTCGCCGACCCAGACGCAGTTACGCTGTGCAGCGATAAGGAATCGTGATCGCACTCGTGTTCGCCGGAGGGTGTCCGATGGAGCTGCGGCAACTGCGGTACTTCGTCACGGTCGCCGAGGAACTGCACTTCGGGCGGGCCGCCGAGCGGCTGAACATCGTTCAGCCCGCCGTCAGCCAGCAGGTCGCGCGGCTCGAGCGCGAGCTGGGGCTCCAGCTCCTCGACCGGTCCTCGCGGCACGTGCGCCTGACGGGCGACGGCGAGCGGATGCTGCGCGAGGCGCGGGCCGTGCTGGCGGCGGCGGACCGGGCCGGCGAGGTCGCCACGGAGCTTGCCGCCGGGCGTTCCGGCGTACTGCGGATCGGGACGGCTCCAGGGTTGCGTGACCGGCTCGAGCGCGGGCTGGCCGCGCTGCGAACACGGACCCCGGACCTCGACATCAGGCTCACGTCGGGATCGGCGGTTGCCAATCTCGCGGCGCTGCGGTCACGGGAGCTGGACGTCGCGTTCGTCCGCGGCGAGGTGGCCGCGGCCGATCTGCGGGCGGTCGAGCTGTGGCGTGATCCGCTCTCCGTCCTGGTGCCCACGGCGTACCGCTGCGACGACGGGGTCAAGCTGATCGAGCTGGCCGGCCTGCCGTTGCGGCTGCCGTCCGATCCGTGGTTGCGCGACGAGCTGACCGCGGCCTGCCGGGCAGCCGGGTTCGAGCCGACGATGGGGCGGCCCGCGGACGACCTCGAGGCGGCGATCGTGGAGATGTCGACCGGATCGCCCGCCTGGACGGTTGTGTACGGGACCGCGTGCGAGGCCGCCGAGGGTGCGCTGTGGATGGGGCCGTTCGCGCCTGCGATGAGTGCGCCGGGTCAGCTGGTGACCGCGGACGACCAGTGCATCGACGAGCTGGTCGCCGCGTTCGGCTGAAGGTCCCAGGTCTCCGGCGGGCCCTGACAGCTCCGCCGGAGACCAGGGTGTTGATTTCTCAACAAGCACCGGATCGTACGGCGGAAATCGTGTTCCGAGAAGGTTCCGTCTCATAATTCATCCGATGTCCGTTCGACGGCTCCCGGTGACGGGTTGCTGACAGTGCGGGATTAAAGTTGGTAGTTGCAACCAAATGTCGGGCTGGGTGAGGACCCCAAGTCAGCCGTTTCCGCCTCGGAGCAGTGCACCCCACTGCTCCGGTCGTCGCGTTCCCGCCGTACGAAACGGAAGCTGATGTCAGCCACCCAGACCACGCCGGCCACACCTCCTGGCACCACCCCGCACCGCTACCGCTCCAGGTACGCCGAGCCGGACACCGCACCGGCCGCGCCACCAGCTCCACCCACGCCGCCGGGCGGCTCGGCCGGCTCGGCCGGTGATCCCGAACTCTCGCACCGGGAGATCCTGGAGATCCTCGCCGGGCTGCTCGCGGCGCTGTTCACCGCGGTCCTCAGCTCGACGATCGTCAGCAACGCGCTGCCGACGATCATCGCCGACCTCGAGGGCTCACAGACGCAGTACACCTGGGTGGTCACCGCCAGCCTGCTCGCGATGACCGTCTCCACGCCGGTCTGGGGCAAGCTGTCCGACCTGATCAGCAAGAAGCTGCTCGTGCAGCTCGCGATCATCGCGTTCGTGGTCGGCTCGATGCTGGCCGGCATCTCGCCGAACGTGCCGTTCCTGATCGGCGCCCGCGTCCTGCAGGGGCTCGCGATGGGCGGGCTGATGGCGCTCGCCCAGGCGATCATCGGGGCGGCGATCCCGCCCCGCAACCGCGGCCGGTACTCCGGGTACATGGGCGCCGTGATGGCGCTCGCCACCGTCTCCGGACCGCTCGTCGGCGGCGTCATCGTCGACACCTCCTGGCTCGGATGGCGATGGTGCTTCTACGTCTGCGTGCCGCTCGCGGTGATCTCGCTGGTCGTCCTGCAGCGGTTCCTGCACCTGCCGGTGCTGAAGCGCCGCGTGCGGATGGACTACCTCGGAGCCGTGCTGATCGCGGGCGCGGCGAGCCTGCCGCTGATCTGGGTCTCGTTCGCGGGTGAGCACTTCCCCTGGTGGTCGTGGCAGACCGGTGCCTACCTCGGTGGTACTGCGGTCCTGGCGATCCTGGCCGTTGTCGTCGAGACGCGCGCGGCCGAGCCGCTGGTGCCGATGCGTGTCGTTCGGGAACGAACCACGGCGCTGGCGATCCTCGCGAGCCTCTCGGTGGGGATCGCGATGTTCGGCAGCGCGGTGTTCCTCGGGCAGTACTTCCAGGTCGCCCGCGGGTACAGCGCGACCGAGGCGGGGCTGCTCACCATCCCGATGATGTTCGGGTCGTTCCTCGGCTCGGTCGGGTCCGGTCAGCTGATCACCCGGTTCGGGAAGTGGAAGCGGTACCTGGTGCTCGGCGGCCTGTTCCTCACCGCGGGCCTCGGCATCCTCGGCACGATCGACCACGAGTCGCCGTACTGGTACGTCGGCCTCGGGATGCTCGGCATGGGCATCGGGATGGGCATGATGATGCAGAACCTGGTGCTCGCGGTGCAGAACACTGTCGACGTCAGCGAGGTCGGGGCCGCGAGCGCGACCGTCACGTTCTTCCGCAGCCTGGGCGGTGCGGTCGGGGTGTCCGTGCTCGGGGCGATCCTGGCGACGCGGGTGACCCACCTGATCACCGACCACCTGCGCGAACTCGGTCTGGGCGCGGCCGCGCAGGGCGGTTCCGGCAGCGTGCTCGACGTGAACTCGCTGCCCGGTCCTGTGCAGGAGGTCGTGCGGCACGCGTACGGCGATGCGACCGGGCGGATCTTCGTGATCGCCGCCGGGGCAGCCGTGGTGAGTCTGCTCGCGGTCCTGTTCATCCGCGAGGTCCCGCTGCGCCGTACGGTCGCGATGGGCGCCTCGGCCTCGGCTCCGGGCGACGCGGGGCCTGACGGCGGCGGCGCGGCGTCGTACCGGGAGACCGTCTCCGACGACCCGGCGGAGCGTGCCGCGGTGGTGGCGCTGGACGTGATCACGTCGGCCGAGCGTACGGCGCGGGAGCGTGAACGCGAGGCGGCCGAGCGGGTCCAGGCGGCCGCCAGCACGATCCGGCAGATGCGGACCGATGTCGCGGACCTGTTCACCCGGGTCGATCAGCAGATCGCGGCGCTCGAGAACACGCTCCCGGACGCGGACATCCCACAGCCCGCGGCGGCGATCCTCGACTCGCAACGGCCCGCGGGCGAGTTGGTCGACGAACTCCGCCGGTACGAGCTCAGCGTCCTGAGCGCCAGCCAGCGGACCGCCGATCACCTCCGCGAGACCGCGAAGACGGACGCCGAATCGGTCCGTACCAGCGCCCGCGCGGAGGCGGACCGGCTCCGCAGTACCGCCGAGGCCGAAGTGGACCGACTCCGGAGTACTGCCGAGGCCGAGGTGGACCAACTCCGTACGACGGCCCGCGCCGAGGCAGACCACCTGCTCGCCGAGGCCCGCGCCGAGGAGCACGAGATCCGCACCCGCATCACCGAACTAGAAGCCGTCGAACACCGCCTCCTAGGCACCATCCGAAACACCCTCTCCGAAACCCCCCACCCCCCAGCACCCCCCGCCCCCACCCCCACCCCACCCGTCCCCCCAACCGCAGCCCCCACCTCACCCGTCACCCCGGCAGGCCCCCTCTCGCCCAGCACCCCAGGAACAAACCCCGCGCACCACGCCACCCCCGCCGCGGGTCCCGCTTACAACGCCCCCGGCGCGGGTCCCACGTCCAACACCGCTCCGGCCGCGGGCAACGGCTACCCCGAAGAAGCCCACCACCGCCAACCCTTCGGCTGACCCATCGACCGCCCAGTCGTGGCAATTGGCTCGACCCCTCGACGCCGAGTCGTGGAAATAAGTCGGACTTCCCAACCAAAACCCACGACTCGGCGAACGACCGTCGGCGGGAGGGGCGGGACGGCGTGAAGGTACGGGTGCTGCCGTGGCCGCCGGCGCGACGCCAACCGGCGCCCCGGCCCGCGTCCACGGCTAACCCGACAACGCTCACCGGCGCCTCGGGTCGCGTCCGCGGCTAACCCGACAACGCTCACCGGCGCCCCGGGTCGCGTCCACGGCTGACCGACACGCCGACCACGCCGCCCTTCGGCCGCCCCCGACACCGACCCGCGCGCCACGCCGGTCGCCGAGTCGTGGTGGATGGCTCGGGGGCTGCTCGCCGAGTCGTGGATATCGGTCGGGAATTGGCCGATTTCACAGCCCGAATTCACGAATCGGCGACTGGTCCGCCGGCGGAGGCGGGTGAGGCGTGGGGCGTCGGCAGAGGGGGCGGGGTGTGGTGGATGGGCCGGCGTACGCGGATGGTTGAGCGCCGGGGGCCCGGGGCCGGCGCCGAGTCGTGGCGGATGGCTCGGGGCTGCTCGCCGAGTCGTGGGGATTGGTCGGGGGAAGGGCGATTTCGCAGCCTGAATTCACGAGTCGGCGACTGGCCCCGCCGGCGGGGGCGGTTGAGGCGTGGGCGGGAGCGGGGTGGGTGGGGTGTCGGGGGTGGGTGGCATGCTTCGGGTAGGCGTGTTGGGTTAGGAGGGGTGTGGGGTTGTGGGACGTGGAGCGGGTGCTGGGGCTGGCGCCTGATGCTGCGTCTGCGAAGGCTGGGCAGGGGCTTGCCCGGGGGGAGAAGTGGTCGGGCGCCGGGGCGACTGAGCGGGCTGTCTGGGGGTTGTGCCAGGGCAGTGGGAAGCAGCCGTACCAGACGGTCGTGGAGCTGAGCGCCCCGGCGTACAAGTGCTCGTGTCCGTCGCGGAAGTTCCCGTGCAAGCATGCGATCGGGCTGATGTTGCTGTGGACCAAGGGCGAGGTCTCCACCACCGACGAGCCGGACTGGGTGAAGACCTGGCTCGACCAGCGGGCGGAGCGGGCCGAGCGCCCGGAGCGCAAGCCTGGTGAGGTGGCTGATCCGTTGGCGGCGCAGGAGCGGGCCGCGCGGCGGGCGGATCGGGTGTCGGCGGGGCTGGCGGAGCTCGCCGGCTGGCTGGACGACCAGGTGCGCCAGGGGCTCGGCGGGTTCGACCAGCGGGCGTACGGCGAGCTGAGCCGGCTCGCCGCGCGCATGGTCGACGCCCAGGCGCCGGGCGTGGCAGGTGCGGTACGTCGAGCAGCAGGCGTCGTCGGACGCGGTCACGGCTGGCCGGGCGAACTGCTCGAGGAGCTCTCGCTCATCCACCTGATCGTGGCGGCCCACGCGCATCTCGCCGACCTCCCGCCGTCGCTCGCGGACACCGTGCAGACGCGGATCGGCCGGCCGACCGAGACCGCCCGGGTGCTGGCGGAAGGCGAGAAGGTGGAGGACGACTGGCTGATGCTCGGCCGCGTGATCGAGCCGGACGACCGCCTGACGGTACGTCGCGTTTGGTTGCGCGGGGCAACTACCGGGCGAATCGGGCTGATCCTCACGTTCGCCGCCGCGGGCCGTCCGCTGGATCCGCTGCCCGCCCGGCCCGGTGAGTACGTGCCCGGAGCGCTTTCGTACTACCCGGGCGCGCTCCCGATGCGGGCGCTCCTGACCCAGACCGATCCGCGCATGCCCGCACCACGTCCCGCCGGGCTGACAGTCGCCAACGCGTTGGCGTCGTACGTCGAATCGCTCGCGGCCGACCCGTGGAACGAGCGCTGGCCGCTGGTCCTGCAGGATGTCCGCCCCGCGCGGTACGGCGACGGCTGGGCCTTGGTCGACGAGGCGGGTGACGGTCTCGAGCTCGTCCCGGGCTGGGATCCGCTGGAGCTCCTCGCCGTCTCGGCCGGCGACCCGATCACCGTCGCGGCCGAGTGGAACCGTGCGGGCCTCCGCCCGATGACCTGCTGGCGTGACGATCGGCCGGTGATGCTGTGAGGGGCTGGGACGGGCTGGTCAGTTCGGTGCTGCTCGGGACCGATCGGCGGCCGGCGAACTTCGACGAGCTGCCGGAGTACGTCAGAGAGCGACTGGGCGACGGCGGGCTGCTCGACGCGGCTGCCTTGGCGACCGTCTACAAGCGGGCCGGGCGGAAGCCCTTGCGGGACCTGGTGCCGTTGGAGCCGGCGAGTGGTGAGGATCGGCCGTTGCCGCGGCCGGGAGCTGTGCGACGTTTGGCGGCGATGCTCGGCGGGTTCCAGACCACGGCGCTCGGTGAATGGTTGCGCGCGGCCGACGCGAACGGGTGGGGCGTACCACCGGAGCAGCTTCCGGCGCTGGCCGACTACGCGCGGAATCGCGCCGAGTACCGGCCGCTGGTGATCGCGGCCGCGGGCCGGCGTGCGCGATGGCTGGCCGATCTCAATCCCGAGTGGCGGTTCCTGCATGCAGCGGTTGCTGAGAGCAACGATTCGCAGATGTGGACGCACGGTAACGCGATCCAGCGCCGGGCCTGGTTGCGGCAGCTGCGCGGTCAGGATCCGGCTGCGGCCCGCGAGGAGCTCGCCGAGGTGTGGCCGACCGAGTCCGCCGCGACCCGCGCCGACTTTCTCGGGTTGCTCGCGGTCGGCCTGTCGTTGCCGGACGAGGAGTTCCTGGAGTCGGCGCTGGACGATCGTTCTCGTGAGGTACGCCGGGTTGCGGCGCGCCTGCTCGCGCGACTTCCGGGTTCGCAGTACGGCGTACGCATGACCGAGCGACTGCACTCGCACCTGGCTCCGAGCCAGGGCGTCCTGGCGGTCGACCTGCCGCGCAGACTCACCCAGTCGATGGAGCGGGACGGTCTCGACTCGCAGAACCCGGAAGGCATCGGCAAGCGGGCCTGGTGGTTCCACCAGATCGTTGCCAGCACTCCCTTGCAGGCGATGGACCTCACCTGGCTGGATACCCCGGTCGAAGGCTGCGCTCCCGAAGTACTGCAGGCGGCGTGGACCGAAGCCGCGATCCGCGAAGCAGCGTCCGACCCGGAGCAGGCGAGCCGGTGGGCGCGGGAGCTCCTGCGGGCGAACGCCAGTACCGGGGGTCGCAGCCCAGCAGAATTGCTACGGCTGCTGCCGCCGGACGAATGGGCGAGCGCTGTCGATGTGCTGCGTAGAACGGTGGACGTCGCGGAGGTGGTCGGTGGGCTGCCGGTGCCGTGGCCGGCTCCGCTCGGGACGATGATCCTCGACCAGCTCGCCAAGGTCGGCACCAACCGCGCGTGGGCGCGCCTGGCCAGCATCGCGGCCCGCGCCGTACCACCCGACGTACTCGATCACCCCATCACCCGCGAACCCACCGGCGACGAGGACACCTGGCGCCGCCGACTCGTGGAAACCCTGACCTTCCGCCGTGAAATGTACGAGGAGCTCACATGAATGAGGTACTGCGCCCGCACGCGGAGGTCGAGTATGCGCACGAGTTGCGCGCGCTCGAGATGTCGGACGAGAAGCCGCGCCCGCCGGCGTGGCGGTTGTCGCCGAGTGCGGTCGTCACGTATCTGCTCGGCGGCAAGGCGGGCGACACCGAGATCTCACCCAAGTACGTCGGCCCGCGCCGGCTGATCGAGGTCGCGGTCGCCACCCTGGCGACGGATCGTGCGCTCCTGCTGCTCGGCGTACCGGGCACGGCGAAGACCTGGGTCAGTGAGCACCTCGCAGCCGCGATCAGCGGTGACTCGACACTGCTCGTGCAAGGTACGGCGGGCACCGCCGAGGAAGCGATCCGCTACGGCTGGAACTACGCCCAGTTGATTGCCCAGGGCCCCAGCGAGGCGGCACTGGTGCCGAGTCCGGTGCAGCGAGCGATGGCCGAGGCGAAGATCGCGCGGATCGAGGAGCTTACCCGGATGCCGTCGGACGTCCAGGACGCGCTGATCACGATCCTGTCCGAGAAGACGCTGCCGATCGCCGAGCTGGCCACCGAAGTCCAGGCCCGCAAGGGATTCAACGTCATTGCCACCGCCAACGATCGCGACAAGGGTATCAACGAACTGTCCAGCGCGCTGCGCCGCCGGTTCAACACCGTCGTCCTGCCGTTGCCCGATTCGGCCGAGGACGAGGTGGAGATCGTGTCCCGCCGGGTCGGGCAACTCGGCTCGGCGCTTGAGCTGCCGCAGCCGGACGACGCGCTGGACGAGATCCGGCGGGTGGTGACGATCTTCCGCGAGTTGCGCTCCGGCCGCACCGAGGACGGCCGGACCGCGGTGAAGTCCCCGTCGGGCACGCTGTCCACCGCGGAGGCGATCAGCGTGGTCACCGGGGGCCTCGCGCTCGCGGCGCATTTCGGGGACGGCGTACTGCGTCCGACGGACGTGGCCGGCGGCATCCTCGGCGCCGTCGTCAAGGACCCGTCCGCGGACCGGGTCGTGTGGTCGGAGTACCTCGAGACCGTGGTCCGGGAGCGCGACGACTGGGCGCCGTTCTACCGGGCCTGCCGAGAGATCTCCGGATGACAGTTCACCTGCTGGGTATCCGGCATCACGGGCCCGGGTCGGCGCGCGCGGTGGCGGCCGCGCTGGCCGAGCTGGAGCCTGACGTCGTCCTGATCGAAGGGCCGCCGGAGGCCGACAAGCTTGTCGAGCTGGCGGCTTCGGAGGAGATGGAGCCGCCGATCGCCTTGCTCGCGTACGCCGTGGACGACTCGACGCGGGCGGCGTTCTGGCCGTTCGCCGTGTTCAGTCCGGAGTGGCAGGCGATCAAGTACGGGTTGGCGGCCGGTGTGCCGGTCCGGTTCTGCGACCTGCCCGCGGCACAGCAGTTCGCCTCCTCGGGCGGGCGCTCCGGGTCGATGGATCCGTTGGCGACGCTGGCCGAAGCGGGTGGGTACGACGACCCGGAGCGCTGGTGGGACGACGTGATCGAATCACGGCGCGACGGCGCCGAACCGTTCACGGTCATCGCCGATGCCATGCGCGAACTGCGGCGCGGCGAGGAAGCGGTGGGGCGGGAGGCGCAGCGCGAGGCCTACATGCGGACAGTTCTACGGAAAGCGATCCGCGAAGGCTTCGAGCGGATCGCTGTCATCTGCGGCGCGTGGCACGTTCCCGCGCTCGAAGCACCGTTGCCTCCGGCAACACATGACCAGCGCATCCTGAAAGGCCTGCCGAAGCGGAAGGTTGCCTGCACGTGGGTGCCGTGGACGCACGGACGGCTCGCCGCCGCGAGTGGGTACGGCGCCGGCATCACCTCACCTGGTTGGTATCACCACCTGTTCACCGCGCCGGACCAGATCACCGCGCGGTGGCTGTCCAAGGTAGCTCAGGTACTGCGTGACGAGGACCTCCCCGTTTCCAGTGCACACGTGATCGAAGCGGTGCGGCTCGCGGACACGCTGGCGGCGTTGCGTGAGCGTCCGCTCGCCGGGCTCAGCGAAGTCACCGAGGCCACGCGGGCGGTGCTCTGCGGCGGGAACGACGTACTGCTGGATCTCGTGACGCGCGAAGCGGTCGTCGGTGAGCTCCTCGGGTCGGTGCCGGGGGAGACGCCGCAGGCACCGGTCGCGGCGGACTTCGCGGCGCATGCGCGAAGGTTGCGGATGAAGCGGGACGCGACCGAGCGGGTGATCGAGCTCGACCTGCGGAAGCCGAACGATCTGGAGAAGTCCAGACTCCTGCACCGGTTGCGGATTCTCGGCGTGCACTGGGGTCTGCCGGCCATCGATGAACGCCGTGCACAGGGCACGTTCCGGGAGATGTGGCGCCTGGCCTGGGATCCCGGGCTCGAGGTGGAGCTCGTCGCGGCCGGGGCGCACGGTACGACGGTGCTCGGCGCCGCCACGACCGTGATGCTGAAGGCGGCCGACTCGACGACGCTGGCCGATGTCACAGCCGCGTTGGAGAAGTCGTTGCTCGCCGACCTCCCGGAGGCGCTGCCGCCTTTGCTGCAAGGGATCGACACCCGCGCGGCGGCCGACGCCGACGTCGGCCATTTGATGGCGGCCCTTCCGGCGCTGGCGCGAGCGTCGCGGTACGGCGACGTACGCGGGACCGACACCGCCGGCCTCGCCGCGGTCGCGGGCCGGATGGTGTCGCGGGTGTGCGCCGGCCTCGCCCGGACCGTGCACGGACTGGATCCGGATGCCGCTGCCGCCGCACAGGAGCTGATCGACGGCGTCCAGGATGCGACAGCGCTCCTTGCCGAGGAGGTGCGGCTCGAGTGGCTGAACACCCTGCAGGGGTTGAGCGATCGGACCTCCGTGCCGCCGCTGATCCGCGGGCGGTTGACGCGGTTGATGCTGGACACGTCACGCCTGCCGGATCACGAGATCGCGCTGCGGTTGGGGCGGGCGTTGTCTCCCGGTACGCCGACAGCCGAGGCGGCCGGGTACGTCGAGGGGTTCCTGGCCGGTGGCGGGTTGCTGCTGGTGCACGACGAGCGGTTGCTGGCGCTGGTCGACACGTGGTTGAGCGGGATTCCCGACGACGCGTTCGTGGAGGTGCTGCCGCTGCTCCGGCGTACGTTCGGAACGTTCGCGGCGCCGGAGCGGCGGACGATCGGCTCCCGGGCGCGGGTGCTCGCCGACCCTGCGGCGGCGGTTGTTGCTGACGACAACGACCTTGACGCGGAGCTGGCTGCCACCGCGTTGCCTGTGGTGGCGCGACTCCTGGGGGTCTCATGAGTGACGAGCGGATGCGCCGCTGGCGGCTGGTGCTCGGCGGCGAGGCGGAGGAAGAGACCGGTACGGCGTTGTCCGCGGAGGATCGCTCCGTCGACGCCGCGTTGGCCGCCCTGTACGACGCCGCGGAAGGTTCGGGGACGCAACGCGCGGCGGGTCTCGGGTCGTCGGCGCCGCGGGTGGCGCGGTGGCTGGGCGACATCCGGCAGTACTTCCCGAGCACCGTCGTCCAGGTGATGCAGCGGGACGCGGTGGAGCGGCTCGGGATCACGCGGATGCTGATGGAGCCGGAGCTGCTCGGCGCGGTCGAGCCCGACGTACACCTGGTGTCGACGTTGCTCGCGCTCAACGAGGTGATGCCGGAGGAAACCAAGCAGACCGCGCGGGACGTCGTCGGGCGGGTGGTGGCCGAGCTCGAGGCGCGGCTTGCCGAGCGGACTCGCGCAGCGGTCACCGGCGCGCTCGACCGGGCCGGCCGGACGGCGCGGCCGCGGCACTCGGACATCGACTGGGACCGGACGATCCGGGCGAACCTGAAGCACTTCTCGCCCACCCTCGGGACGATCGTGCCGGATCGCCTGGTCGGGTACGCGCGCCGCAACCACAGCGTGCAGCGCGACATCGTGCTCGCGATCGACCAGTCGGGGTCGATGGCGGAGTCCGTCGTCTACGCGTCGTTGTTCGGTGCGGTGCTCGGGTCGATCCGGACGTTGCGGACCTCGCTCGTCGTGTTCGACACCGCCGTCGTCGATCTGACCGATCAGCTCGAGGACCCCGTCGACGTACTGTTCGGGACGCAGCTCGGTGGCGGCACGGACATCAACCGCGCGCTCGCGTACTGCGAGGAGCTGGTCACGAAGCCGGCCGACACCGTGCTCGTGCTGATCTCGGACCTGTACGAGGGCGGCGTACGGGAAGAGATGCTGCGGCGGACGCGTTCCCTGGTGGAGTCCGGCGTACAAGTGATTGCTCTGCTGGCGCTCGCGGATTCGGGATCACCGTCGTACGACGCCGAGAACGCGGCTGCGCTGGCCGAGCTCGGCGTACCGGCGTTCGCGTGTACGCCGGACAAGTTCCCTGACCTGATGGCCGCCGCCATCCGCCACGAGGACATCGGCGGCTGGGCGGCCACCAACCTCAACTGAAAGGATCCTTGATGCCGACCGTTGAACTGACCCGCTTCCGCGCGTCCCGATCCGAAGAACTGCTCGCTGCCCGTGCGGACATGCTGAAGGACTTCGAGGCCGACCGGGTCGGGTTCCTCGGGGCGCGGCTCGTGCAGCTCCCCGGCGACGAGTGGCTGGACATCGTCGACTGGGCGACTCCGGAGGACTTCGCCGCCTCCCGGGACAAGGGCGCGAACCTGCCCGGCATCGCTCGCTTCTTCGCCGCGATCGACGCCCTCGTCACCGCGGAGGAGGGTGTCAGCGCCGCGTAATTCGCCTGACAGCGGGCGGTCGCGGTGCGACGGTTTCGGCATGGAGATCAGCGACATCCGCCCGGAGGAGTACGACCCGGCGGCAGAGTTGTGGGAGGCGTCGGTCCGGGCCACGCACTCGTTCGTCACGGAGGCGGACCTGGACGTGTTCCGTCCGTTGGTGCGGGCGTCGTTCGGTGAGATCGCGCAGCTCGCCGGGCTGCGGGCCGACGACGGGACGCTGATCGGATTCATCGGTGTCGAGGACGGGAACGTCGAGATGCTGTTCCTCGACCCGGCGTACCGCGGGCAGGGCGGCGGGAGCCTGCTGCTGAAGCACGCGTTCGCGCAGTTCTCCGCGACCTCCGTCGACGTCAACGAGCAGAACCCGCAGGCCGTCGGCTTCTACGAACACCACGGCTTCCACTTGGTGTCCCGCAGCGACCACGACTCAACGGGCAAGCCGTACCCGATCCTGCACCTGGAGCTCTAACCGGCGATCTCCAGGATGTCGATCGGGGTGTACGGGTCGGCCTCGGCGAAGCGGAGGGCCCAGCGGATCGCCTCGTCCTTGCTGTCGACGCGGATGATCGAGACGCCTGCGACGAGCTCCTTGGTCTCGGCGAACGGCCCGTCCACCACCCGCGGCTGCCCCGGCGCCGGGAACGTCACGCGGGCGCCGCGGGAGCTCGGCATCAGGCCCTCGCCGAGCACCAGGACCCCGGCCTGACGCATCTCCTCGAGGACGGCGTCCGCCCGCTCCAGGATCTCCGGATCCGGCGGGTTACCCGCCTCCAGATTGTCGTTGGTCTTGTGCAGCAGCATGTACCTCATAGCGCAGACCTTAGTGCGCCCCAGAACGCCTTGGGGATCTCGTGTTCGCGCCACGCCGCGGCCTGCGCGATCTCCTGCGGACTGCGGGCGCCGACGACCACGGCCGGTACGGCGGGATGCGTCAGCGGGAACTGCAGCGCAGCGGCCAGCAGCGGTACGTCGTACGCATGGCAGAGCTCCCGCAGTACGCCGATGCGCCGCAGCACGTCCTGCGGGACGCGCGCGTACCCGTCGGGCACGCCGTCCGCGGTGTCGGCGAGCACGCCACCCTGGAACACACCGGCGGCGATCACCGCGACGCCGTACTTCTCGCACAACGGCAGCAGTTCGGCGGCACCACTCTGATCGAGCAGCGTGTACCGCCCGGCGAGCAGGACGAGGTCAGGTCCACCGTCGGTCTCGCGGAGGAATCGCGCCGCGACATCGGCGTGGTTGACACCGAGCGAGATCGCCCGGATCGTGCCGCGCCCGCGCAGCTCGGCGAGCGCCCGGAACGTCTCGGTCGACGCGCGCGGGAAGTCCAGCTCCGGGTCGTGGACGTGCAGGACGTCGATCCGGTCGATCCCCATCCGCTCCAGACTCGCCTCAAACGAGCGGATCGTCGCGGCGTACGAGAAGTCCAGCCGCGGCCCGACACCGGCCGGAGGCTCCGCCCAGATCGGCTGCAGGTCCGGACCGCCCGGCTCGATCAGGCGGCCGACCTTGGTACACAGCACGAACTCGTGGCGCGGGCGCCCGCGCAACGCCAGCCCGGCGCGCTGCTCGGACAGCCCGTACCCGTACACCGGAGCGGTGTCGAACAGCCGCACGCCCAGCTCCCAGGCCCGGTCGATCGTCGCCACCGCCTGCTGCTGCGGAACCGGCGAGAACATCCCGCCGATCGAGGCGAGCCCCAACCCCAGCTCACTGACCCGCAACCCCGTCCGCCCCAGCTCCACCGTCCGCATGAGCCAAACGCTAGAAGGGCCCACCGACAGGATCCCCAGCCCATCACAATCGCCGACTGGACTCCGTCCCCCGCCTCAGGCGGACGGCTTCACCCGAATTGTGATGGCCTGAGGATCCGCCCTCACCGCGGTACGTCGCGGCGTCAGCTCGTGGAACGTGATCACGCCGGCGTGCTGCGGACCGGAGTCCGACCGCCACGCGACCCGCTCATCTGCGTGCTTCCTCGTTCGTCGTGGATGGGTCCGGTACCCGGGGGGTGGGTCGGCATTCTCGTGAGGGCTTCGCCGGCGTGCCGATCAGCGGGAGTATGCGGAGATGGGCGAGATCGCGGAGCGGTACGGGCGGCGGGCGGACGCGTTCGAGCGGAAGGTCGCGGCGGTCCGGCCGGAGCAGTGGGCCAACCAGTCGCCGTGCGCGCAGTGGACCGCGCGGGACGTGGTCGAGCATGTCGTCACGATGCACGCCGCGATGCTGACGCCGGTCGCGCGGAAGCTGGAGCCGGCGTACGACCCGCTGACCGCGTTCCAGGAGGCGCGCGCGGCGATCGAGGACGTGCTCGACGACCCGATCGCCGCGCTGACCGAGACCGCCACCCCGGCCGGCCCGATGACGACCGAGCAGCACATCGACCAGGTGATCTCCGACGATCTCGTCCTGCACGGCTGGGACCTGGCGCGCGCCACCGGTCAAGACGAGCTGATGGATCCGCTCGACGTCGAACGACTCTGGGCGGCTGCGAACGCGATCCCATCGGCGGAGTACCGCGGAGTTGAAAAGTACGGCGCCGAAGTACCGGTTGCGGCCGACGCCCCGCTCCAGGACCGCCTCCTCGGCCTCCTCGGGCGCGAACCGTGACCCGTCAGGCCAGGAGCTGCGGGAGGCGGCTCGGGGCGTAGTACGTCGTGGGGTCGGCGCAGGTCGGCGCCGCGACGAGCTGCGCCGGGTCCCGCATGAGCAGCGCGTGGCCCTTCGCGATCGCCGGTTCCAGGTACTCGTGGCCCGGGAGGTCCGCGACCGCCGTACGGCAGCCCAGCGCCATACCCTCGAAGAGTGCCGTGGTCGAGACGCCGACCTGGTACTTCGCGGTTGCGAGCAGGTCGAGCGTGCTGCCGCCCGTGGAGAGCCGGACGCTGGGCGGGATGGTGTAGTCCTCGGGGCGTTCGCTCGGATGCAGGCGGTACAGGACCTCGAGGTCCGGGTGCTGCTCGGCGATCGCCTCGGCCGTGCGGACGAGCTGGGCGCCGATCGTGCCCTGGGACAGGACGACCACCCGGTCCGCCTTCGGACCCGGGGCCGGCAGGAACGGTGCGCCCATCACCTCGGCCCGCATCCCGGCGGGCAGGTCCGCGACGTCGGTCCAGTACGACCCGAAGCACCACAGCTCGTCCGGCTGATCCGCCACCTCCGGACGACCCGGGTAGCTGTACCCGAGGTGGAACGGGCTGATCGCGCCGTGCTGCAGCTCGACCACCCGGATCCCGAGGTCGTGGGCGGCACCGACGATGTGCTGGTGGAAGTACGCGACCACCAGGTAGACGGTCCGGATCCGGTGCTTGGACAGCAGCGCCCGGTACAGCGCCCGCAGCCGCAGGTGTTTCGGCACCTCGCGGGCGAGCAGCGCGCCGATCGGGACCCGGACACCGGTGAGTTTCTCGAGCGCGGCGGCGATGCCGCGGTCGTCGACGGTACGGCGGTGCACGGCGCCGGCGGCGGACGTGAAGAAGTCCAGATTCTTGCTGCCACGCAGCGGTACGCCGTTGATCCCGGAATCCAGGATCAGCGCGTGGTCGCCGAGCAGTGTCCGGAGCTCGTCGGTGTAGATCTCGACACCGTTCGGTTTCCGCGGATGCGGGACGACCAGGGCGTCGTACCGGCCGGGGAACGGGCTGCGGGTCGCGATCCCGGTCACGTGCCGCGCGACCAGCGCAGCCTTGCCGTACGGCGTCCGGCGTACCGGATGGGGGGCGCCGTGGATACCGCTGCGGCGGGTCAGCTCATGAAAAACGCGCATCCGGACGATCGGCCAGGGATGCGTCCCCCTGATCTGCCACTCGAGCAGACCCAGGTCCTTCTCCACCGCCCAGATCGCCCGGCACAGCTCCGCCACCGTCGGCCGAACCGTGCCGTTCCCGGTACTCGTCATGGTTGATCCCAACTATCCCGGCGAGACTACCGACGCCCGAGAAGAACCGGCGGACTGCCTTCAGCAGGTGCGTCTTCCGGCCGAGCAGCAGCCCGGCGAGGGCGAGCCCGAAGGCCGAGATCACCCGGGCCGAAGCATAGGCCAGCACCAGGACGTAGCTGATCGCGCCCGGGCGGATCAGCAGCCGGCTGATCGTGTCGCCGCTGCCGGAGCGGAACGCCCGGCGGACCAGCCAGCGCAGCGTGGTCCGGCCGGCCGGGACCTCCTCGGCGATCCACGCCTCCTCGCACCACACGATCCGGAACCCGGCGCGGTGCACGCGGAGGAAGAAGTGCAGGTCGCTGGAGCCGGTGTAGCGGAACGCGGGGTGGAAGCCGGGTGTGACGGTGCGGTACACGCGGCGGCTGACCAGGGTGTTGTTCGTGTACGCCTTGCGGAGCTCCTCGCCGGTGGTGTGCCGGCCGGTGGAGTCGTGGACGTCGCTGTAGTGGTTCCAGGGCGGGGCGCCGGCCGGGAGCTCGCCCTTGACGGGGCCGGTCACCACGTCGGCGCCGGTGCTCTCCCAGGCCTTGAGCAGCGTCTTCAGCCAGCCCGGCGGGGCGACCTCGTCGTCGTCGACGAAGATCAGGGCGTCGTCGTTCCAGCAGAGCTCGACAGAGCGCTCCCGCGCGAAGGGGATTCCGGGCTCCGGTTCCACCACGGATTCGATCGGGTACGGCGTACCGTCCCCGAACTCCTCCAGCACCCGCGCGGCCGACCCTTCCGCATCGTTGTCCACCACCACGATCCGGATCGCGTACTCACCGCCCGCGGGCAACTCCTGCGCCTGCAAACTGGTCAACAACCCCCGCAACAGAGCAGGTCGCCTGAAGGTAATCACCGCGATGGCGACACTCATGCTCATGGCGCCCGAGACTATCGGTCCCCACCAACCGCCGCCCACCCACCAACCCCCACTGTGCCCTTCCCCACGCCTGCACGTGCACACTTTCAGCGGTCGGACGGCCCGGATTCCCAGCCCGTCCGCTGCGCCCAGGCATCCGCCCGGCGGATGGTCTCCCAGAACCAGGGGACCTTGGCCTCGGTGTACGCGGCGCCGTCGTGCGGGTACTCGGCCGCGAGCCGGCGTTTGAGCCGCTCGTACGGCGGCAGCTCGGCGGGATGCGCTCGCAGGTAGTCCCGCAGGAGGAGCGGGAACTGTTGGGAGAAGCTGCCAAGTTTGCGGACGTGGATGTGGGTACGAGGTGTGCCCGGCGGCTCGCGGAAGTACCGCTTGGTGCGCTCGAGGTTGTCGGGGCGGTACACGTACCCCAGACCCTCCAGCGGCCCGCGGAACGGATCCACCGGCTCGAGCGCGCCCACCGAGACCTGAATGTCGACCACCGGCTTCGCTGCCAGCCCGGGGACGGCGGTGGAGCCGATGTGGTCGATCCGCAACGCCGTGTCCCCGAGCGCCCCACGCAATCGCGCCCCCACCTCACCGAACCGCTCGACCCACGCCCCGTCGTACGCCTCGATCTGAATCATCCGTTGGTCCACCAGCCGATTGTCGGGCAGCGCGCCACAGGTAGCGCCAGGGGATCACCGCGAGGATTACGACTACGAAGGAGCAGTTGACGAGGATTTGGTGGGTTGTCGTGTCGAGGGTGCCGTCAAGGGCGCGTGGCAGTGCGACCAGAGCCAGCCACAGGACCTTCCACAGGGCCTCGAAGACGAGGATGGGCAGGAGTTTGATCGGGTAGCGCAGGCCGGCGAAGGCGAGCAGCGACATCGCGGTCAGCAGGCAGAGCGTCACGCCCTCGTAGGGCGGGAGGTCGTGCGCCTTCGGGAGCAGCGGCCACTTCACGATGACGAGGCCGACGGCCATGAACAGGTAGCCGAAGCGCAGCAGGTTCAAGCGGATCATCAGCGGACTCCTAGTCGACTGGTACGACGGAGATGAGGGTCAGGTTGAGGTCCCGGATTCGGGCGAGGACCCCATGGAGTTCGGACTGGTCGGTGACGGTTCCGTGGAGGGTGGTGGTGCCGTCGGGTTCGGGGACGAGGGTGAAGTCGGCGAACCAGCCGGCCCAGTGCGGGTCGATGCGGCCGGCGACGCGGACCTCGTACCTGCTCATCGCAGGATCACAACCTCGGCGATCGCCGCGTTGACCACCCAGCCCGCGCTGATCGACAGCGCCGTACTGAGTTCACCGGTCCCGAACACGGCCTGCCCCACACCCTGCGTGAACACCTGCGACCCGGCGCCCAGCCCGAGCGCGTACGCACGGATCATCCAGGCCCGATGTACGACGATCGCGCGCCGGCGGATCGCCGCGACACCGAGGACCAGGCAGACGCCCATCGCACTCCCGACGAGCAGCCGGACGCTCCACAGCAGGGTCCCGCCCGGCGCGCCGGAGTAGAACAGCGTCATCCACAGCCCCGAGCCCGCCACCAGCAGCCCGGCCGCGACGAGCACCCGCCCCGCTCCCCGGTGCCAGCCACGGTGCGTACGCCGTACCCGGGTGGAGAACTGGAACGCACCGACCACCGCGTACGTCGCGGCGCCGACGACATGCACGACCACCGGTGCGGGCGAGGCGTCGATGCGCGGGTTGTCCGGCAGCAGCACGGGCCCGCCGGCGACCTCCACCAGCCGGAGCGTTCCGGAGACCAGCGGAATGAGGGTCAACGCCACCAGCGCGAACGGGATCCACGACCCCTGACGTACGGCGGCGTTCGAGCTCATCACGCCACCGCGACCGACGGCTGCACCGAGGTCGCCGTGCGAGCGGTCCGCCAGAGCGAGTAGCCGAGGCCGATCATCGCGATCGCGTTCGGGTACGCCAGCAGCCGATAGAACGCATCCGGCATCACCGCCAGCGCCGCGGAGACCAGACCGCCGACCGCGAGCAGTACGGCGGCCCACCGCGCCACCACGCGAGCGCGGAACAGCGCGATCCCGAGCAGCAGTCCGCCGCCCAGATACGCGAACCCCTGCAACTGCAGCAGCGGCTGCACCAGCCCGATGTCACCGGTCGCGTGGCCACCGGTGGAGGCTGCGAGGACGTCGCTCACGTACCCGGGATTCGTGTCGGCGATGGCCGGCAGCACGTACGCCGAGACGAGCGTCGTCGCGAAGATCGACACGTAGCCGAAGCTCAGCAGGACGTACCCGATCAGCCCGACGAGGCCGTTCTTGCGGATCTGGCTGAGGTACAGACCGGCGATCCCGGCCAGCGCCAGCGACGCCATCACCAGCTTCAGCGTGTTCCGTACGACGACCTGGGTCGTGACGACCGACTCGACGTCGAGGTGCGGATGCCCGATCTGGACGCCGGCGAAGATCAGTCCGGCCGCGACCGCGGCGGCGCCGGCGGCCCGGGTGAGTGTGGTGGTCGTGATGGTCATGTCCGAACTCCCTCTGCGTGCCCTGGAACTGCGGGATGTTCGGAACGTAGGTCGCCGGCTGGTGATGCCGCGTCACCACATCTGGTGACATGTGATGTGACTAGATCAAGCCCTGTTCGCGCGCCCGGCGTACGGCGCCGGTGCGGGTGGTGGCGCCGAGCTTGGTGAAGATGCGCTTGGTGTGTGTGCGCAGCGTGTTGAGCGAGACGTACAGCCGCCGGGCGATCTCCGGACCGGTCAGTTCGGTGTCCAGGAGCCGCAGTACGTCGAGCTCGCGCTCGGTCAGCGGATCGATCAACTCACGCACGTCGGGCGCCGCGGCCAGTCCCTCGTCGAGAAGCAAACGCCTGTATTGCCCCGGTTCCGGCGCCGCGGCCAGGGCTTCGCGCAGTACGGCGTCCGCAGGCTCGCCGCGGACGTGATGCGCGAGGGCCCGCAGTACGCCGATCTCCAGCAGACTGCCCGCTCGCCGCCCTTCGGCATCCGCCTGCAGCCGATCCAGCAGCTCCTGTACGTCGTCGCCGCGGCGGATCATCAGCCGGACGAGCGTGAGCTGCCCGTACTCGTTCAGGTACGACACCTCGCCGGGGATGTCGCGGGCCCACGCCTCGGCCGCGACCAGATCACCGGCCGCAAGATGGACCCGGGCCCGTATCGCCGCGATCGGCCGCAGCTCGGGGTACAGGCCGCGCCGGTACAGCCGCTCCGCCTCGTCGAGCAGCCGTACGGCGTCCGCGAAGTCGCCGCGCGCGACCCGGACCTGGGCCGTCGCGACGTACCAGCGATGCCGGTTCTCGGTGATCGAGCCGTGCTCGGCGAGCACCCGAGCGGTCTCCAGATGCGCCTCCGCACTCGCGAGGTCGTCGAGTTCGCGATCCAGCTCGGCCAGCCCGACATGCAGGTCGGCCGTCACCCGCGGGTACGGCGCACCGTTGCGCGTCGCCAGGGCGAGCGCCTGCTCATAGGTCTGCCGGGCGCGCGACGGACGCCCCGCCGCCATCCACAGATCGCCCAGCACCACGGCACTGTCCTGCTCGTCGACCAGATTGCCCGCAGCGTGCAGCTCGCGAACCGCCGTCGAGTACGTCGCCAGCGCGTCGGTCACGTCGCCCGCAGCCCACTCGGCCAGTGCGAGGAATCCACCAGCAGCACCACGCACGAAGTGATCGTCAGAACCGGCCAGCTCCAGCGCCCGCCGCGCAGCCAGCCCGGTCGCCTCGACGTCACCGCGCGCCTGCGCCAGCGCCGCCCGATAGATCAGGATCATCGCCGGCGCCGTCCGCAGATCCTCGGTGCCGGCCCACGTCGCGGCCAGCGCCGGATCGTGCGCACCAGCGGCGAGCGCGGTCTCCGCGTCGTCGAGCCGGCCCGCCATCGTGTCGAGGTCTCCCGCCATCGTCGCCGACCACGCGGACAGCACGCACAGCACCGGATTCCGCCGTACGACGGAGTCCGGCAACGACCCGATCCACTCCAGGAGCAACGCGTCCTGCCGCGTACGCCGTGTCTCGGGCAACGCCTCCTCGATCAGCCGCCCGGCCCGTTCGTGATCACCCGCCGCAAGTGCATGCCGTACGGCGTCGGCGGCCAGGTGCTGGTCGGCGTACCAGTCGCTCGCCGCCCGATGCAGCCGTGGCAGCTCGTCGGGGCGCTCGGCCAGCAGCCGTGCCTGCAGTACGTCGCGGAACAGGTGGTGGTACCGGTACCAGGTCCGGCCGGCGTCCAGAGCGACCAGGAACACGTTGCGGCGATCGAGCTCGTCCAGCACCTGCGCACTGTCCGACCGACCGGTCACGGCGTCGCACAGAGAGGCGGTGAGCCGTTCGAGTACCGCCGTACGCAGAAGGAAGTCCCGCACAGCCTCGGTCTGGCGCGCGAGCACCTCGTCCGCCAGATAGTCGATCACGAACCGATGGCTGCCCGTGAACGCCTCGATGAACCCGGCAACGTCCGCCACACCCCGCAGAGACAACGCAGCCAACTGCAGGCCGGCCGCCCACCCCTCGGTCCGCCCCTCCAGGGCTCGTACGTCGTCGTCGGTCAGCCGCAGCCCCATGACGTCGTTGAGGAACGCGCCCGCCTCCGCCGCCGCGAACCGCAGGTCGTCGACGCGGACCTCCATCAGTTGCCCGCGGCTACGAAGCCGAGCCAGCGGGAACGGCGGATCTGCCCGGGTCGAAACGACGAGATGGAGCTGGTCCGGCAGGTTGTCGAGCAGGAACGCCACGGCCTCGTGGACGTCGAGCGCCTCGATGACGTGGTAGTCGTCGAGCACGAGTACGGCGTTGAGGTCCGGCTGGTCCGCGTAGTCGTTGACGATCGCAGTCAGCGCGGCCGTCGTCGGTACGTCGGCAGCGGGCAGCGGGACCCGGATACCGGGCAACGCGGCCCACAGATGGGTCAGAAATCGCGGCAGCGCGTTGTCGCCGGCGTCCAGCGACAGCCACCCCACCTGCCTGTGCCGCGAGGCCCAGTCACCGACAAGCGTCGTCTTCCCGAAACCGGCCGGTGCAGAGACCAGGGTGAGCCGGTGACCGCGCTCGAGAGTGCCGTCCAGCCGCTCCACCAACCACGGTCGTGCGACCAGCTCGGACCGCCGAGCCGGCGGGAACAGCTTCGTGGCGATCACCGTGGCCGACACGTTGCGATCATAGAGCCGGAAATCTGTAACGCCGGGGGTCGTTCCAACGATCTAGGGCATGTTTGGTAATCCAGACATGCCCTAGCACCGGGACCGAAGTGGTCGGTCCACTTCTTCCTGGGGGTCCCTCGTGTCCCGTTCTGCCCGTTTGCTGCGTCTGGCTGTGCCCGCGGCCGTCGTGGCGGGCGGTTTGGTCGCGCTGACCGGCTCTGCCGGTTCCGCCGCCGAACCGCGTCGTCCCTACCGTCCGCCGATGGCCGCGCACCATGCCGGCGCCAAGGCCGAGTTCGAGCCGAACGCCGTGATGGTGAAGTTCAAGGCGAAGGCCACCTCCGCGACGCGCAAGGCCGCAGCGGCCCGCGCCGGCGCGACGGCGACCGACCGGGTGTCCTCGAACGTCGTGAAGCTCACCGGCGACATACCCGCGGCCGACCTGCTCAAGAAGGTCAAGGCCGACCCGAACGTCGAGCTGGCCTCGCTGAACTACAAGCGCCACGCCACCGCCGTACCGAACGACGAGTTCTACGGCACCGACCAGGCGGCGTACCTCAACACCGTCCGGATGCCGCAGGCGTGGGACCTGTCGAAGACCACCGGCAGCCAGATCGTCGCCGTCCTGGACACCGGTGTGGACGCCGGTCACCCGGATCTCGTCGGTCATCTCGTCCCCGGGTACAACGCGGTCTCCAGCACCCGCCCGAACCCGGTCGACGACAACGGCCACGGCACCATGACGCTCGGCATCATCGCGGCCGCCGCGAACAACACCGAAGGCGTCGCGGGCATCGGCTGGAACGTCAAGGCGATGCCGGTCAAGGTGCTCGACGCCAACGGCGACGGGTACGACGAGGTCATCGCCAAGGGCCTCGACTGGGCGGTCGCGCACGGCGCCAAGGTGGTCAACATGTCGCTGGGCGGCCCGGGCGACAACCCGGTCCTGCACGACGCGATCAGCAGGGCGGTCACCGCAGGCGTCACGGTCGTCGCGGCCGCGGGCAACGACGGCAGCGCCGACCTGCAGTACCCGGCGTCGTACACGGAGGCCATCGCGGTCGCCGCGACCGACGCGGGCGGTGCGCTGACCGACTTCAGCTCGTACGGCGACTGGGTCGACATCGCCGCGCCCGGATGGGACATCCTGACCACCGGTTCGCGGGCGCTGACCGATCCCGGCTACCTGCCGTACTGGTACTGCACCGGCACCTCCTGCTCGGCACCGATCGTCGCGGGTGTCGCCGCGCTGGTGAAGAACAAGTGGCCGACCCTCACCCCGGCCCAGATCGCGCAGCGCCTCGAGGTCCTCGCCCGCGACGCAGGCCCGCGCGGCAACGACCCGTACTACGGCCACGGCATCCTCGACGCGTACGCCGCTCTCGGCGGGCGCTTCACCAAGGACTTCTCGACTGCGGCCGCGGACGGCGACGACCAGCCGGCCCGGGCCCGGAAGCTGCCCGCCTCCGGCACGGCGTCGGGGCTGATCGACACCGAGGGAGACGTCGATTGGTTCTCCGTCGATGTCGCCTCGGCGCAGGACCTGCGGGTTTCGCTCTCCAGCCCGCCGTTCGACGAGCGCTCCTACCCCGAGAACCAGGGCCCGGTCGTCGACGTCTACAACAGTGACCTGAAGTTCCTCGGTCACGCCGAGAACGAGTTCCCGTACGTCGACCCGGTCAAGGGCCCGCTCTGGGGTCCGCTGCTCGCGGAGACCCACGTGAAGGCGGATGCGGGCACGGTGTACGTCGCGGTTCGCAACTACAACGGCTCACGGGTGCTCCGTCCGTACAGCCTGACCGTGGCGAGCAGCACCTCGGGCGTTGCGGCCACGGGTCCGGCGTACCCGCTCCGTGACGTCTCGCCGGCGAACCTCGCGGCCGGCGTAGCGGCGACGGCGGTGCCGAAGGTGACGTTCGCGCAGGACATGGAGCCGAACTCCGTGCAGAGCGCCAACGTGCTGCTGCGCGACGGGAAGACCGACCTGCAGCTCAACGCGGTCACCACGTACGACGCCGCGACCCGGACGGCCACGATCACGCCGCAGCAGCCGCTCCTCGACAACCACCCGTACAAGATCGAAGGCTGGGGCCTGCTGGACACGAACGGCGCCGAGGTGCCGGGGTTCCGGACGGTCTTCAGCACGGCCGACCTGGCGCCGAAGGCGCTGACCACATTCACCGGCAGCGGCGCGTACCTGGCCGCGAACCTCGCCTGGACGATCCCGCCGACGCCGGACCTCGACCAGGTGATCGTACGGCGCAACGTCGGCAGCAAGGCGCCGACGCCGACGACCGGCACGCTCGTCTACGCGGGCACCGGCACCGCGGTGAAGAACACCGGCCTGGCGCAGAGTACGACGTACACCTATGCCGCCTGGGTGCTCGACCGGACCGGCCATTACAGCCCGATCGCGATCAAGCAGCTGCTCGGCATGAAGTCGGGGATCGCGGTGTCGTCGACGCTGATCAATTACGGCGGATCGCTCACGATCAAGGGCAGTACGCTGCGCATCGACAACATCGCGTACGCCGGGTTGCCGGTGAACGTGTACGTGCGGCCGAAGACCTCGACGAAGTTCACGTTGCTGGCAGCGTTGAAGACCTCGTCGACGGGGACGCTCTCGGTGGTGCACAAGCCGCTGGTGTCGTCGGTCTACATGCTGACGTTCCCGGGCAACGCCGGCCTGATGGGTACTCGTACCGTGGACGTCACGGTGCAGGTCCGGCCGACGATTTCCGCGACGTTGTCGCCGTCGTCGATCCGTCTCGGTGGCACGACCGCGTTCAGCGGGTACGTGCTGCCGGCGCACTACGGGCATCCCGTCTACCTGCAGCAGTACGGCAACAAGGTGTGGAAGTCGATCGCCTCGGTGAAGCTCAGCACGTCGGGCAAGTACGCCTTCGGCATCAGGCCCGCGACCCGCGGCCAGATCGCCTACCGCGTCTACTTCCCCGGCGACACCGACCACGCCCCCGCCTACACGGTCAACAAAATCCTCACCATCAGCTGACACCTGTGCTCCACCCCCACCCGCTGTACCTGTGGGTACAGTGGGTGGGGTGGAGACGGTGGAGCGGTTGATTCGCAGTACGCAGGAGTTGTTGTGGGAGCGGGGGTATGTGGGGACCTCGCCGAAGGCCATTCAGCGGGCCGCGGAGGCGGGGCAGGGGAGTATGTATCACCACTTCGCCGGGAAGGCGGAGCTGGCGAAGGCGGCGATCGAGCGGTCGGGGGCGGAGCTACGCGCGGCGGCCGAGGTGCAGCTGGGCGGGGACGGTACGGCGACCGAGCGGATCACCGGCTATCTCGGGCGGGAACGCGACGTTCTGAAGGGATGTCAGGTCGGCCGGCTCGCCGCGGATCCGGAGGTGATTGCGGATCCGGCGTTGCGGGCACCGGTCGCCGAGACGTTCGAGTGGCTGCGCGCCCGGCTGGCCGAGGTGGTTGCTGAGGGCAAGCGTCACGGCGAGTACCCGGAGTCGCTCGACGCCGAGCGTACGGCGGCGACGATTGCCGCCGTACTGCAGGGTGGATACGTACTCGCTCGCGCGGCAGGCTCCACCGAGCCGTTCGAGCTGGCGGTCAACGGACTTGTCGACCTATTGGAGGCGCAGTGAAGATCGGTGCGGTGTTCCCGCAGCTCGAGATCGGGGCGGATCCGGCCACGGTTCGCGAGTGGACGACGACCGTCGAGGCAGCCGGGTACAACCACGTGCTCGCCTACGACCACGTCCTCGGTGCCGACCCGGCGAACCGGCCGGGCTGGACCGGGTACACCGACAAGTCCTTGTTCCACGAGGTTTTCGTGCTGTTCGGCTACATGTCGGCGATCACGACGACGCTCGAACTCGTCACCGGCGTACTCGTGCTGCCGCAACGCCAGACCGCGCTGGTCGCGAAGCAGGCGGCCGAGGTCGACGTCCTGAGCGGCGGCCGGTTGCGCCTCGGCGTCGGCATCGGGTGGAACCAGGTCGAATACCAGGCCCTCGGCGTACCGTTCAAGCAGCGCGGAGCACTCCTCGAGGAGCAGGTCGACGTACTGCGCACACTCTGGGCGGACCCGGTCGTCTCGTACGACGGGAAGTACCACGAGATCGTGGAGGCGGGGCTGAACCCACTGCCCGGTCGTCCGATCCCGATCTGGTTCGGAGGCGGAGCGGATGCGGTACTGCGACGTACCGGGCGGATCGGCGACGGCTGGATGCCGCAGTCCGCGCCGGACGACCACGCCCGCGAACAGGTCGAAGTCATCCGCCGGGCAGCCGAGGACGCCGGCCGGGACCCGCAGTCCGTCGGCATCGAGGCCCGCCTGACCTTGGGCGCCGTACCGGAGCAGGACTGGCGCGCCTTCGCGGACGGCTGGCGCGACCTCGGCGCCACCCACCTGTGCGTCAACACGATGAACCTGGGCCTGTCCAGGCCGGAGGACCACGCCAAGATCCTCCGCGACGTCCTGCCGAAGCTCACTTAGCTCAGTTAGCTCGGTTAGTGCCGGTTCGCGGTTGAGCCTCGGATTGCCAGGGTGCAGGGGAGGGTGACGACCTGCGTCGGGCGGTCGGGGTCGAGGATGCGGTCGCGGAGGAGTTCGATGCCGGTCTCCACAATCTCGTGCACGGGCTGGTCGACGGTAGTCAGGTCGAACGACTCCCAGGCGGCCAGTTCGGTGTTGTCGAAGCCGACCACCCAGACGTCGTCGGGGACGCGGACGCCGCGGGCCCGGGCGCCGTCGAGGATGCCGAACGCGAGCAGGTCGGTGACGGTGTAGATCGCGGTCGGCGGCTTCTTGCGGGACAGCAGCTTGACAGCGGCGGCGTGCCCGGCGGAGTGCGGGACGTCCACCGAGACCACGTTGCTGGGCTTGATCTTCACGCCGGCATCGGCAAGCGCGGCCCGGAAGCCGAGGTCGCGGTCGCGGGAGGTGCTCCCGGTGTGGGTCAGCGTCACCAGACCGATGTCGGTGTGCCCGTGGTCGACCAGGTACCGACCGGCGTCGTACGCGCCTTGCCAGTTGTCGCCGACGACCTGGTCGCAGTCCAGCCCGTCGATGCCGCGGTGCAGCAGGACGGTCGGTGTCCCGGACGCGAGCGCCATCGTGTGCAGCCGTGAGTCGTACGTCGCCGAGGTGAGCACGAACCCGTCGACGAGCCGCTGGTGCAGGACCTCCGCGACGGTCTCCTCCGGGTCGTGCTCGATGTTCCACAGGATCATGTGCAGGCCCATCGAGCTGAGCACCCGGCCGATCTCGTCCAGCAGCTCGGCGTGGAACGGGCTGGTCACGCGGGTCATGAAGACGCCGATCGTGTCGGTCCGCCCGGTCTTCATCGCCCGGGCCAGCGCGTTCGGCGTGTAGTTCGCGTCCTTCAGCACCTGCAGAACCCGCGCGCGGGTCTCCGCGCTGACGTTCGGATTGTTGGTCAGCACCCGTGACACGGTCGCCTGCGACACCCCGGCCAGCCTGGCCAGATCGCGACTCGTCGGTTGTCGTGTCATCCTCCGCACCCCCTCGTTCCGAGATGTGAACCTTACTGAAGAGTGTCGCCACGGGCCGTTGACCACGCCGACACGGGACTGTATACGTATCCAATAGTAGATTGGATACGTATTCATCCCTCGCGGATGGGAGATTCCGGTGCAGACCTACCTCTCCAACCTCAGCCGCCGCCGGTTCCTCGCCGGCCTCGGATCGATCTCGGCGGGACTGGCCGCCGGCGGTGTCCTGGCCGGCTGTGGCAGCAACGGCAACGCCGCTGGTAGCGGCAAGAAGAAGGGCCTGAGCTTCCTGAACTGGGAGCAGGTCAAGGGCAACCCGCTGGAGCAGGCGATCCAGGCCTTCGAGAAGGAGTCCGGGACGCAGGTCACGATCCAGCCCGCGGTCACCCAGGAGTACGACACCAAGATGCGCACGCTGATCGCCGGCGGCAGCCCGCCGGATGTGATGCGCATCAACGACGACTTCGTCCGCGGCTTCTCGCAGCAGGGTGCGCTGCTCGACCTGAAGCCGTACATCGACAAGGACAAGCTCGACACGTCGCAGTTCGCCAAGGAGACGTTCGACTTCCCGCAGCAGCCGGACGGCTCGCACACGGCGTGGGTGCTCGGGTACGAGCCGCGGCTGATCTTCTACAACGTCGATCTCTTCAAGCAGGCCGGCGTACCGCTGCCGCCCACGACCTGGTCGCCGGACGGGTGGACGTGGTCCGACTTCGAGGCCGCGGCGAAGAAGCTCACCGACCCGGCCAAGAAACAGTACGGCGCCCTGGTCTACCTGGACACCGGCTACGAGCAGACGTTCACGGTGAACCACGGCAGCGAGACCGGCATCTTCTCCAAGGACGGCACGCAGTTCACGCTGTCCGGCACGAAGGAGACCGAGGCGCTGCAGTGGGCGACCGACCTGACCTGCAAGGACAAGGTGCAGCCGCCGTGGTCGGCGCTGCAGCAGGACAACGTGCAGAACCAGATGTTTGCCCAGGGCAAGATCGCGATGATGTTCGCGACCTTCGGCACCGTGCCGTACCTGCGGCAGACGATCAAGGACTTCACCTGGGACGTCGCGCCGCCGCCGGCCGACGTGGAGCAGAAGACCGAGTCCAGCGTGATCGTGTTCTGCATCCCGAAGAAGGCGAAGAACCCCGACGCCGCCTGGGATCTGCTGAAGTACCTCGCCAGTGAGGACGGCGGCAAGATCCTGTTGCAGGGCGGCGCGTTCACGCCGATCAACCTCAAGGCCGCGGCCGGGCTGGCGCCGAACGGAAAGGCGCCCGCGCACATCGGGCTGTTCGCCGAGGCGGCGAAGCATCTGACCGCGACCAACCAGACCAAGAACACGATCGGCGCCCGGGAGCTGTACCGGCCCGCGCTGGACACGGCGTACAACTGCGAGAAGCCGGTCGGCGACGTGCTCCAGGGCGTCAAGTCCCAGGTGGAGACCGCCTTGAAGGGTTGATGTCGATGGCAACCATCACGATGGCGCGCGACACCGCCGGGGCCGTCCACAGCGCCGACATCCGGCGGGCGCGGCGCCGGCAGAACCTCACCGGCTGGCTGTTCATCAGCCCGATCGTGGTCGGGGTGGTGGCGTTCCAGTTCTTCCCGATCCTGGTCTCGATGGTCGCGTCGCTGACCGACTGGAACGGGATCGCGGCACCGAAGTTCGTCGGGCTGCAGAACTTCACCGCGATGTTCGCCGACGACCCGCTGTTCCTGCAGACGTTCAAGAACACGGTGTACTTCACGCTGGCGAGCATCCCGCTGACGATCGGCATCGGCCTGGTGCTGGCGTTGCTGTGCGCCCGGCCGATCCGCGGCGTCGCGTTCTTCCGGACGGCGTACTTCGCGCCGTACGTGACGAACGTCGTCGCGATCGGGTTCGTCTGGTTCTGGTTCTTCCAGCCCGACAACGGCGTGATCAACGGGCTGCTGCACCAGGCCGGGATCACCGGTCCGCAGTGGTTGTCGAGCTCGTCCTGGGCGATGCCGGCGGTGATCATGGTGAGCGTCTGGCAGGGCATCGGCTACCCGATGATCATCCTGCTGGCCGGCCTGCAGGGGCTGCCGGGCGACCTGTTCGAATCCGGCAAGCTCGACGGCGCGGGTGCGTGGCAACGACTGCGGTTCATCACGCTGCCGTTGCTGACCCCGCACTTCCTGTTCCTGCTGATCACGCAGTTCATCTCGACCTTCCAGGTCTTCGGCCTGATCTACGTGATGACGAAGGGCGGGCCGGGACATGCGACCAGCGTCTACATCTACAACATCTACCAGAACGCGTTCAGCTACGGGAAGGTCGGCTACGCCTCGGCGATGTCGTGGGTCCTGTTCGTGGTGATCGCGGCCGTCACCTACCTGCAGTGGAAGCTGCAGAAGAGGTGGGTGTTCTACACATGAGAGTCGTCTCCAAGACCTCGCAATACGTCGTGATGTCCTTGTTCGCCGTCGTTTTCCTCGCGCCGCTGGTGTGGATGATCAGTGCGTCACTGCGGCCCGAGGCGAAGGTGCTGAGCGTGCCGCCGAAGTTCCTGCCGACGGACGCGCACTGGGACAACTATCGGCAGGTGTTCGAGCTGATCCCGGTGTTCTTGTGGAACAGCGTGAAGCTCGCCGGGCTGAACGTGGTCGGCATCCTGATCGTCGCCTCGATGGCGGGCTACGCGTTCGCGCGGCTGCGGTTCGCCGGCCGGGATCTCGCGTTCATGGTCCTGCTCGGTACGTCGATCATCCCGGGCATCGCGTACCTGATCCCGCAGTACATCGTTTTCCAGCACATCGGCTGGGTGGACACGCAGTACCCGCTGTGGGTGCCGAAGGTGCTCACGCCGGTGTTCGCGACGTTCCTGATGCGGCAGTCGTTCCTGACGATCCCGCAGGAACTGGAGGACGCCGGCAAGATCGACGGAGCGTCGACGTTCGGCATCTACTGGCGGATCATGCTGCCGCAGACCAAGCCGGCGCTGGCCGCGATCGGGGTGTTCACGTTCCTCGAGTCGTGGAACGACCTGTTCGGGCCACTGATCTACATCACGTCCGAGAACCTGCAGACGCTGCCGGTGGCCCTCGCCCAGTTCCAGGGCGAGTACTTCACCCAGATCAGTCTGCTGATGTGCGGCGCGACCGTGTCGGTCGTACCGGTGATCGTCGTCTTCCTCTTTGCACAGCGCTATTTCATCCAAGGCATCACGATGACAGGAATGAAGGGGTGAGCATCGTGCCCGATCGGGTCGTTGCCATGCAGATCGGAGCCATCTCGTTCGTCGACGAAGGCGTCGACCGGACACTCGACATCCTGGCCGAGCGCGGCGCGGTGAACGCGCTGTTCCTGGCCACGCCGACCTGGACCCGGGGAACCGGCGGGCGGCAGATCCCGGGGCACCCGATCCCGGATCACGGAGGGCAGGAGTACGACCTGGGCTGGGTCGGCGGGAACTACGCGACACCACACCCGCAGTACTACGGCAACACCGTGCTCGGCGCGGCCGGCCGCGCACCTGAGCATCCGTCGCTCGACCTGCTGGGTGAGGTGATCCCGAAGGCGAAGGAGCGCGGGATCAAGTCCTACGCCTGGATGGAGGAGAGCGGCGGGGCGCGCGAGTTGCGTACGTACCCGAACTTCGCCAAGGTGCTCGAGGTGGACGCCTGGGGCCGGCCGGGGCGGCGCCCGTGCTTCAACAACCCGGACTACCGCAACTGGCACCTCGGCTTCGTCGAGGACTACGTGCAGAGCTATGAGCTCGACGGACTCGCCTGGTGCTCGGAGCGGCCGGGCCCGCTGAACATGCTGATGCAGGGCACGGTCGACGTCTCGGAAATCGGGTGTTTCTGCGTGCACTGCCGCACGGTCGCCCGCGAGCGCGGCATCGACGTCAACAAGGCGATGCAGGGGTACCGCGAGCTGGTCGAGTGGAACCAGCGCGTCGGCGCGGGCGAGCGCCCGGTGGACGGGGCGTTCGTGACGTTCTGGCGGATCCTGCTGAACTTCCCCGAAGTACTGGCCTGGCAGACGTTGTGGACGGAGAGCCAGCGGCAGTTGTACCGCGACATCTACGGTGTGACCAAGGCGATCTCGCCCGAGGTCCAGGTGGGCTGGCACGTCTACCACAACATCTCGTTCAGCCCGTTCTATCGCGCCGACCAGGACTACACCGAGATGGCGAAGTTCTCGGACTTCATCAAGGTGGTCATCTACAACAACTGCGCCGGCCCGCGGTACTTCACGTGGGTGAAGAGCATCTGCGGCGCGCTGTTCGCCGACGCGGAGCCCGAGGACGTCTACCCGTTGATGATGAAGCTGCTGCAGCTCGACGAGGGAGACTACGAGAAGCTGCCCCAGACCGGGTTCACGGCGGACTACGTACGGCGGGAGACCGAGCGGGCCGTTGCCGGTGTCGGGGGCCAGAGCAAGATCTACCCGGGGATCGACATCGACATCCCGGTCGGGGTGGCCAAGCAGCGCGGCCTGGAGTCGCCGCGGGACGTCGGGACCAAGATCAACTGGGACGACAACGAGGGCGAGCTGACCCGGTGCACCCGGGAGTCCGTGCGGGACGCGACACTGGCCGCCTTCGAGGGCGGCGCGGAGGGAGTCGTGCTGAGCCGGAAATACTCGGAAATGCTGCTGGAAAACCTTTCCGGCGCCGGCGACGCGGTCCGGAGTCTTCCGTGAAGCCCTGGTACCACAGGACGTTCCGCTGGGCGCAGACGAATCTCACCGAGAAGGATCCGGCGCGGTACGACGCCGACTGGTGGCGGCAGCACTGGCGCCGTACCAAGGTCCAAGGAGTGATCGTCAACGCCGGCGGGATCGTGGCGTACTACCCGAGCAAGTTCGAGCTGCAGCACCGCGCGGAGTACCTCGGTGACCGCGACCTGTACGGCGAGATCACCGAGCTGGCCCGCAAGGACGGCCTGACCGTCCTGGCCCGGATGGACTCCAACCGCGCGCACCAGCCGCTGTACGACGCGCACCCGGACTGGTTCGCGATCGATGCCGACGGCAACCCCTACCGGGCCGGTCAGTTGTACGTCGCCTGCGTGACCGGCCCGTATTACAAGGAATTCCTGACCGGCATCCTGGAGGAGATCATCGACCGGTCCGCGCCGGACGGGATCACCGACAACAGCTGGAGCGGCCTTGGACGGGACTCGATCTGCTACTGCCCGAACTGCCGCGACAGCTTCGGGCAGGACCTTCCAGCGGCGCCGGACTGGTCCGACCCGGTCTACAAACAGTGGATCCGCTGGAGCTACGATCGCCGGCTGGACGTGTGGGACCTCAACAACGAGGTCACGCGTCGCCAGGGCGGCGACGACTGCCTGTGGATCGGGATGAACGGCGGCGAGCTCGTTGCCCAGAGCAAACGATTGCGGGACGACGCGGAGATCTGCCGAAGGGCTGAGATCTTCATGCTCGACTCACAGTGGCGGCACGAGGAGTCGGGCTTCCAGGCGAACGCCGACTCGGGCAAGCGGCTGCACGGCCTGCTCGGTTGGGACACGCTCATCCCGGAGAGTACGGCGATGTACGACGCCGGGACGCCCACGTTCCGGCTCGGGAGCAAACCCGGGCCGGAGGCGCGGCTGTGGGCGATCGAGGGCTGGGCCGGCGGCATCCAGCCGTGGTGGCACCACATCGGCTCGGTGCACGACGACCGGCGACAGTACGCGACCGCGGAGCCGCTGTTCGCCTGGCACGAGGCGCATCAGGAGTTCCTGGTCGATCGCGAGCCGGTTGCGACGGTCGGGCTGCTGTGGAGCCAGCGGAGCGTGGACTTCCACGGGAAGGACTCACCCGAGGAGATCAGTCAGCTGCCCTACCGCGGGTGGGCGGATGCGCTCGTTCGGGCGCGGATCCCGTACTTGCCGACGGCCGTGGTGGACAAACGGTTCGCGGTTCTCGTGGTGCCGAACGTGGGCGTGCTGACCGACGACCAGTGCGCGCAGCTTGCGGCCTACGTGGAAGGCGGCGGAAAGCTGGTCGTTTCCGGGGAGGCCGGGCTCTACGACGAGTGGGGTGATCGCCGGGACCGTTGGCTGGTGGGTGAACTGCTCGGCGTCCGGCATCAAGGAAAACGTTGTGGTGACGGGGCGGTGACCGACTGGGAGCACTACGACAGCCACAGTTATCTCAGGATCGAGGAGCGAAACGTTTTCCGCGGCGACACCGACGTGCTGCCGTTCGGCGGTCAGCTGGAGGTGGTGGAGACGGACCGGACCAAGGCGCTGACCTGGATCCCGCCGTTCCCGATCTATCCGCCGGAGAAGTCGTGGATGGAGGAGCCGCGCAGCGACGTACCGGCGCTGGTCCTCGGTGAGCGTACGGCGTACCTCGCGGCGGACCTCGACCGGCTGTATGCGAAGCACCACCACCCGGACCACGGTCAGGTGCTGGCCAACCTGGTGCGGCACGACGGCGTACCGCTGCAGGTGTCCGGCGCCGGCGTGCTCGACTGCCAGCTCTACCGGCAGGGTGA